>NZ_PHOA01000004.1 GCF_003687455.1 Kocuria tytonicola | reverse complement strand
CCCACAGACACCCCGCGCCCCCGCGCGGCGAGCTGATGCCACCACGGACACCGCCGTCCGCAGAGGAGAACCCCATGACAGCCGTCGACGACCGCGATCCCGCCTCCCGCACCGCGCCCACGCGCGCCCGCCGCATGAGCCGGGACCAGCGCCGCGAGCAGCTGCTGGACACCGCCCTGCGGGTGTTCTCGGACGGCGGCTACCACGCCACGTCCATGGACGAGATCGCGGCCGCCGCCGGGGTGTCCAAACCCGTCCTGTACCAGCACTTCCCCGGCAAACGGGACCTCTTCCTGGCGCTGGTGGAGCACACGCTGCGCGAGCTGTCCGGGCGCCTGGAGGAGTCACTCTCGGAGTCGGACACGCACCGGGAGCGGGTGCGCAACGTGATCGTCACGCACTTCGACTTCGTGCACAGCCACCCCCAGGCCCACCGTCTGGTGTTCAGCGCGGACGTGATGTCCTTCCCGGAGGTCGCCGCCCAGCTGGACGACTTCTCGGAGGGGGTCGCAAGCGCCGTGGCCGCCCTGCTGGGACCCACCACGGGCGCCCCGCCCGCGCAGGCCATGCTGCTCTCGCGCGGTCTCGTGAACATGGTGCAGACCTCCGCGATCTACTGGATCCGCCACCCGGAGTCCGGGTCGCGCGAGGAGGTCCAGGACCGGATCTTCCGTTTAGCCTGGGGCGGAATCAAGTCCCTCAGCGAGGAGCGCCCGGAGCCTGCTCCTAGACTGGGCCGCAACGACCGGGACTGACGCCCCGTCCCCGCACGGCGCGTCCGGTCCGCAGCACACCGTCCCGCTCCGCGCGCAGCGGCCGGGACCGTCGCAGGAGGGTATCCATGGAAATCAAGATCGGCATCCAGAACGTCTCGCAGGTGCTCATGCTCAACAGCGACCTGTCCGCTGACGAGGTGCGGGCCAGGGTGACCGAGGCGCTGTCCTCCGGATCCCCCCTCGTGCTGGAGGACACCAAGGGCGGCACCGCCATGGTCCCCGCGGCGAGCATCGGCTACGTGGAGACCGGCAAGGAGACCCGCCGGAAGGTGGGCTTCGCCCCCGTCGCCTGAGCTCCCCGAACCATCCGCCGGGCCCGAGCGGTGCGCCACGACGCCCCCGTCCCGGGGGCGTCGTCCCGTTCCGGCCTCTCGTATTGCGGGTACACTGGGCTCGTCTAGCAGGATGACCGGTCGTCCCAAGAGACCGTCACGTTCACTTTCCACCCGCTCCGGCACCGCGCCCGGAGGGCGCACGCGCCCTCCGCTGAGCGCCCGGGCGGGGTGCGTTTCACGATCGGCTTCCTCACACTCGCGCGGTGGCCCCCGGCTCGCGCCGTGCCCGTCCCCCGCAGGACGGCAGGCGCACGAGACCCGGTGCCGGTGCCCCGCGCCTACCCGTGAAGGATCGTTTTGACCGACATCACCGCAACACCCGAGCAGGACGCCCCCGAGCCCGACGAGGCCGGGGTGCAGGCCATCGAGACCGCCGAGCCCGTGGCGGAGTCCTCGTTCGCGGACTTCGGGGTCCGCCAGGACATCGTGGACGCCCTCGCGGCCCACGGCATCACCTCTCCCTTCCCCATCCAGGCGATGACGCTGCCCATCGCCCTCTCGGGGCAGGACATCATCGGCCAGGCCAAGACGGGCACCGGAAAGACCCTGGGCTTCGGCATCCCCGCCCTGCAGCGTGCGGTGGGCCGGGACGACGAGGGCTGGGAGCAGCTGAAGAAGCCCGGCGCCCCGCAGGCCCTGATCGTGGTCCCCACGCGTGAGCTCGCCGTTCAGGTGGGCAGCGACCTCGCGATCGCCGCGAAGACCCGCAACGCCCGCGTGGCCACCATCTACGGCGGACGCCCGTACGAGTCGCAGATCGCCGAGCTCGAGAAGGGCGTGGAGGTCGTCGTGGGCACCCCCGGGCGCCTGATCGACCTGAACCGTCAGCACTTCCTGGACCTGAGCCACGTGCGCATGGTCGTGCTGGACGAGGCGGACGAGATGCTGGACCTGGGCTTCCTCCCGGACGTGGAGAAGCTGCTGGCCGCCGTTCCCGAGGTGCGCCAGACCATGCTGTTCTCGGCCACCATGCCGGGTCCCGTGGTCGCCATGGCCCGCCGGTACATGACCCACCCCATGCACATCCGCGCGGCGGCCCCGGACGAGGGCACCACCAAGAAGGACATCCGCCAGGTCATCTACCGCGCCCACCACCTGGACAAGGACGAGGTGGTCGCGCGCATCCTGCAGGCCGAGGGCCGCGGGCGCAGCATCATCTTCACGCGCACCAAGCGCGCCGCGGCCAAGCTCGCGGACGAGCTCATCCACCGCGGCTTCGCGGCTGCTCCCCTGCACGGGGACCTGGGCCAGGGCGCCCGTGAGCAGGCGCTGCGCGCGTTCCGCAACTCCAAGGTGGACGTGCTCGTGGCCACGGACGTCGCCGCGCGCGGCATCGACGTGGAGGACGTCACGCACGTCATCAACTTCCAGTGCCCCGAGGACGAGAAGACCTACCTGCACCGCACGGGCCGCACGGGCCGCGCGGGCAACAAGGGCACGGCCATCACGTTCGTGGACTGGGACGACGTCCCCCGCTGGCGCCTGATCGACAAGGCGCTGGAGCTCGGCGTCCCGGAGCCCGTGGAGACCTACTCGTCCTCCGAGCACCTCTACACGGACCTGAGCATCCCGCGCACGGTCAAGGGCAGGCTGCCCAAGTCCCAGCGCACCCTCGAGGGCCTCGACGCCGAGGAGCTCGAGGACCTCGGGGACGCCCGCCCCCGCCGCGACGACAAGCGCCCCGCGGGCGGCTCCCGCGGAAGCTCCGGGGAACGACGCCGCTCGGGCGGCTCGGGCTCCGAGCGCCGGCGCTCCGGCGGTTCCGACGCGGGCGGTTCCGGTTCCGGGCAGCGCTCCCGCCGTCCCCGCTCCGGCGACGGCGAGGGCTCCCGCGGGACCGGTCAGGGTGAGAGCTCCACGCGGGAGACGTCCGTGGAGACCTCGGGCGAGGGCGGCGCCAAGCGGCGTCGGCGGCGTCGTCGTTCCTCCGGGCAGAATCGGGCCGACAGCGCGCAGAACGCCCAGCAGTCCTCCGACGCCGGGGAGTAGGAGGCGGTGAGCGCGGCGGAGCCCTTCGTGTTCGACCCGGAGGGCACCAGCGCCGTCGTGCACGGCGAGAACCTCACCGTGCTGGAGTCCCTGCCGGACGAGTCGTTCTCCCTGGTGTACCTGGATCCCCCGTTCAACACCGGGCGGGACCAGGTGCGCCGCACCACCCGCTCGGTCCCCGTGGCCCACGGCCAGGGGGACCGAGTGGGGTTCGCGGGGCGGTCCTACGAGACCGTCATGGGCTCGCTGCGGCGCTACGAGGACTCGTTCGCGGACTACCTGGGGTTCCTGGAGCCGCGGCTCGCGCACGCGCGCCGCGTGCTGGCGAACCACGGCACCCTCTACGTGCACCTGGACTACCGGGAGGTGCACTACGTGAAGATCCTGCTGGACGCCCTGTTCGGCCGGGAGTGCTTCCTCAACGAGATCATCTGGGCCTACGACTTCGGCGGCCGCACCACCCGGCGCTGGCCCGCGAAGCACGACACCATCCTGGTGTACGTCAAGGACCCCGCCGCGTACCACTTCAGCTCCGAGGACGTGGACCGCGAGCCGTACATGGCTCCGGGGCTCGTGGGGCCCGAGAAGGCCGCGCGCGGGAAGCTGCCCACGGACGTGTGGTGGCACACCATCGTCTCCCCCACCGGGCGGGAGAAGACCGGCTACCCCACGCAGAAGCCCGCGGGCGTGCTGCGGCGGATCGTCACGGCGTCCTCCCGCCCCGGGGACTGGGTGCTGGACTTCTTCGCGGGCTCCGGCACCACGGGTGCCGTGAGCGCGGAGCTGGGGCGCCGGTTCGTGTGCGTGGACAGCAACCCCGAGGCCGTGGACGTCATGCGGCTGCGCCTGCCGGACGTCCCCGTCCACACCGTCTGAGCCACCGACGCCGCCACCGTGCGCCGGCCGCTCAGGGCCAGCGCACCTCCACGCCGGAGGTGGCCTGCTCGCAGATCCGGGTGAGCGAGCGCGCGGACGTGGAGTTCTCCCCCAGCCGGTTGGGCTTGCCCTCACCGTGGTAGTCGCTGGAGCCGGTGACCAGCAGGTCGTGCTCGGCGGCCATGGTCATGAGGATCGCGCGGGACTCGTCCGGGTTGTCCCGGTGGGCGACCTCCAGGCCGGCCAGGCCCGCGTCGATCATCGCCTCGAAGTCCGCGGCACTCGCCACGCGTCCCCGCAGCGGCGCCATGGGGTGCGCGCACACGGGCACCCCACCCGCCGCGCGCACGAGCTTGATGGCCTCCACCGGGTCCAGTGCATCGTGGCGCACGTAGTACTTGGACCGCCCGGAGAGCAGGTCGGAGAACGCCGCGGACCGGGTGGGCACCACGCCCAGGGAGACCAGGGCATCCGCGATGTGGGGGCGGCCCACCGTGGCGTCCGGGCCCACCTGCGCCATGACGTCCTGCCACGAGATGTCGAAGTCCTCCCCGAGCAGCTCCACCATGCGCCGCGCCCGGGTGAGCCGGTTGCGGCGGCACTCCTCGATGCGCGCCACGAGCGGCTGGTACCCGGGGTCGTGGAGGTAGCTGAGCATGTGCACGGAGATCCCGTCCGCCGTGGTGCACGTGACCTCCATGCCCGGCACGAACGCCACGCCCAGGGAGACCGCGGTGTCCCCGGCCTCCTGCCACCCGGCGGTGGTGTCGTGGTCGGTGAGTGCGAAGACGCTGAGCCCGGCGGCGTGGGCCGAGCGGGCGACGTCGGCGGGGGTCTCCGTGCCGTCCGAGGCGATCGAGTGGGTGTGCAGGTCGATTCTCACCGGCTCCACGATACCGGCGGTGCCCCGTGCGGGCGCGCTGTTGACCGGCGTGACACCATGGACGGGACAGACCCGCACCCCACCCGTGCGCGAGCGATCGCGCCGCGAAGGAGATGACCGCGCCCATGAGCCAGGGCCCCCAGCACACCGCCGCTTCCCACCACGCGAGCGAGGACGCCGCGCAGCCCATGGACGAGCGCGTGGACAACCGCTCCCAGCGCCCGGACAACGAGCAGTTCCGCGAGTTCATGGCCTCGGGCTGGGCCGCGCCGGAGCACACGACGACGCCGCGCGCAGAGGTTGCCGAGTACGCGGCCGCGCGCCGTGCCCGGCTCTCGCGCCTGTTCCCAGGCGAGCGCCTGGTGATCCCGGCCGGTGCCCCCAAGGTGCGCTCGAACGACACCGACTACCGCTTCCGCCCGCACTCGGCGTTCGCGCACGTGACGGGCATGGGAGTGGACCACGAGCCCGAGGCCGTGCTGGTCATGGAGCCCACCGAGCCGGGCCGGGGCGACAACGGCAGCGACCACGTGGCCACTCTCTACTTCCACCCCATGGCGGGGCGGGACTCCGCCGAGTTCTACGCGGACGCCAAGAACGGCGAGTTCTGGGTGGGACCGCGACCCACCCTGCAGCAGCTGCAGGACGAGTTCGGTCTGCCCACGCAGGACCTCTCGGCTCTGGAGACGGCCGTGACCAAGGACGCCGGCAACGCTGCCCTGGGCGGTCTGAGCATCCGGCTGGTGCGGGACGTGGACCTGAACATGGACGCGCTCGTGGACACCTCCCGGATCAACACGGGCGTGGACCTCGAGCAGTCCGACGCGAAGGACGCCACGCTGGCCGAGGCGCTGAGCGAGCTGCGGCTCGTGAAGGACGACTACGAGGTCGGTGAGCTGCGCAAGGCCGTGGACGCCACCATCCGCGGCTTCGAGGACATCGTGGCGGTGCTGCCCCAGGCGATTGGCGGCGAGCGCGGTGAGCGCGTGGTCGAGGGAGCGTTCTTCTCGCGTGCCCGCCTCGAGGGCAACGACCTCGGGTACGACACGATTGCGGCCTCCGGCAACAACGCCACGGTGCTGCACTGGATCCGCAACAACGGCTCGGTCAAGCCCGGGGAGCTGATCCTGGTGGACGCCGGGGTGGAGGCGGAGTCCCTCTACACGGCTGATCTCACCCGCACCCTGCCGGTGGACGGCACCTACACCGAGGTGCAGCGCCGGATCTACCAGGCCGTGCTGGACGCCTCCGAGGCGGCGTTCGAGGTGGCCGTGCCCGGCAACCGGTTCCGGGACGTCCACGCCGCGGCCATGGACGTGCTGGCCCACCGCCTCGAGGAGTGGGACCTGCTCCCGGTCTCCGCGGAGGTCTCCCTGTCCGAGTCGGGCCAGCACCACCGCCGCTGGATGCCCCACGGCACGAGCCACCACCTGGGGATCGACGTGCACGACTGCGCCCAGGCCAAGCGCGAGCTGTACCTGGACGCCGTGATCGAGCCGGGCATGGTGTTCACCATCGAGCCGGGGCTCTACTTCAAGGAGGAGGACCTCGCGATCCCCGAGGAGTACCGCGGGATCGGCGTGCGCATCGAGGACGACGTCCTCGTGACCGAGAACGGCAACGAGAACCTCTCCGCGGCGCTGCCCCGCCACCCGGACGACGTCGAGTCGTGGATCCAGGGCATCTGGAACCGCACCGAGAACGTGGGCCCGCGCGCCTGACCCCGAGCCCGGACCATGCAGAACGCCCCGCACACCGTGCGGGGCGTTCAGCATTTCCACCGGGTGCGGCTCGTGGGCCGGCACCGGTCACCGAGGACTCAGCGGCGGTTCTCCGGGGTGCCGTTCTCGGCGCCGCCGCCCTGCTGGGCGTCGCGTGCGTCCCGGGCGTCCTGCGCGGCGGCGGGGCCACCCGTGCGGGTCCACGGCGCGGAGCGGTCGACCTCGGGAGTGGCCTCGGCCTCCACGCGGATGCCGTACTGGGGCCGTCCGTCCGGGAGGTCGGGGAACTTCGCGGAGCGGTTGGGGTCCTGCTGCTGGGCCGCCGGGCCCGGCTGCGTGTCCTGGGAGGCACCGGGGGCCGACGCCGCGGAGCTGCTGCCGTGCGCGGCACCGGAGGGCGTGCCCTGGCCCGGCACGCCCGGCCGCCCCTCGGGGCCACCGGTGTACGTGCCGTTCCGGGGTGCACCGCCGTGGGGTGCACCCTGCCGGGCTCCGCCGTGGCCCGGGTCGCCCGGGCCCCACTGCTCGCCGTTCCCCCCGTCCTGCCGGGCCCCGCCCGGACCGCGTCCGCCGAAGGGGGCGGGGTTCTGGGCGCGTGCCCCGGCACCCGGCTCACCGGGCATGCCGCCGAGCACCTGACGGGCTTGCCCGGCCACCTCGGGTGCGGCGAGGACCTCGTAGCTGCCCGCCACGATCCGGCTGGTGGAGGTGAAGTCCCGCTTGCCGCGCGACATCGCGTACGTGATGGTGGCCATCAGCATGAAGAACGCCCCGCCCAGCAGCATGGTGAGCAGCACCGTGGGCACCATGTTCGCGCCCCCGAACATGGTCATGACCAGGCCGAAGAAGGCGCCGAAGAAGATGCCGTTGAGCGCCCCCTGCAGGGCCACCCGCGGGTACGAGAGCCGCCCGGTCACCTGCTCCACGGACTTCAGGTCGCTGCCGATGATCGAGACCATGGCCACGGGGAAGTGCTCGTCGGACATGTAGTCCACGGCCTTCTGCGCCTCGGCGTAGGTGCGGTAGCGCCCCACCACCTCCCCGCGGGGCATCTCCGGGGCGATGGACAACTGGGCTGGGCTGCGGTTCGGGTTGCTCATACCGGACATTGTCCCGCACAGCGGTGCGAGCGCGCCGGGAAACCCCTGGGGCATCGCAGCGGGTGAACCCCGTGGGACCGCATCCCGCCGGTGTCGTGGCACCGCACCTGCCGGGGTGCCGCCTGTCCCCGGCCCTGCTCCGGTCCCGCAGGGCCACGGCCCCGTGGCGTTGTGCCCGGTCCGGCCCCGAATGTCCCCATCCTGCGTGGATCACTAGGCTGGGCGGGTGAGCACAAACCTTTCCAAGATCTTCGTCGCCCGGCTGATCGGCCTGGACGTCTTCGACCCCCTGGGCGACCGCCTGGGGCGGCTGCGCGACGTCGTCGTGCTGCTGCGCCCCGGCACGCGCCCGTCCGTGAAGAACCGGCCCCTCGTGGTGGGCCTGGTGGTGGAGGTGCTCGGGAAGAAGCGGGTGTTCGTGCCCATGACCCGCGTGACGAGCATCGACGCGGACCAGATCATCTCCACGGGCCTCGTGAACCTGCGGCGCTTCGAGCAGCGCGGGGCCGAGACCCTCGCCGTGGGCGAGCTCTTCGACCGCACCGTGGTGCTGCTGGACGGATCCGGCACGGCCACCATCGAGGACGTGGCCATGGAGAAGTCCAACAACCGCGGCGACTGGGTGGTGTCGCAGCTGTTCGTGCGCCGGTCCCAGGCCACGGGCGGACTGATCCGGCGCCGCAACCAGACGCTGATCGTGGACTGGGAGGACACCGACGACCCCTCCAACGCGGGGCACCAGCCCGCCACCCAGTGGATCGCGCAGCACGAGGAGGACCAGGCCGCGGACCTCGCGGACGAGCTGCGGGACATGCCGGACAAGCGCAAGCTCGAGATCGCCGGGGAGCTGCAGGACGAGCGCCTCGCGGACGTGCTCGAGGAGCTGCCGGAGGAGGACCAGGTGTTCATCCTCACGCACATGGCGAAGGAGCGCGCCGTCGCCCTGCTCGAGGAGATGGACCCGGACGACGCCGCGGACCTGCTCAACGAGCTGCCCGAGGCGGAGGCCGAGCGCCTCATCACCATGATGGAGCCCGAGGACGCCGAGGACGTCCGGCGCCTGCGCGAGTACGAGGAGGGCACCGCCGGTTCCCTCATGACGCCGGTGCCCATCGTGCTCTCCCCCGAGGCCACCGTGGCGGAGGCGCTCGCGCACATCCGCCAGGAGGAGATCATCCCCGCCGCGGCCTCCGCGGTGCTCGTGTGCCGCCCGCCGCTGGAGACCCCCACGGGCAAGTACCTGGGGTTCGTGCACACGCAGCGGCTGCTGCGCTACCCTCCCCCCGAGGCCATCGGCAACCTGATCGACCGGTCCATCGAGCCGGTCTCCGACCAGGCGTCGCTGGCGGACGTCGCTCGGGAGCTGGCCACCTACGACCTCACGATCCTGCCGGTGGTCAACGACCAGGACCGGCTCGTGGGAGCGGTCACGATCGACGACGTCCTGGACGCGCTGCTGCCCGACGACTGGCGCACGTACGACGACGGGACCCCGGTCCGGAAGGTGGGCAAGAGGTATGAGTAGCCCCAGGCAGAGCACAGGCTCGCAGTATTCCCCCGGTCCCCTGGACCAGCCGCGCGAGAAGCGCCCGGGGTTCCTCAACCGCTTCCGCCCCAACCCGGACTCGTTCGGTGAGCTCACGGAGGCCATTGCCCGCTGGATGGGCACCCCGCAGTTCCTGCTGTGGATGACGGTGTTCGTGGCCATCTGGCTGTCCTGGAACACGCTGGCGCCGGAGGAGATCCAGTTCGACCCGCGGTCCCTGAACTTCACCCTGCTGACGCTCATGCTGTCCCTGCAGGCGTCCTACGCGGCTCCGCTGCTGCTGCTGGCGCAGAACCGCCAGGACGACCGCGACCGCGTGGTCGCGGAGGAGGACCGCCAGCGCGGCCAGCAGAACCTCGCGGACACCGAGTACCTCACCCGCGAGATCGCCTCGTTGCGCATCGCCATGCGGGAGGTCGCCACGCGCGACTACGTGCGCTCGGAGCTGCGCAGCCTGCTCGAGGAGATCATCGACGCCCAGGACCAGCGTGCCGAGGCGGCCGGGACCGGTGCTCCCGAGCGGAAGTCCGAGAGCGCACGGAAGTCCGGGGGCGGCAGGAAGTCCGAGCGGGCCAAGCGCCCCGGCGCGGCCGGGGAGACGGCACGCTCCGGTGGTTCGCACGCGGCGTCGGCCCCCGGGGCGGGGAACGACGGTGCGGGCGGGGAGACCCCGCGGTGACCGGGAAGGACGGCACCGCCGGAACCGTGGACCCGCGGCTGCGCAGCGCCCTGGACGGGGTCATCGACCCGGAGCTGCGCCGGCCGGTGACCGAGCTCGGCATGATCCCCGCGGCCACGCTGGACGGCACCACGGCGCACGTCACGGTGCTGCTCACCGTGTCCGGCTGCCCGCTGCGCGGGACGATCGAGGCGGACCTGCGCACCGCGCTGTCCGAGGTGCCCGGTGTCACCGAGGTGGTCGTGGACGTGGGCGTGATGACCCCCGAGCAGCGCCGGGAGCTGCAGGAACGGCTGGGTCACCACCGCAGCAACCCGTTCGCGGACCCGGACTCCCTGACCCGCGTGCACGCCGTGACCAGCGGCAAGGGCGGGGTGGGCAAGTCCAGCGTGACCGTCAACCTCGCGGCGGCCCTCGCCGCGATGGGGCGCACGGTGGGGATCGTGGACGCGGACGTGCACGGCTTCTCCGTCCCCGGTCTGCTGGGCATCACCCAGTCCCCCACGCGTGTGGGGGACATGATCCTGCCCCCCGTGGTGGAGGTGCCCGAGGGCGTGGACCGGCTGCCCCAGGACAGCGCGGCGGGCGCGGGGCACCGTTCGCGCGGCGTCGTGAAGGTGATCTCCATCGGGATGTTCGTGGACCCCGCCCAGCCCGTGGCGTGGCGCGGGCCCATGCTGCACCGAGCCGTGGAGCAGTTCCTCACGGACGTGCACTTCGGGGACCTGGACCACCTGCTCCTGGACCTGCCGCCGGGCACGGGGGACATCGCCATCTCGGTGGGTCAGCTGCTGCCCCGCTCGGGGGTGCTGGTGGTCTCCACCCCGCAGCACGCCGCGGTCAGCGTGGCCCAGCGCTCCGGGACGCTCGCGGAGCAGACCGGGCAGAGGGTCACGGGCGTGGTGGAGAACATGTCCGCCATGGTCATGCCGGACGGCTCCCGCATGGAGGTCTTCGGCGCGGGAGGCGGGGAGACCATCGCCACCTCGCTGAGCGAACGCCTCGGCTACCCCGTCCCGCTGCTGGGCAGCGTGCCGCTGGACGTCACCGTCCGGGAGGCCTCGGACCGGGGTGTGCCCGCGGTGTGGGCGGACCCGGACTCACCCGCCGCCGCCCAGCTCTGGGAGATCGCCCGGGCGCTGGACCGCCAGGGCCGGGGACTCGCCGGGCGCAGCCTGGGCATCACGCCGCGCGGCTGAGCCGTCCACCGCCCCGCGGGCCTGCGTGCCCCGGTGACGACGCCGCTCAGGTGGCCTCGGTGTCGAACGGCGCCCGTTCGCCCCGGGCCAGGCGCCGCACGGTGGGGGCGGCCACGGTGGAGGCCGAGTACTGCGGACGGGGGCGCTCGGCGTCGTCCTCCAGGAGAGCCTCCCGCACGATCACGCGGGGGTCGTACTGCCGGGGGTCGAGCTTGCGCCAGTCCAGGTCCGAGAACTCGGGGCCCAGGGTCTCCTTGAGGTCCTCCGTGGCACCCGTGGCGTAGCTGCGGACGGCCTTGACCATCTCCTTGAGCTTCTGGGCGTACTCGGGAACGCGCTCGGGCCCGATGATCACCAGGGCCACGATGAGAATGATGATGGCTTCTCCGCCAGAAATCCCGAACACGCGCTGAGCCTATCAACGTCGGGCAACGCCCCGCGGGGTCGTTCCTAGCCGAACAGCTTCTGCAGGCCGTCCACCACGGTGGCGCCGAAGCTCTCGTCGTGGCGCGAGGGCAAACTCACACGGGCGCGGTCCTCCGCCACCACCGCGCTCACGGTCTCGGCCACGGTGGCCGGGGGCGTGTCCGAGGTGATGGTGTAGACCGCGTCCGGGCGGACCATCACGGCGCGCCACGGGTCCTCGCGCTCCACCCACAGCCGGGACCCCGCCACCACGGACTCGTGCAACCCCTCGGCGCTGACGGGCAGTCCGCTCACGCCGTCCACGGGGTTCTCCGGGTTCACGTGGCCGCGCTGCTCCACGATCTCGACCGTGCCGCGGTCGTCGTGCAGGGTGAGGGCCACGGCGGGCTCGCCGCCCACGGTGGTCTGGCGGATGTCGGTCACGCTGTAGCCCTCCGCGGCAAGCCCGGGCACGGCCCAGCCCAGTGAGCGCAGGGAGCGGATGTCCGCCGCGGACGTGGTGTCCACCATGCCCTGGGCCCCCGGGGACCACGTGGCCGCGGCCTGCGCGCCACTGAGCTGCTCCTGCTGCGCCCTGCGACCCACGCTCCACACCGCGGTGGCGACCAGGGCCACGCACAGGCACGTGGCGACGGCGGCCACGAGAGTGACGGTGCGTCGGGCGGGCCGGCGCGTGGGCCGGACGGCCGTGCCTGCGCTGCGTGTGGACACCCCGTCCCCTCTCCTCGAGCGAATCCTGCGTGTGACGCGTCCCGAACCGGGGCGCGTCTCCATTGTTCTGCAGGAAACTGACAGCGATCTGGGCGGGCACCGGGGGTTCCCCGCGCCCCGCGCCCGGACCGCGATAGGCTGGCCTCCGGAAAACTCCGGCGCCACGCCGGGGCGTCACATCGGGCGCCGGGGCCCGCTGGCTCCCGCCGCACACGGCAGCGAAGGACATGCGCGTCCATGACCACGGACAAGACCACGAGCTGGGCCTACTGCGAGGCCTACGCCACGGAGGACGAGACCGCCTTCCGTGCCCGCGAGCGCTCCCTCGCCCTGCGGCTGGACCCCGTGACACCCGCCTCGGCCGCGCTCCTCACCGTCCTGGCGTCCTCCGCCCGACCCGCGACCGTGGTGGAGGTGGGCACCGGAGCGGGGGTCTCCGGGCTGGCACTGCTGCGGGGGATGCCCGCCGAGTCCGTGCTGACCACCATCGACACGGACATCCGTGCGCTGCGCGCCGCCCGGGACACGTTCCGCGAGGCGGGTTTCGAGACCAAGCGGACCCGCACGATCTCCGGCGCCGCAGCCCTCGTGCTGCCCCGCCTCACGGAGAACGCATACGACATGGTCTTCGTGGACGCGGACGTGGCCAACACAGCGGAGTACGTGATCGAGGGCGCGCGGCTGCTGCGCCGCGGCGGCATGCTCGTGGTCAACGACGCCCTGCACCAGGACCTCGTGCCGCAGCCCGCGCAGCGGCAGGAGGAGACCGTGATCATGCGGGAGGTCGTGCGCACCCTGCGTGACGAGCCCCGGCTGTCCACCGCGGTGGTGCCCACGGGGACGGGCATGCTGCTCGCCGTGCGCCGCTGATGCCTTCCCTGCTGCGCGACGTCTGTCTCGTGGCCCTCGGCGGTGCCGTGGGCAGCGTGGCCCGCTGGGGTGTGGCCCACGTGCTGCCCACCGGCTCCTTCGGGCACTGGCCCACGTTCGCCGTCAACGTCCTCGGTGCACTGCTGCTCGGGCTGCTCCTCGAGGCCCTCACACGGCCCGGTCCCGAGACCCCGCGCGCGCACACCGTGCGGCTGCTCGTGGGCACCGGGGCCCTCGGCGGGGTCACCACGTACTCCACGTTCGCGCAGGAGCTCTGGGACGGGGTCAGCTCCGGTGCCACGGGCCCCGCCCTGGGGTATGCGGGCCTCACGCTCGTCTCCGGTCTGCTCGCCGCCGCCCTCGGGATGATCCTCGGGGCGCGCGTGCGGGGCCCCGGCGGCGCCCGCGCGGCGGAGCAGGCACTGGACACCACCGCTGGGGACACGCGGACCGGTGCCCCGGCGGCGTCGGCCACCGCGAGCCCGACGACGCCTGGCGGCCTGCCTGCCGGCGCCGACGAGCAGCCCCCGGCCGGGTCGTCCTCGACCGGCCCGGCGTCCTCCGGGGAGCACCGGTGATCGCGGTGCTGGCCGTCGCGGTGGGCGGTGCAGTGGGCGCGGCGCTGCGCCACCTGACGGACCGCGCCGTGAGCGCGCGCCAGGAGCGGCCGTTCCCCCTGGGCACGGTGCTCGTGAACGTGCTGGGCTCGTTCGTGCTGGGCGTGGTCAGCGGGCTCGGCATGGTCCTGGGCCCCGAGTGGACGGTGGCCCTGGGCACGGGGCTGTGCGGGGGTTTCACCACCTTCTCCACCGCGATGGTGGACGCCGTGCGGCTGGCCCGCGAGCGCCGTGGTGCCGCGGCCCTGGCGGTGGTGCTCGGCACGCTGCTGTGGGCCCTGCTGGCCGTGGCCGCGGGTATAACGCTCGGGACGCGCTGGGCGGCCTGAGCACGGCTGAGCACGGAGCAGCGCGAGAGCCCCTCACCGTGGTGAGGGGCTCTCGCGCTGTGGAACCGGGGATCCGCGGGTCACGGGTCCGTTCCGAAGACGGGGTGACGCCGCTACTGGGTCACGCCGGAGAGGCATTCGCGCAGCTCCGCGGCCTCGTCCGCCTTGAGCTCGACCACCAGACGCCCGCCGCCTTCCAGGGGGACCCGCATGATCAGGCTGCGTCCTTCTTTGGTGACCTCCATGGGTCCGTCACCCGTTCTCGGCTTCATGGCCGCCATTTAGCGCTCCTCTTCGTGGATGTGTGCGCCCACCATCTTATCGAACGCGAACCCCTGGCCGTGACGCCGCCCACGGCCCCCGCCGCGCGGCCCGGCAGCCGCCGCCCCGTGCCCGGGTTGCGGTCTCACGGCGGGTAGTCCCCTCCCCCGGGGAGCTGCTTCCAGTGCCACAGCCACCCTACCCACACCACCTGCAGGACGGCTCCCGTGACCACGAGCAGCGTGCGGTACGCCCGGGACCCGCTCGCGTGCACGAGCGGCGCGGCGAGAGGGGCCCACGGCAGCAGCAGGCGGAACGTGGAGGACTGCGGGTTGAGCACGAGCAGCAGGTAGCAGCCGTACGCGGCGATCCACACGCGCACGAAGAACGGCAGCGAGCGCCGCACCACGCCGGAGCGCAGCACGCACACCACGGCCACCACGAGCAGCACCGGGGCCAGCAGCCCGCCCACCGGCCCGAAGAGCGAGACCGCCTGCTCGAACCACGGCAGCACGGGCACCACGGTGGAGCTCCCGCGCCACGCGGCCTCGGTCTCGGTGTACGCCCCAGGATCTCCGGTGACGGCCCACGCGATGGCGGGCCAGGCCAGCGCCGCCGCACACGCGAGCAGCGCGACCGCGAGCCAGCGGTCCGCGCACCGGTACCACGCACGACGCCGGGCCCGCACGTCCCGCACCGCGCGCCACAGCCACCACACGCCCAGGGCCGCCGCGAGGGCGACGCCGGTGGGCCGGGTGAGCGCCTGCAGCACCACGAGCACGGCGGTCCACACGGGCCGCCCCCGCACGACGCACAGGATGGCGCCGAGCAGGAGCAACAGGCTCAAGGCCTCGGCGTAGGGGGTCTGCAGCACGGGGGCCACGGGGTTGAACGCGAACACCGCCACGGCCCACAGCGCGGGGCGCGAGGTGCCACCGGGTGTCCGCGGGCCGGCCATGACGGGCGCGGTGCACACCAGCCGGTACAGCACGAGCGCCGCCCCGAACCCCGCGAGCAGGGACACCGTGGCGGCGGTGCCCGCCCAGCCCGTGCCGGTCACCCCGGCGATCCCCCGGGCCAGCAGCGGGAAGACGGGGTAGAAGGCCCAGGGATTCTCCTGCACCGTGCCCAGGGCATCCGTGGGCAGCTGCGAGGGGTAGCCCTCCCGGAAGATGGTGCGGTACCAGTCCGAGTCCCACGTGGCCACGAAGTCCAGGTACCCCAGCGGGCCGTCGCCCCACGGCCCCGGGCCCTGCTGCGCGCCCACCACGCCGAAGACGGCCCAGCCCCACAGCCGGGAGATGCCGTAGACGGCGACGACGGCGAGCCACCACGGAGCCCGCGAGAACAGGGCCCGCGTTCGGGCCGCTGCCCCGCGGGCGCGGCTCTCTCCGGCGCGCGGGGCGCGGCTGGCACCAGCAGAGTCCTGCGGTGCGGTCACCGTGCGGTCCCTCGCCGGGCTGTGGCCGGGCTCTTCGCACTCGCGCGGGAGGCTCTCGGAAGGCGAGTCGGGTGGAACCGGACTCATGCCTCGGAACCGGGGCGGGCGGCGTCGTCGTCCGGGGGTGCGATCCCCATGCCGGGGTCCTGGGCATGGACGGAGGTGAGGATCTCCACGACCTCCTCGGCGGTGTCCACCACGCGCAGCAGGTCGAGGTCCGCGTCCGAGGCCTTGCCCCCGGCCACGAGGGTGCCCGTGATCCAGTCCAGCAGCGGACGCCAGTACTCGGTGCCCACCAGGATCACGGGGAAACGGGTGATCTTACCGGTCTGCACCAGGGTCAGCGCCTCGAAGAGCTCGTCCAGCGTGCCGAAGCCGCCGGGCAGCGCCACGAAGCCCTGGCTGTACTTCACGAACATGGTCTTGCGCGCGAAGAAGTACCGGAAGTTGATGCCCAGATCCACCCAGTGGTTCAGGTGCTGCTCGTGGGGCAGCTCGATGCCGATGCCCACGGAGTGCGCCCCCACGTCCACGGCGCCGCGGTTCGCGGCCTCCATGACGCCGGGGCCGCCCCCTGTGACCACGGCGTAGCCCGCCTCGCCGACGGCCCGGCCCACCGCTCGCGCGAGCTCGTACTCCGGGTGGCCCGGAGCCGTGCGCGCGGAGCCGAAGACCGTGATGGCCGGACCCAGGTTGGCGAGTGCGTCGAAGCCCTCCACGAACTCGGCCTGGATGCGCAGCACGCGCCACGGGTCCGTGCGGGTGAAGTCGTCCGGCTCGGCGGGGCGCTGGTCCAGGAAGCGCTGGTCGGAGGTGCGCCGCTGCAGCTGGGCACGGCGCAGCACCACCGGACCCTTGTGGCGCTCGGCGGGACTGCTCGCGCCGGAGTCGGGTTCAGGAGTCGTGTCGTGGGAGGTCATGGACCCAGGCTACGTGCCGGATCAGGACAACCAGTGGGCGAGGGCGGCGTGGCAGGCCCGCACGGCGTCGTCGTGCACGTGCTCGTCGTCCGTGTGGGCCAGCAGGGCGTCCCCCGGACCGAAGTTCACGGCCGGGACGCCGGCCTCCGAGAAGCGGGCCACATCCGTCCAGCCGTACTTGGGCATCGGCTCCAGCCCCACGGCCGCCACGAACTGTGCCGCGGCCGACCGGTCCAGGCCGGGGCGCGCCGCCGGGGAGAGGTCCTGCCACTCGATCTCGTAGCCCTCGAACACCTCGCGCACGTGCTGCTGCGCCTGCTCCAGGGTCTTGTCCGGGGCGAAGCGGTAGTTGACCTCGGTCCACGCGGTGTCCGGGATGACGTTGCCCGCCACTCCCCCGCCGGTGCGGATGGCGTTGAGACCCTCCCGGTAGTCCAGGCCCTCCACGGTGATGGTGCGGGGCTCGTAGCGGGCCAGCCGGGCCAGCAGCTCCGCCTGCTTGTGGATGGCGTTCTCCCCGATCCAGGAGCGCCCCGAGTGCGCAGCCCTGCCGTGCGTGGTGATCCGGAAGCGCATGGTCCCGTTGCACCCGCCCTCCACGGTGCCGTTGGTGGGTTCCAGGAGCACCGCGAAGTCCGCTTCCAGCAGCTGCGGGGAGTGGCGCATCACGCGCCCCAGCCCGCTGGCGTCGCTGGAGACCTCCTCGTGGTCGTAGAACACGTAGGTCACGTCCCGCGTGGGCTCCCGCAGCTGCTGGGCGAGCACCAGCTGGACGGCCACCCCGCCCTTCATGTCGGTGGTGCCGCGGCCGTAGATCACGTCCCGGTCCCCCTCACGACGCCGCACGGACGGCACCGCGCCCAGCGCGCCCTCCACGGTGGGCAGGGGCACGGTGTCCAGGTGCCCGGCGAGGATCACCCGCTCGTCCCGGCCCAGCTCCGTGCGGGCCACCACGGTGTCCCCGTCCCGGTGCACGCTCAGGTGGGGCAGCTCGCGCAGGGCGGCCTCCACGGCGTCCGCGAGCGGGCCCTCGTGGTCCGAGACGGACTCCACGTCCACCAGCGCGGCCGTGAGGTCCGCGGGATCCATCGTGAGGTCGAGTGCGGGTGTCTGCTGATCGGCTGCCATGGCGGCCAGCATAGTCACCGGGTCCCCTCGTGCCTGGGAACGGCAGGTGCCGCACGGGCGGGTCCAGCAGACCTGGCCCACCTGGTGAGACGCGGCCCGCGCGCCACCGGTGGACACGGCACGACACTTAGGATGGGGCCATGACTTCAACGAGCGAGAGCACCGTCAATTCCCGCACCGCATCCGGCGTGGGCCTGGCCACCGTCGTGGATGCCGGCGAGCGCGCGGGCACCGTCCTGGACGTCTTCTACCCCGCCCCCGCCCTCAGCGCGAACCCCGACTCCAGCTACGAGGCGGACCTGCGGGTGGCCGCGACCACGGACCCCGACCGCAACGTGCGCTCCGGGATCGTGACCACGGTGGTCGACCTGGACGCGGCCCCGCAGGACACCGCGGACGCCTACCTCCGGCTGCACCTGCTCTCCCACCGGCTCGTCCAGCCGAACACGATCAACCTGGACGGCATCTTCGGTCTGCTCGCCAACGTGGCGTGGACGAGCCGCGGGCCGGTCCTGGCCGAAGAGCTCACCCGCTCCCTGCTCGCCCTGCGTGCGGGCGGGCCCGTCACGGTCTTCGCCGTGGACAAGTTCCCCCGCATGGTGGACTACGTGGTCCCCTCCGGTGTGCGCATCGGTGACGCGGACCGCGTGCGCCTGGGCGCGCACCTCGGCGAGGGCACCACCGTGATGCACGAGGGCTTCGTGAACTTCAACGCGGGCACGCTCGGCGCGGCCATGGTGGAGGGCCGCATCTCCGCGGGCGTGGTGGTCCACGACCACACGGACGTGGGCGGCGGCGCGTCCATCATGGGCACCCTCTCCGGTGGCGGCAAGCAGCGGATCACCCTGGGCGAGCGCTGCCTCCTGGGCGCGAACGCGGGCGTGGGCATCTCGCTCGGCGACGACTGCGTGGTGGAGGCCGGGCTCTACGTCACCGCGGGCACCCGCGTGTCCCTGCTCGACGCCGCCGCCGAGCCCCGCGTGCTCAAGGCCTCCGAGCTCTCGGGCGTCTCCAACCTGCTGTTCCGCCGCAACTCGGTGAACGGCGCCGTGGAGGCCCTGCCCCGCAGCGGCGGCTCCGTGGAGCTGAACTCAGTGCTGCACGCGAACTGAGCGCGGCGGCGTCGTCGCGCCGGGAGCGTGTGGCCGGTCCTGGCAACGGGACCGGCCACACACGTTCCGGCACCGCACGCCTTCGCGGCGTGCGGCTGCCGGGGAAAGGGGCGACGGGCCGGCCCCGGCGCGCAGAGGATTCCCGGGCGCGCTGGATAGGGTGGACCCCATGAAGATTCTTGTCACCGGGGGAACCGGCTACATCGGCTCGCACACCGTCCTCGCACTGCTGGAGGCGGGCCACGACGTGGTGGTGCTGGACAACCTCTCCAACTCCTCCCGCACGTCCCTGGAACGGGTCGCGGAGCTCGCGGGCCGCGACGTTGCCGCGTTCGAGCAGGTGGACCTGCTGGACCGCCCGGGTCTGGGCACCGTGTTCCGCGACCACCACCCGGACGCCGTGATCCACTTCGCCGGTCTCAAGGCCGTGGGCGAGTCCGCGGAGAAGCCGCTGTGGTACTACACGAACAACGTGAGCGGCACCGTGAACCTGCTGTGGGCCATGGAGGAGAACGGCTGCCGGTCCATCGTGTTCTCGTCCTCCGCCACGGTCTACGGCGCACCGGAGACGATGCCGCTCACCGAGAAGCTCGCCATGGACGCCCAGAACCCCTACGGGCGCACCAAGGAGCACATCGAGGACATGCTCACGGACCTGGCCGCCTCGGACGAGCGGTGGTCCATCGCGCTGCTGCGCTACTTCAACCCCGTGGGCGCGCACGAGTCCGGGCGCATCGGTGAGGACCCCTCGGGCATCCCCAACAACCTGATGCCCTTCGTCGCGCAGGTGGCCGTGGGGCGGCGCGATAAGCTCATGGTCTTCGGCGGGGACTACCCCACCCCGGACGGCACCGGCGTGCGGGACTACATCCACGTGGTGGACCTCGCGGACGGCCACCTCAAGGCCCTGGACCGGATCACCGCGGACCCCGGGCTGCACGTGTGGAACCTGGGCACCGGGCGCGGCTACTCCGTCCTGGAGGTTCGCGAGGCGTTCGAGAAGGCCTCGGGCCGGGAGATCCCGTACGAGATCGCCCCCCGCCGCGCGGGCGACGCCGCCGTGTCCTACGCCGATCCCTCCGCCGCCCTCGCGGAGCTGGGCTGGTCCGCGGACCGGGACATCGACACCATGTGCCGCGACCACTGGAACTGGCAGAAGAACAACCCCAACGGCTACGAGGGCTGAGCCCCTCCCCCGTGCCCCGGGCCGACGCCGCCGGGTGCGGTCAGATTCCGGGGCGCGGCGCCACGGTGCGCACGGGCTGCTCGGCGCGCCTCCTGCTGTGCACGGCCGAACGCCGCGTCACACGGGAACGCCGCCCCGGTCACCGAGAAGGTGACCGGGGCGGCGTCGTACCGGGAGACCGGTGGGGTCAGCTGGCCGTGGGGTAGTGGCGCTCGCCCTCGCCCACGTAGAGCTGGCGGGGACGGCCGATCTTGGTCTCGGGGTCCTCGATCATCTCGCGCCACTGGGCGATCCAGCCCGGCAGGCGCCCGATCGCGAAGAGGACGGTGAACATCTTCTCCGGGAAGCCCATGGCCTTGTAGATCAAACCGGTGTAGAAGTCCACGTTCGGGTACAGCTTGCGCTCCACGAAGTAGTCGTCCGCGAGCGCTTTCTCCTCCAGCCCGATGGCCAGGTCCAGCAGCTCGTTGTTGCCGCCCATCTTGGCCAGGACGTCGTGCGCGTAGCCCTTGATGATGCGCGCACGGGGATCGTAGTTCTTGTAGACGCGGTGCCCGAAGCCCATGAGGCGGACTCCGTCCTCCTTGTTCTTGACCTTCTCCATGAACTCGTCCGCGGAGAGCCCGCGGTTCTGGATCTGGTCCAGCATGGCGAGGACGGCCTCGTTGGCGCCGCCGTGCAGCGGACCGTAGAGGGCGTTGATGCCGGCGGACACGGACGCGAACATGTTCGCGTGCGAAGAGCCCACCAGACGCACGGTGGAGGTGGAGCAGTTCTGCTCGTGGTCCGCGTGCAGCATGAACAGGATGTCCAGGGTCTTGGCGACCACCGGGTCCACCTCGTACTCCTCGGCGGGCACGCCGAAGCACATGCGCAGGAAGTTCTCCGCGTAGTTGAGGTTGTTGTGGGGGTAGAGCTGCGGCTCGCCCACGGACTTCTTGTACGCGTACGCGGCCAGGGTGGGGACCTTGGCGAGCAGGCGGATGGTGGAGATCTCCACGTGCTCCTTGTTGAAGGGGTCCAGGGAGTCCGAGTAGAAGGTGGACAGCGCCGAGACCGCGGAGGACAGCACGGGCATGGGGTGCGCGGAACGGGGGAACCCGTTGAAGAACATCTTGATGTCCTCGTGCACCATGGTGTGCGTGGTGATCCGGTGCTGGAAGTCCTCGTACTGCTCGCGCGTGGGCAGCTCGCCGTAGATCAGCAGGTAGGCGGTCTCCAGGAAGTTGGAGTGCTCCGCGAGCTCCTCGATGGGATAGCCGCGGTAGCGCAGGATGCCCTGGGCGCCGTCGATGTAGGTGACCGAGGACCGCGTGTTGGCGGTGTTCACGAACCCGGGGTCGAAGCTGACGTTGCCGGTCTCCTTGAGCAGGGAGCCCACGCCGTAGCCCTTGTTGCCCTCGGTGACCTCCAGCATGGGAAGCTCGAGGGACTTGCCCTTCTCGTAGTTCAGTTCCACCTTGCCGGTGTTCTTCTTGGCCTCTGCCATGGTGAGTCCTTCACGGTTTGCTCGGGTGTTCCAGGTGTCGGTGCGCGCTGCGGGCCGTCACGGCGTCGTGGCAGCGCAAGGGCGTGCGCGTCCGGTGGGAACACGGTGTGATCGTGGTCCAACCTACTCGCTAGTGCGAGCGGTATTCCACTTGCCGCCGCGCGCGGGGCGGTCTCACAGCGCCTGTCGGAGACGCTGCACGGCGGCCGCGACGCGCTCGTCCGTGGCGGTCAGGGAGAGCCGCACGTAGCCGTGGCCCGCGTCCCCGTAGAACGTGCCGGGACCCACCACGATCCCCAACCGGGCGAAGCGCTGCACGGAGGTCCAGGTGTCCTCCCCCGCTGTGGCCCACAGGTAGAGTCCGGCTTCGGAGTGCTCCACGGTGAACCCGAAGGCCTCCACCGCGGGTTTCAGCGCCGCGCGGCGCTGCCGGTAGAGCGCCTTCTGCGCCGCCACGTGGGCGTGGTCCCCCAGGGCCACGCGCATGGCCTCCTGCACCGGGTACGCCACGATCATGCCCGCGTGCTTGCGGGAGTTCACCAGGGATGCCATCAGCACCGGGTCACCGGCGAGGAACGCTGCCCGGTAGCCCGCGAGGTTCGACTGCTTGGACAGCGAGTACGCGCTGAGCAGCAGCGACATGTCCCCGCCGCTCACCCGGGGGTCCAGCACGGACGGCACGGGCTCCCCGCCCTCGGAGACGTCCCAGCGGCCCCAGCCGAGCTCCGCGTAGCACTCGTCCGAGACCACCACGGCGCCCTGGGCGCGGGCCTGGTCCACGAGCCGGCGCAGGGACGCCACGTCCCGCACGATGCCGGTGGGGTTGCCCGGGGAGTTGACCCAGACCATGCGCGCCCGTTCGCGCACCGCGGGCTCCAGCTCGTCCAGTGAGTCGGCGGCCACGGACTCCGCACCCGCGAGACGCGCACCGATGTCGTAGGTGGGGTAGGCCACCACGGGGCGCACCACCACGTCACCAGGGCCCAGACCCAGCAGCAGCGGGAGCCAGGCCACGAGCTCCTTGGAGCCCACGGTGGGCATCACGGCCTCGGGGTCCAGGCCCGGCACCCCGCGGCGCTCGGCATACCACGCCGCCACCGCCTCGCGCAGAGCGGGCGTGCCGTGCGTGGTGGGGTAGCCGGGCGCGTCCGCCGCCGCGGCCAGGGCGTCCTGCACCACGAGCGGCGTGGGATCCACGGGCGTGCCGATGGACAGGTCCACCACGCCGTCCGCGTGCTCCCCCGCCTGCGCCCGGTACGGGGCCAGGGAGTTCCACGGGTAGTCCGGCAGGTCCAGGCCGAAGCCCCCGCGCTCGCTCACCGGATCAGTCCTGGTTCTGCGGGGGCAGTTCCGCGATCATCGGGTGGTCCTTGTGGGTGTTGCCGAGCTTCGCGGCTCCGCCCGGGGATCCGAGGTCGTCGAAGAACTCCACGTTGGCCTTGTAGTAGTCGGCCCACTCGTCCGGGGTGTCGTCCTCGTAGTAGATGGCCTCCACGGGGCACACCGGCTCGCACGCACCGCAGTCCACGCACTCGTCCGGGTGGATGTACAGGGAGCGCTCACCCTCGTAGATGCAGTCCACGGGGCACTCCTCCACGCACGCCTTGTCCTTGACGTCCACGCAGGGCTGAGCGATCACATAAGTCACGTTTCTCGGACCTTCCCTTCAGTTCCCAAGTTGTCCAACATTCTAGCGAGGGGCCTTCGAGGCTATCGCGTGCGCCGACGCACGAGCCAACGTCCCGTCACAATCACGGCGGCCATGACGGCCAGGAAGACCACCACGAACCACAGGATCCCCACCACGCCGACGGGTGCCGTCCAGGTGGTGGCCACCAGCGCAGAGCCCTGCCGCAGGTAGGCACCCGCCCACGCCACGAGGTACGTGAGCAGTCCGGGCACGGCCGCGGCCCAGACCCGCCGGGTGGAGGTTCCGCACCACACGCCCGCGCACAGCAGCAGCATGCCGGAGAACACGAGCCCCCACGGAAACCACCAGCCGCCCAGGTACCAGATGCCGCCGTGCATGGCGGTGGCCACGGGACCCACCACGAGTCCCGTGGGCACCGCGGTCACCGCCGACGACGCCGTTCCCGGCCGTTCGTCCGCGCGGCCCGGAGTCTCGGGGTTGCCCACCGCGGAGTCCGCCTCCGGTTCCGCAGGCAGGGCCGCCCATGGTGCGGCGGGCTCCGTGCCGTTCAGCGGACGCGATCTTCTCCGGGCAGGAGGCGTCGGGGCGTCCCGCGCTCCCCGCGCGGCACCCGGTGCGCGCGGCGAGGTGGCGGCGCACTGGCCGCCGTCCCCGTCACGGCCGCTGTCCGAGTGCGGTGCGTTCACGGGGTGCGCCGATCGAGCAGCCGGTACGTCTCGGTGGTGTTGATGTGCTGGAGCACGCCGTTGGACATGGTGTACCCCGTGTCCTGCGGGTCCGGCGCGAGCACGATCTGCGTGGCGTGGGCGGCCATGGCGGCCCGTTTCACCGCGAGGTCGCCGCGGATCGCGGCCTGCAGCCGGCGGTCGGCGGGGTCCACCTCGCTCTCGATCCCCCACGTGAGGGGCACGGACCAGGCGTCGTTCTCGGCATCGCCCGCCGCCGCGGCCAGCTGCACGGCGCGCACGGTCACCCGGAACGTGGCCACGTGGTCGGGGTGGCCGTAGCCGCCGTCGTCCGAGTAGGTGACCACCGCGTGCGGCTGCAGCGCCCGGACGGCCGCGGCCACGTGGGCGGCGGCCTCCTCGGGATCGGCCGCGGTCAGTGCGGCGGGCGAAACATCCGCGGCGGGTTGGGCGTGGCCGTCCGGCCCCCAGCTCATGCCGGAGTCCACGTACTTCCCCGCGCCGTTGGCGAAGCCCACGGCCGGGTCCAGGGCGGGGGGCTCCCCCGCGTAGAACCGGTCCGTGAGGCCCATGGCGGCCGCGGCGGCGTCGAGCTCCGCGATCCGGTAGAGGCCCAGGGCGGTGCCGTCCGTGTCCGGGCAGTCCGGGTGCCCCACCTCCAGGTGGGCCAGGGCCGGCGGGATGACCTCGCCGCGCTCACCCCGCGTCATGGTGAGCAGCACCGTGACCGCCCCCAGGGCGCTGTAGTGGCCCATGGTCGCGGCGGTGTTCACCGCCTCGTCGTCCGGGTGGGCGTGCACGAAGAGCAGACGCGCCCGGGCGGGGTCCACACCCTCGGGCAGCAGCGAGTCCACTGCGCCCTCGGTGGCGTGTCCCCCGCCCGGGTACTTCGGGTCGACCACGATCAGGCGCGGGCCCGTGCGCGCGCCACCTTCAGGCGCTCGTTGGCGTCCAGGACCACCTTGCGGATGCGGATGGCCTCCGGGGTGACCTCCACGCACTCGTCCTCGCGCGCGAACTCCAGGCACTCCTCGAGCGTGAGCTTGCGCGGGGGGGTGAGGTTCTCGAACGTCTCGGAGGAGGCCGCACGCATGTTGGTGAGCTTCTTCTCCTTGGTGATGTTCACGTCCATGTCGTCGGCGCGCGAGTTCTCGCCCACGATCATGCCCTCGTACACCTCGGAGGTGGGCTCCACGAAAAACGAGCCGCGCTCCTGCAGGTTGATCATGGCGAACGGCGTCACCACACCGGCGCGGTCCGCGACCATCGAGCCGTTGGTGCGGTACTCGATGTCCCCGGCCCACGGCTCGTAGCCGTCCGCGTAGGAGGAGGCGATGCCCGCGCCGCGGGTGTCCGTGAGGAACTTGGTGCGGAAGCCGATCAGACCGCGGGAGGGCACCTTGAACTCCATGCGCACCCAGCCGGTGCCGTGGTTGCTCATGCCCTCCATGCGGCCCTTGCGCCCGGCCATCAGCTGGGTCACGGCGCCCAGGTACTCCTCGGGGACGTCGATGGTCATGTGTTCGAACGGCTCGTGCACCTTGCCGTCGACGGTCTTGGTGACCACCTGGGGCTTGCCCGCGGTGAGCTCGAAGCCCTCGCGGCGCATCTGCTCCACCAGGATGGCCAGCGCGAGCTCGCCGCGGCCCTGGACCTCCCACGCGTCCGGACGCTGGGTGGGGAGGATCTTCAGGGAGACGTTGCCGATCAGCTCCTTGTCCAGGCGGTCCTTGACCTGGCGCGCGGTGACCTTGGCGCCCTTGACGCGCCCGGCCAGCGGGGAGGTGTTGATGCCGATGGTCATGGAGATGGCGGGATCGTCCACGGTGATCAGCGGTAGCGGAGCGGGGTTCTCCAGGTCCGTGAGGGTCTCACCGATGGTGATGTCCTCGATGCCCGCGACGGCCACGATCTCACCGGGTCCGGCGCTCTCGGCGGGAACGCGGTCCAGGCCCCTGGTGGCGAGCAGCTCGGAGATGCGCACGCTCTTGAGGGTGCCGTCCTGGCGGGCCCAGGCGACGGTCTGGCCCTTCTTGAGGGTGCCGTTGAAGATGCGCAGCAGCGCCAGGCGGCCCAGGAACGGGGAGGCATCCAGGTTGGTCACGTGGGCCTGCAGCACGCCCTCGGGGTTGTAGGACGGCGCCGGGATGTGCTCGATGATGGTCTTGAACAGCGGCTCGAGGTCCTCGTTGTCCGGCAGCTCGCCGTTGGCGGGCTGGTCGGTGGAGGCGCGGCCGGCCTTGCCCGAGGCGTACACCACGGGGACGTCCAGCACGGCGTCCAAGTCCAGGTCCGGGTTGTCCTCGGCGATGTCCGAGGCCAGGCCCAGCAGCAGGTCCATGGTGTCCGAGACGACCTCTTCGATGCGCGCGTCCGGGCGGTCCACCTTGTTCACGACCACGATCACGGGCAGCTTGGCCTCGAGGGCCTTGCGCAGCACGAAGCGCGTCTGGGGCAGGGGGCCCTCGGAGGCGTCCACGAGCAGCACCACGCCGTCCACCATGGACAGCCCACGCTCCACCTCGCCGCCGAAGTCCGCGTGGCCGGGGGTGTCGATCACGTTGATGGTGATGGTCTCGCCGTTCGCGGCGGGACCGTCGTAGAACACCGTGGTGTTCTTCGCGAGGATCGTGATGCCCTTCTCGCGCTCCAGGTCGCCCGAGTCCATGACCCGTTCCGCAACCTCTCCGTGGCTGGAGAACGCGTGCGTCTGCTGGAGCATGGCATCGACGATGGTGGTCTTGCCGTGGTCAACGTGGGCCACGATGGCCACGTTGCGCAGATCGGCGCGCTGGGCGGTGTTTTCAGACATACACGAGTCTCTCTTCGCAGGTAGAGGCAGAGGGGAATCGTGGCGATTCTACTCCCCTCCACCTGCCGCCCCGCGCACACGTGACCGAACTCTCCGCCGCCGTACGCGGTGCTCGCCCGACGACGCCGCCGCGCCGCGGGTGGCGACGGCGGGGCGACGCTCCCGGCGGCCCGGTTCAGCCCAGCAGCTCGGGCCGCTCCCAGTCCTTCCCCAGCACGTGCTGGTCCAGGAACGCGAGGGTGGTCTCGTACCAGGTCCGTGCGTTGGCGGGCTTGAGGATCCAGTGCCCCTCATCCGGGTAGTAGAGGAAGCGGTGGCCCGCCACCGAGGTGCTGCGCTGCAGGTCCGCCCACAGCTCCAGTCCCTGGGAGACGGGCACCCGGTAGTCCTTGTCCCCGTGGATCACGAGCAGGGGCACCTCGATGCGCTCCACGAAGCGGTGCGGGGAGTACTCGGCGGCCTGGGAGGGGCCCATGGCCTCGCGCCACAGGGTGTTGTCCGTGGTGGCCCCCATGGAGTCCAGGTTCCACAGGGACGCGTGCGTCACGATGCACCGGAACCGGCCCCCGGTGTGCGTGGCCACCCAGTTGGCCATGTACCCGCCGTAGGAGCCACCCATGAGCGCCTGCTTCTCGGGGTCGATGTCCGCGCGCGCCGTGGTGGCGTCCACGAGCGCCATGACGTCCGTGAACGGCGCCCCGCCCAGCTCCTGCTGACCCCGTTCGATCATCGACTGGCCGTAGCCCGTGGAGATCGCGGGGTCCGGCAGCAGCACCGCGTACCCCTTCGCCACGAACGGCCACGGGTTCCAGCGCCAGCTCCACTGGTTGTTGGAACCCCACGGACCCCCGTGCACGAACACCACGAGCGGGTGCCGGGTGCCCGCAGCACTCTCGGGCAGCGCGAGCCACGCGCGGATCTCGGTGCCGTCCCCGGCCGTGGTGGTGACCTCCTCCAGACGCCCGGGCACGGCGTCGTCGGGAACCAGCCCGGTCACCGGGGCGGGTCCTGCGGATCCCTCGGGCGCGTCCGACGGCGCCGGGTCACCGTGGCTCGACGACGTCGCCCGCGCACCGGCGTCGGAGGCTGCCGCACCGGGCGCGGACCAGCGCACCAGCTGCGCGGGGTGGGCGTAGCTCGCACGCAGGCCCACGAGGTCCTCCCCCGCCACGCGCACCGAGGAGTAGGTCCAGTCCTGGTCCGCGCCACCGGCAGCCGTCTGCACGCGGACGTCCCCGCCGCGGGGGCAGTGCACCCGGAGCACGATGCCGCGGCCGCGGTGGTCGGAGACGCACACGAACGAGTCGTCGTCCAGCCACGCCGCGTCCGCCGCCCAGTGCTCGTCCCACGGCACGGCCTCGATCTCCTCGCCGGTCGCCATGTCCCGCACCCACAGCGACAAAGCCATGTTCACGCCGTCCCGCCAGAGCCGGTGGCGGGTGAGGACCACGCGGGAGCCGTCCGGACTCACCTCCCCCGGGGACCACTGCTCCGCCACGGAGGCGTCGTGCAGCAGCTCGGCCTCCCCCGCGCCGACCGGCCCGCCGCGGGACGGTGCGGGCTCACCTGCAGCACCTTCCCGCTCTGCCGAGTCCGCTGCGCCCGCGCCCTCCGGGCTGTCCGCGGCGGGTGCCGGGGCGGGCAGGGGGATGCGCCACAGCTGCGTGCGCTCCACACCGCCCTCGGCCACCACCGCCATCTCCACGAGCAGCCACGTGCCGTCCGGGGCCACCGACACGTGGCCCAGACGCCCGGCAGGCAGCTCGACGCGCCGGACGGCCCCGGCGGCGTCGTCATCCGCCGAGAGGGACCCGGTGTCCAGGAACCAGAGGGCGTCCTCCGCCGCCGGGAGGTCGTGGTCCCAGAAACGGATGGGCGAGCGGTCGTGGAGCACGGCGCTCACACCGGTCTCCTCCCGGCGGTCGTGGCTCTCGCGGTTGCGCGCGAACTCGTCCTGCGCGCCGCGGGCGGCGGGGTGCAGGCCCGAGACGAAGAACAGCCGGTCCCCACCGAGCTGGAGGTGGGAGATGCCCTCGGGGGCGTCCAGCACCGCGCGGGCCTCACCGCGCTCGGGAAGCAGCCACAGCCGGGTGCGCTTGTCCTCGTCACCGGGCACGGGGCGGTCGGAGGTGAACCACACGGTGCCGGAGCCGGTGGGGCAGGCCTCCCGGACGCCCCTCTCGTCGTGGGTGAGCTGCACCGGCTCGCCCCGCGCGGGCACGGCCCAGGCGTGGGTGACGTAGCGCGTGCCGTCCGGGGAGAGCTCCTGGCGCAGCGCGACCACCGGGCCGTCGCGGTGCGCCGCGAGTCCGGCGAGTCGAGGGGTGGCCACGAGGTCTGCGGGAGTTGCGTAACGAGAGGTCATGTGTCGTAGGTTACAGTCGCCCAGCGACGCGCGGAGTCCACCGCAGGCCCGGGTCCGCGCTAGCGTGGCCGGGACCCGCAGGACGAACGGTGAGGAGCGCCGCCCCGCATGAACACGGAGAAGGGCAGCCTGCCGTGGGCCCTGAGGGTCACGGTGCCCGTGGCCATGGGGTACCTGCCGCTGGGCATGGCGTTCGGTGCGTACTCGGTGTCCCTGGGATTCGCCCCGTACCTCGCGCCGCTCACCGCACTGGTGGTGTTCGCGGGCTCCATCGAGTTCCTGCTGGTGGGTTTCGTCGCCGCGGGCGCCGGGCTGGCGCAGATCGCCGTGACCACACTGCTGGTGAACAGCCGCCACGTGTTCTACGGTTTCTCCTACCCCACACACCTGCTGCACTCCCCGTTCGCGAAGTTCTATGGTCCCTACGCGCTCACGGACGAGGCCTACGCGCTGATCAGCAGCGGAGTGCATCCCACCACCCAGCACCAGCTGCTGCTGGTCCAGGGCGTCTCGCACTTCTACTGGGTGTTCGGCGCGGCCGTGGGTGCCTTTGCGGGTGGACTCGTCCCGGAGTCCGTCGACGGCTTCGACTTCGCCCTCACGGGTCTGTTCTCCCTGCTGTTCGTGGGCGCGATCACCGCCTCGACGCAGCGGAGCAAGATCCTTGCCGCAGCGCTGCTCTCCATCGGCGTGGGACTGCTGCTGCCGCGCAGCCTCTTCCTGCTGGGCGCCATGCTCTGCTACGCCGCGCTGTGCGTCCTCATGGTGCGGCGTCCGCGCAGGACCACGACGCCGCGCGGTGCCGGCAAGAAAGCATGACGTGATTGCCGCCATTCTCGTGTGCGCCGCCGTGACCTTTGCCCTGCGCTTTCTCCCCATGCAGGTGGCCCACCGTTTCCGCAACCGCGAGGACCTCACGGAGTTCTCCACGCTGCTGCCCGCCGGGCTCATGCTCATCCTGGTGGCCTACACGCTGGTCGAGGCGGACTCCGGGACACAGCTGAGCCGGCTGGTCCTTGCGGCGGTGGTGTCCGTGCTGGTGAACCTGGCCTCCAAGAACTTCCTGATCAGCTTCCTCGCGGGGTTCGCGGCCTACTCCCTGGCCGGACTGGTGCTGTCCTGATTAGGGAAATGTCCATTTCCGTAATTCGCTGAGCATGCCCTGCATTCACTCGAACGTAATGCAATCCAATTAGCAAACAATGCTGTGTCGTAAGGTAGAACTTACTAGTCACATTCCGGAAATGCCTTTAGTGTTCTTTTCATCACGACCGATGCCACGAGCACCACACGAGTCACAGGAGAAGATCATGGCCACTCTCACCGCTGTTTCCACCTGCACCGCCACCGGCTGCGCCTTCAACGACAACGGCTGCACCGCACCCGCCATCACCGTGGGCGGTCAGGGTTCCGACGCCTCGTGCACCACGTTCATCTCGCTCGACGCCCGTGGCGGTCTGCCCACCGCCAACGGCCAGGTGGGCGCGTGCCAGCGCCTGGAGTGCACGCACAACAAGGACCTGCTGTGCACCGCATCCGCCATCGAGGTCACCGCGGACGCGAACTGCGGCAGCTACGAGGCCGAGTAGGACTCAGGCGGCGGACCGCACCCCGAGCAGCGTTCTGAGGTGGGCCGCCGCGCCACCCGGGGCGGCGCTGCGGAGGTCGAAGGGCACGAAGTAGACGCTCGTCTCCTCCGCCCCGTGGCGCAGGACCGTGACGCCCGTGCGGTCCACGTCCACCACGAAGTCGCGCTCCAGCGTGTGCTGGCAACCGCCCAGGGACGGTGTGCGTGTGAGCAGGTGTGCGGGAATCCAGCCCTGCTCCGCGGCGTCGCACAGGGCGGCGAGGTCCAGCCGGTCCACGTCCGTGACCGCATCCAGGGCCGCCGACTCCAGCTCCTGCACGTACCCGGACGCCACGGCGCCGTTGCGGCCGTGCTGCTGGAGGTGGGCGAAGGCCAGGGGCGTGGCACCGGTGCCGTCGTGGAGGATCACGCGAGCGGTGTCCAGCACGGCCAGGCGGCCCCCGGGCGCTCCGGCCACCGCGGCCACCAGATCCGGCAGCTCACCGCTCCCTCGCAGCAGCTCGGCGTCCAGGGGGTGCAGCCACTCGAGGCTCGCGAGCAGATGCATGCTCGCCGCGACGATCCGCACGTCCGGCTCCGGAGCGATCTTGGTGATGTCCACGCGCACGTCCATCGGCTCCCCCGGAACCAGCGCGTCGGCGCCCACCTCCGCGGGTCCGACAGTGGTGGCCACCACGAGTTCCCCGCGGCGCGTGAGCCCGTGGGCCACCGAGGTGACAGTGGGCTGACCCTCCAGGCGGTACGCCACCACGGAGGCCTGCCCGGCGCCCGAGAGCATGCGGTGCGCGAGCGAGACCGCCCGCTCCTCGACACCCGCGTGGGCGGCACCCGCCCCGTTGTCGGTAGGACCCACGTCCGTCCCCACTTTTCCGCTCGACACCAGAACTTAGGAAAGCCTTACCTGAGCATGATGTCCGGCCCCGGCAGAAAACGCAATTTCGTCAGATTCATGTGACGTAATGGGGCATGATCTGGCTCACGGCGTGTGCGATAGCATCGCCGGATGGTTGTCCGCACACCGTCCTCGCGCCGCTCACGTGCTCGCCGACGGGCCGGTTTCGCCCTCCTCACGACGGGCGCCCTGCTGCTCTCCGGCTGCGGTGCCCCCGCAGAGAATCCCGGAGAGGCCCCGCAGAGCGCGGGGGCGACGTCGTCCCCCCGCGCAAGCGAGGAGCAGCACCGCACCGGCGCCGGGAAGGGACCCGAGTGCCCCGAGGACGCATGCCTGAGCCTGGCGGTCTCGGGCGACCTGTTGCTGCACGAGGGGCTGTGGAGCCAGTTCGCCGCGGATCCGCAGCGCGCGCACGGCGCGAACTTCGACTTCGCGCCCCTGCTCCAGCAGCAGCGGGCCTACCTGGACCGCGCGGACGTGGCCGTGTGCCAGGCGGAGACGCCCGTGGCGCCCGCGGGCGGTCCCTACGCCGCGTACCCGGAGTTCAACGTGCCGCCGGAGATCCTGGGCGCGGCAAAGGACGCGGGCTACGACGCGTGCACCTCAGCGAGCAACCACGCGGTGGACCAGGGGGTGGCCGGCGTGGAGCGGACCATCGAGACGATGGACGCGGCCGGGCTGCAGCACACCGGTTCCTACGCCTCGCAGCAGGAGGCGGAGCAGCCGATGGTCGTGGACACCCCCACCGGAAAGCTCGCGGTGGTCACGGGGACGAACAGTCTCAACGAGAAGCCCCAGGACACCCCGTGGCGCATCGACCGGCTGCGGGACGGCACGGACCCCCGCGTGGGAGAGGACACCGCGGCCCAGGACGTGGCCCACGCCGTGGCCCAGGCGGAGAAGGCCCGCGAGCAGGGCGCGGACGTGGTGGTGGCCGCCATGCACTCGATCAAGGAATACACCGACACGGCGGACGAGTACCAGAAGCGCACCGCCCACGCCCTCGCGGCTTCTGGCGCCTTCGACGCGGTGTACGGCCACGGCTCCCACAGCGTGCAGCCCATCGAGAACCACCGCGGCACGTGGATCGTCTACGGCGTGGGCAACAACGTCACCGAGACCGCCCCGCCGGTGGCCGAGAGCAACAACCAGGGGATCGTGGCCCGCTTCCAGTTCGCGCGCGGCGCGGACGGGCACTGGCGCGTGAGCGACCTCGCGTGGGTGCCCAGCTCCAACACCCGGGCCGGACGGTACGCGTGGTGCCCCGTGGCCTCGGACGCCCCGTCCGGCGTGTGCCGCTCGGACGCGGAGGACCGGGCGATCCGCGAACGCATCGCGGGGGTCGTCACCACCGACTCCGCACGGGAGCACGGGCTGCACGAGTGGCGGCTGAGCGACGAGCTCTAAACCGGCACGGCACCGGCCCGGTTCCCCGCGCGGGGAACCGGGCCGGTGGCCAGAAGTAGCGCGGGGCGTCAGCCCTGCACGCCGAGCTTCTCCAGGATGATCTGCCGCACGCGTCCGGCGTCCGCCTGACCGCGGGTGGCCTTCATGACGGGACCGATCAGCGCGCCCACGGCCTGGACCTTGCCGCCCTTGATCTTCTCCACGACGTCCGGCATCTGGGCCATGGCGTCGTCCACGGCGGCGCTCAGGGCGCCGTCGTCGGAGACGACCCCGAGACCGCGGGCCTCGACGATCTCGCCCGGGGTGCCCTCGCCCGCCACGACGAAGCCCAGCACCTTCTTGGCGAGCTTGTCGTTGATCTTGCCGTCCGCGATCAGCGCGTCCAGCTCGACCACGTGCTCCGCGGTGACGGGCAGCTCGGCGATCTCCACCTCGCGCTGCTTGGCGAGGCGGGCGATCTCGCCCATCCACCACTTGCGGGCGGTCGCGGCCGTGGCGCCGGCGGCAATGGTGCGCTCGATCTCGTCCAGCACACCCGCGTTGACCACGTCCCGGAACTCCTCGTCCGAGTAGCCCCAGTCCGCCTTGAGCCGCTTGCGGCGCTCGGCCGGCGGCTCGGGCAGGGTAGCCCGGATCTCTTCGATCCACTCCGCGGTGGTGACCACGGGCACCAGGTCCGGCTCGGGGAAGTAGCGGTAGTCGTCCGCGTCCGACTTGGGGCGCCCGGCGGTGGTGGAACGGGTGTCCTCGTGCCAGAACCGGGTCTCCTGCGTGACCTTCTCCCCAGCGGCGAGCACGGCGGCGTGGCGCTGGATCTCGTAGCGCACGGTGCGCTCGACGGCGCGCAGCGAGTTCACGTTCTTCGTCTCGGAGCGCGTGCCGAACTGGGTGGCGCCCTTGGGCATCAGCGAGACGTTCGCGTCGCAGCGCACGTTGCCGCGCTCCATGCGGGCGTCCGAGATGCCGAGGTTCCTCACGATCTCCCGGATAGCCGCCACGTACGCGCGCGCCAGCTCCGGAGCCCGCTCCCCCGCACCCACGATGGGCTTGGTCACGATCTCGATGAGCGGCACACCCGCGCGGTTGTAGTCCACCAGGGAGTACTGCGCGTTCTGGATACGCCCGGCGTCACCGCCCATGTGGGTCAGCTTGCCGGCGTCCTCTTCCATGTGGGCGCGCTCGATCTCCACGCGGAACTCCGTGCCGTCCTCGAGCTCGAGGTCCAGGTACCCCTCGTACGCGATGGGCTCGTCGAACTGCGAGGTCTGGAAGTTCTTGGGCGTGTCCGGGTAGAAGTAGTTCTTCCGCGCGAAGTGGCACCTCTGCGCGATCGAGCAGTTCAGCGCGAGGCCCAGCTTGATCGCGGACTCCACGGCCTTGCCGTTGACCACGGGCAGCACACCGGGCAGTCCCAGGGACACCGGCGTGATGTTGGTGTTCGGCTCGTCCCCAAAGGTGTTGGGCGCGGCGTCGAACATCTTGGTCCGGGTGTTCAGCTCCACGTGGACCTCGAAGCCCAGCACGGGCTCGAAGCGCTCGAGGGCCTCCTCGAAGGACAGCACGTCCTGACTCATCACTTGCCTCCCTGCGCGGCCGTGGCCGCAAAGTCACGAACGGTCCCGACGACGTCGCCGCGGTGCCGCCACAGCGGTCCGCCCCAGTTCTCGGTGAGCAGCCGCTCCAGCCCGGCTCCGGCCCGGTACACCCGGGCGTCCTCGCGCGCGGGCGCCATGAACTGGATGCCCACGGGCAGCCCGTCCTCCGGTGCCAGCCCACCGGGCAGCGAGAGCGCGGGGATTCCCGCCAGGTTGGTGGGGATGGTCGCGATGTCGTTGAGGTACATCTGCATGGGGTCCGCGGACTCGTCCACGCCGCCGATGTCGAACGCCGTGGTGGGTGCGGTGGGAGAGATCAGCACGTCGGCCTTGTCGAAGGCCGCCGCGAAGTCCCGCTGCACCAGAGTGCGCACCTGCTGGGCCGAGCCGTAGTAGGCGTCGTAGTACCCGGCGGACAGCGCGTAGGTGCCCAGGATGATGCGGCGCTTGACCTCGTCCCCGAAGCCCGCGGCGCGCGAGGCGCCCATGACCTTCTCGATGGTGGGCGTGCCCTCGGGCGTGACCCGCAGACCGAACCGGACGCCGTCGTACTTGGCGAGGTTGGAGGAGACCTCCGAGGACATGATCAGGTAGTAGGCGCCCAGGGCGTACTCGAAGTTGGGGGCCTCGACCTCCACGATCTCCGCACCGGCGCCGCGCAGTAGGTCCAGGGACTCCTCGAAGCGCTGCTGCACTCCCGCCTGGAAGCCCTCACCCGTGAGCTGCTTGACGACGCCCACGCGCAGACCCTCGAGTCCGCCGTCCGCGGCACCGGCACGCGCGGCCTGCGCGTAGCCGCCCACGGGGTCCGGGAGCGAGGTGGAGTCCGCGGGGTCGTGGCCGCCCACGACCTCGTGCAGCAGGGCGGCGTCGAGCACCGTGCGCGAGCAGGGGCCCACCTGGTCCAGGGACGAGGCCATGGCAATCACGCCGTAGCGCGAGACCGAGCCGTAGGTGGGCTTCACGCCCACGGTGCCGGTCACGGCCGCGGGCTGGCGGATGGAACCGCCGGTGTCCGTGCCGAGCGCGAGCGGCGCCTGGAACGCGGAGACCGCCGCGGCCGAGCCACCACCGGAGCCGCCGGGGATCTTGGTGAGGTCCCACGGGTTGCGCGTGGGGCCGAACGCGGAGTGCTCCGTGGAGGAGCCCATGGCGAACTCGTCCAGGTTCGTCTTGCCCAGGATGGGCATGCGGGCGGCGCGCAGCTTGCGGGTCACCGTGCCGTCGTAGGGGCTCATGAAGCCCTCCAGCATGCGGGAGGCCGCCGTGGTGGGCTGGCCCTTGGTGACGATGAGGTCCTTGACCGCGACCGGCACACCGGCCAGCTCGGGCAGTTCCTCGCCCTTGGCGCGGGCCTCGTCCACCTCACGGGCCACCCGCAGCGCCTCCTCGGTGTTGCGGTGCAGGAAGGCGTTGAGCCCGTCCGTGCCGCGGGAGCGGTCGGCGGCGTCCAGCGCGGCACCGTCCGTGGCGGCGATCTGGTCCAGGTGCGCCTGGACGGCGTCCACGGAGGACACCTCGCCCGCGGCGAGCTTCGACGCGAGGTCCGCGGCGGAGAGTTCGACGATCGACTCGGCCATGATCACTCCCCGTCCAGGATGGCGGGGACCCGGAACTTGCCGTCCTGGGCGTCCGGGGCGTTCAGGAGCGCCTCGTCCTGCGTGAGCGTCTGCCCCACCACGTCCTCGCGGAAGACGTTCTGCAGGGGAAGGGGGTGGCTCGTGGCGGGGACGTCGGGTCCGGCGGCCTGGCTGACGGAGGCCACGGAGGAGACGATCAGCTCGAGCTCGCCGGCCACGCGGGCCAGCTCCTCGTCCGTCATCTCGATCCGGGCCAGCTCCGCCAGGTGCGCCACCTGGTCGCGAGTGATCGCAGACATGCATGCTCCTGGTCTTGGCTGAGTGGTTCCGATCCAGTCTAGCGAGCGCCTACCCTGGACTCAGCACACCATCCGCCCCTCCACCGTTCTGAGGAGTCCTCCTTCGTGGCACAGTTCTCCGCTCGCCCTGCACGACGCCGCACCACGCCCGCCCGGGGCACGTCCCGGATGACGAAGGCGGAGGCGGCCCGCGCCCGCGCGGACCACGACAACGCGTGGCGCCAGTGGATCTCGGACTCGGCCGTGGAAACCGTGGACACCGCGCTGAGCCACGTGCAGGCCGTGGTGGAGGAGCAGGTCGCGGCGTACGGCGCGTTCCCGGCGTTCCTCGTGACCGGCGGCAAGGACGGCGAGTTCGAGCTGAACTCCGTGGACCCGCAGGAGGCCGCGGACATGCGCCCCGAGCAGATCCTGGACACCCTGCGCGCCATGGCGCGTGAGAAGGCACCCCAGATCCTCGTGGCCGCGCTCGCCTACCCCGCCACCCTCCCGGACCGTTCCGGCGCCACCGCGGTGATCGTGGAAGTCGAGCACCGCGAACGGCTGAGCCTGGAGGTCGTCCAGGAGTACAAGAAGGTCGAGGCCAAGGGCCGGACCTTCGTCAACTTCGACGACCCACACACCGACCGCGCGGACGCCTGGCTCTTCGGCGTGCGCGACTGAACCGTCCCGCCGCGTCCCGGCGCAGCCTCCCCGCTCCACCGCACCTCGTCGCGGCCCTCGCGCCGCACACGGTGCCGGGACGACCCGGTCACCGTTCCACGCCCCCGGGGACGACCCTGCCCCTCGCGGGGCCCACCGGGTCCTGAGGAACCAGGTGATCCTCCGATGCTCCCCACCCTGCGCCGTGTCCTGACCCCGCTGGCGCTCGCCCGGCTCGCGGTCGGGTGGCTCGCCGTCGTCGTCCTGGCCCTGCTCTCCGGGCCCCTCACCCCGCCCGTGCCCGTGCTTCCGCTGGTGCTCGCGCTCGCGGCCATCGTGGGGGTCATCCTCTTCGCCTCCACCGGGGTGGTCGCGCAGGCGGAGCACGTGGCGGAACGACTGGGAGACCCCTACGGATCCCTGGTGCTCACGCTGTCGATCGTGGTGGTGGAGGTGGTGCTGATCTCTGCGGTGATGCTCGGCCCTGGCGAGCACGGGAGCATCGCGCGCGACTCCGTGATGGCCGTGGCCATGATCATCCTCGACCTGGTGATCGGGCTGTGCCTGGTGGTCGGCGGGCTGCGCCACGGCGGGATGGTCCCCAACCACGCCGGAGCGGCGGCGTACCTCTCGCTGCTGCTGGTGCTCGGCGGCTACGCGTTCTTCCTCCGCCGCCAGACCGGTGTGCAGGCCGGCGACTTCACGGAGGTCGACCCCCGGATCCACCGTGCGGAACGGAGCGCTGCAGCTGCGTCCCCCAGCACGTCGGCGCACGGCTCCGTGTTCCACGAACACCGCGCAGAACTCCTCTCCCGGCTGGCTCTGCTGGTCCTCACCGCCTTGCCCGTGGTCTTGCTGCCCCACAGCATGGCCGCGCTGCTCGACGACGGTCTGGGCAGGCTGGGTGCCCCGAGCGCTCTCGCGGGGGTGCTGATCGCGGGCATCGTCTTCCTTCCGGAGTCCATCACCTCCGTGCGGGCGGCACTGTCCGGCGAACTGCAACGGGTCAGCAACCTGTGTCACGGGGCCCTGGTGTCCACTCTGGGGCTCACGATCCCGGCAGTGCTGGTCATCGGCATGTTCACGGGGCAACCCGTGGTGCTGGCCCCCGAGCCTGCGGATCTCGTGCTGCTCGCGGTGAGCCTGCTCCTGTCGGTCGTCACGTTCACCGCACCGCGCGCCACGGCGGTGCACGGGGTTGCCCACCTCGCCCTGTTCGCGGCCTATGCCCTCGCAGTGCTCTCGTGACCGCAGCGCACGTTTCCTGAACCGCCCGGGAGGGTCTTGGCCGGGCCGGAGGGCCCGCCCACCGTGGCAGAGGCCTCAGCTCACCAGGTGGGCAGCTCGGGCAGCGCGCCCTCCGAGCTGACGCCCTCTTTCCTGCCCCGGGCCAGCCACAGGAGCATCCCCACGCGGTCCCCGGTGACGAGCTGACCACCGTCGCCGATGATCCACTCGTCGTGCTCCGTGGTGCGCAGCGTCATGCCCGGTGCGCCCTTCGCGCGCATCGCACGCACCGCGCCCTCCAGGGTGTCCCGGGCGGACTCGGTGTCCGCATCTGCCAGGGTCCAGGACGTGTCGAGGTCGTCGTGGTGCATCACGAGCTCCGCGATCCGCACCGCCGGAATGGTGGCGGCAGTGATGGGCTTGCCGTCCAGATCGAGATCCTCTGCCCGCAGCGCCCCGGAGAGCCGTTCGCACTGCTGCGCGAAGTACGCGGCGTTGTCCTCCGAGAGCCGGATGAGCTCCTCCCGCGGCAGGTCCGCCAGCTCGTCGATCTCCGCGTCCCGCGCGTCACGGGACGTGTAGGGCTGCTGGGGCTCGCCCGTGACGGCCCACTCCACGAGCTTGGCGATGGCCCGGGCGTTGGACGCGAGGTGGGCGACCACGTGCGCGCGGTCCCAGGACCCGCACAGCGAGGGCTGCGTGAGCTGCGTCGCGGACAGGGACCGGACGGTGGAGAGGTAGGCGCCGGTCTCGCGCCGCAGGCGGGCGAGGTCGGATGAGAGTCGCGTGGGGTTCACCATGGCGCCAGCGTCACCAGCGACTGCGCGGAAAACCCATGGGAACGGGACGCCATCCGGTGGATGACGTCCCGTTCCGTGCTCCTGGGCCGCAACGCGGCAGGTCCGAGTGCCCGCGAGCCTGGACGACCGGTCGGTCGCGGGCCGGCGCGGCGTCGGCTGCGGTTCGACGCCCTGCAGGCCCGACGCCGCCGCGACCCGCCGCTACGACACGTGCTGCGCCATCTGCTGACGCAGCTCGCGGCGCACCCGCTGAGCCTCGGGCGAGGGCACCGGGACGGCTGCGAGCAGCCGCTTGGTGTACTCCTGCTCCGGGTGGCGCAGCACCGCCTCACGCGAGCCCTGCTCCACGATGTGCCCGTGCTGCATGACCACGATGCGGTTGGCGAGCCGGTCGATCACGGCGAGGTCGTGGGTCACGAACAGGCACGCGAAGCCCATCTCCTGCTGCAGCTCCTCGAACAGGTCCAGCACGGTGGCCTGCACGGAGACGTCCAGCGCGGAGGTGGGCTCGTCCGCCACGAGCAGCTTGGGTTTGAGGGACAGGGCACGGGCAATGCCCACGCGCTGCTTCTGACCGCCCGAGAGCTCGTGCGGGTAGCGGTTGCGGTAGTTGCGCGGCAGGCGCACCTGGTCCAGCAGCTGCTCGATCCGGTTCTGCAGCTCCGCACCCTTGGCCGCACCGGCCAGGAACATGGGCTCTCCGATGGACTCGCCGATGGGCAGCCGCGGGTTCAGGGAGGAGGACGGGTCCTGGAAGACCATGCCCACGTCCTTGCGGACCTTGTTGAGCGTGGACCGGGAGGCCCCGGCCAGCTCCACGCCGTCCACCACCAGGGAACCCGCCACCGTGGGCAGCAGACCCACGGCCGCACGGCCGATGGTGGTCTTGCCGGAACCGGACTCGCCCACCAGGCCCACGGTCTCCCCCGCGGCCACGGTGAGGCTCACGTCCTCCACCGCGCGGAACGCCGGGTTGCGGCCCTGCTTGGGGTACTCGATCGCCACGTCCTTGAGCTGCAGCACCGGGGCCACCACGCGCTGCGCGAGGGTGTCCATCGAGGCCTCCTCGGCCGTGCTGCGGTCCGGGGCCAGGGGCATGGCGAGGGAGCGCTCGAGCACCGCCACCATGTCCACGGACTCGTCGGACTCGTTGCCCTGGCCCAGGTGCGGTACGGACTCCAGCAGGGACCGCGTGTAGGGGTGCTGCGGCGCGGAGAAGATCTGCTCCGCCGTGCCCTGCTCCACGATCACGCCCTTCTGCATGACCGCGATCTTGTCCGCGAGGTCCGCCACCACACCCATGTCGTGGGTGATGAGGATGACCGCGGAGTCCAGCTGGTCCTTGAGGTTGCGGATCAGGTCCAGAATCTCGGCCTGCACGGTCACGTCCAGCGCCGTGGTGGGCTCGTCCGCGATCAGCAGCTTGGGGTCGCAGGACAGGGACTGCGCAATCATGGCGCGCTGCCGCTGACCGCCCGAGAGCTGGTGGGGGTAGGAGCGGAACGCCTTCTCCGGGTCCGGCAGCTCCACCATGGTGAGCATCTGCTTGGCGCGCTCGGTGGCCTCCGCCGGGGAGACATCCCGGTGCAGGCGGATGGTCTCCACGATCTGCTGGCCCACCGTGTACACGGGGTTCAGTGCGGTCATGGGCTCCTGGAAGATCACGGCGATCTCCTCGCCGCGCACGCGCCGCAGCGCGTTGCCCCGCAGCCCGATCAGCTCCTCGTCGCCGAGTTTCGCTGAGCCGTTCACCCGGGCGTTGGAGGGCAGCAGACCCAGCATGGACATCGAGCTCGCGGACTTGCCGGAGCCGGACTCGCCCACGATTGCGAGCACCTCGCCCGCAGCCACGTCGTAGTTCAGGTCGATCGCGGCCGGGACCCACTCGCGGTCCACGCCGAAGTCCACGGACAAACCGCGCACGCTCAGCACGGGCTCACCACGCGCCACGGTCTTGCGGGTCCTACTCCTGCGAGCGGTGGGTTCGGGACGCTGGGCCCGGCGGCCGCGGCGCTTCTCGGTGCCCGCGGCGCTCGCACCCGCCCCGGCCGCGGCCACGACCGCGGTTCCTCCGGCGGCAGGCTCCCCGCTCGCGTGCGCCCCGGCCGCCGTGGCCCCGCCCGCCGCGATGCCCGCGGACGAGGTTCCGGGGACGGCGGCACCGGACGCGGCGGCGTCGGCGTCCGGTGTGGCCACGCGGCCGTCCCCGGCCCGGGCGCCGTTCCACGGTGCGTTGTGCTCGGGCGCGGTGGTCTCGTCGGGGTTCACGGAACCGGGGTGCTCCCCCGCGCCGTGCGGTTCGGGCGTGCCCTCGGGGAGGTCACCGGGCTGGTGCGAGGTGCTCATCGTGTGTGCTCCATCGTGTCGAGAAGGGGGCGCGCCGTCGTCCCGTGCGCGCATTGCCTAGCATGGGGGCCATGCCGAAGACCCATGACGAACCCGCCGGGGCCGCGGCCCACGAAACCTTCCGAGCGGCGTCGGCGCCGTGGCTGACCGGATTCCTGGTGGTGCTGGGTCTCGTGGTGGCCGTGACCGGGTGGGGTCACACGGCCGCACACCACGCGGCCTCGGTGTGCGGGTGCCTCGGGCTCGCGGCCCTCGGGTACGCGCTGTACTGGCGCCCCCGCCTGGAGATCCACCCGGGGGAGGTGCGCCTGGTGAATCCCGCGCGCACCGTGGCCGTCCCGTGGGGCCGGATCGTGGACGTGCGCACGCGGTTCGCGGTGACGATCGCCACCGAGGACCGGACCTACTCCAGTTTCGCGCTGCCCGCGGCGGGCGCCGGCGCGACGTTCCGTGCCGGTACGGACGCCGTGAACCGCAACCACCCCATTGCCCGTCCCGACGGGAGCGTGCGTCCGGGTGACCTGACCTCCACGGCGTCCGGCGCCGCCGCCCACCGTGTGCGCACCGAGTGGCAGCGCAGGATCGAGACCGGCGAGCTGGACGTCTTCGCCCGTGACGGACAGGTCGAGCCCGTCCGCATCCGCGTGGTGGCAGGCCCGCTCGCGGCGGTCGTGGTGCTCCTCGCCGCGAGCGGGGTCCTGTACACCGTGGGACACCCGGCTGGTCATCGGGTGGCCTGACCCGCGGCACCCGGCTGCGCGGCGTCGGCGAGCGGGGTCCGGAGGGTGTCCGTGCCCGAGCCGGCCTCGCGGGCGCGCTTGGGGTTGAACTTGCGCTGGCGCGGGTCGAACGCGTCCCGCAGGCCGTCGCCGATGAAGTTGATCGACAGTGCAATGGCGACGATGAACACACCGGGCCACCAGAACAGCCACGGCCGGGTGGCGAAGGCGGTCTGGTTCTCGTTGATCAGCCGACCCAGGGACCAGTCCGGGGCCTGGATGCCCAGACCCAGGTAGGACAGCGAGGTCTCCAGCAGGATCGCGGAGGACATCAGCAGCGTGATGTTCACCGTGATCACGCCCACGGTGTTCGGCAGGATGTGCTTGAAGATGATCCGGCCGCTGGAGGCGCCCGCCAGGCGTGCGGCGTCCACGAACTCGCGCTCGCGCAGGGTGAGAAACTCACCGCGCACGAGACGTGCGAGGGGCGGCCAGGAGGCCAGACCGATCAGCACACCCAGGGCGAGCACCGTGGCAAACGTGGGCAGCCCGTGCGAGCGCACCCAGGAGATAGCCAGCCGGCCCAGCAGCGCCGCCAAGATGACCAGCGGGATGATGATGATGACGTCGGTCAGGCGCATCAGCACGGCCTCGGTCCAGCCTCGGAAGTAGCCTGCGAGGCCGCCCACCACCGTGCCTACGATGCCCGCGATCAGTCCCACCACGATCATCACGATCAACGAGTACTGGGTGCCCTGCATGCACATGGCGAACAGGTCCCGCCCCAGGTTGTCCTGGCCGAACGGGTGCTCCCCCAGCGAGGGCGGCAGCAGCGACAGGGTGGGGCGACCACTGTTCATCACCGTGCCGGTGGCGTCCGGGCTCCACTTCCACCAGCCCGGGATGGGGCCGATGCCGATGGAGGTCACGGAGAGGACGACGATGAACAGGAGCACGACCACGGAGACGACCGCGCCGGTGTTGCCGAAGAAGCGCTGGCGGACCAGCTGTCCCTGGCTCTTGCCGCGCACGTCCTGGGGCTTTTGCCCCTGCTCGGGAACTTGTTCCACGGTCTCGGGAACGTCGATGGGTTGTGGCTGGCTCATGCTTTCACCCTCACACGCGGGTCGAGTACGGAGTAGACCAGGTCTGCAATCAGGTTGAAGACCATGGCCACGATGCCGGTGACGAGGAAGACACCCATCACCGGGTTGGGATCCACGTTGCGCACCGCCTGCACGAAGAGCTGTCCCATGCCGGTGAACGCGAACACGGACTCCGTGATGATCGCGCCGCCGATGAGCCCGCCGATGTCGTAGGCCACGAGGGTGGCCAGAGGGATTAGCGCGTTGCGGAAGGCGTGACGCATGACCACAGTGCGCTCGGACAGCCCCTTGGCACGAGCGGTGCGCACGTAGTCCTGGCCCATGATCTCCAGCATGGACGCCCGCGAGTACCGGGAGTAGGAGGCCAGTGCCAGCAGGGTCAGACAGATGGTGGGCAGCAGAAGGTGGGTGAAGCGGTCCAGCCCGGTGGCCCAGAAGTCACCGGTGAACCCAGGGGTGCCCGAGTTCGCGGTGGCGATGGGGCGACCATGGATGTGACTCGAGTTCACGTATTCCGGCCAGGACTGCATGAAACGGTCCAGGATGATCAGCAGGGCGACGAAGAACCCGGTGACTCCCGCCACGCGGGCGCCCTGGCCGCGGTCGTAGCCGCCGGCGAGGTACCCGATGGCAGCGCCCGCAGCGGTCATGACCACGGTGAAGACGAGAATGGTGAGGAATCCGCCGTTGCTCAGCATGTCCTGCACCAGGAAGTAGACCGCCAGGCCCACCACCACGGTGCCGAGCGCGGCGTACAGCGCGCGCCTGTTGCGCAGTCCGGCCATCAGGATGGTGGCGATCACCGCCACCAGGATGCCCGTCAGCGCGATCAGCGGAATGCCGAGGAACGGGTGGTTCAGCCAGTCGGTGGCGAGCACGAAGTAGATGATGCCGAAGGTCACCACGAAGCCGAGTGCCCCCATGAGGAGCCTGGTCTTCATCTGTCCGAAGGAGACCAGGAACCAGATGACGCCCGCCACGAGTGACATCACCACGATGGTGGCCATGGAGAGCACGGGTTTTTGCAGGAAGTCGTTGAACTGGATGGCCACCACTTCCTTGAGCAGCACCGCGAGCCAGAAGCTCGGCAGGGAGAAGCACAGGAACGTGAAGAACGTGATGCCGTAGTCCAGACCCGAGTACTGGCGCAGAGCGGAGACGATGCCCAGGGTGATCCCCACCACGATCGCCAGGATGGTGCCCACCGTGACCAGCATGATCGTCTGGGTCATGGCGAAGCCCAGCAGCTCGGTGACCTGCTGGCCGTCGCGGCTCACGCCCAGGGAGCAGGTGTCCGCGAAGGGGACGAGGCACCCGGCCGCGCCACCGAGCCACGTGAAGTAGCGCAGCACGGGCGGGGTGTCCAGGTTGAGGGCCTCCACGCGCGCGGGGATGAGCTGCTGTGCGTTGGGGTTGCCGTAGAGGTCCCACAGGGGGTCTCCGGACGCCGCCGTCATGAGGTACACGATGAACGATGCGCCCAGCAGGATGAGCACGGCCGTGATGAGCCGTCTGAGAATGTATGAAGTCATGTTGCTGCCTCTGAACGAGTGGTGGTCACGACGCTGCGCGGACGCGGGAGGCCCGCGCCCGCGCAGCGGTCATGAGGGAAGTGCCTCGGTCAACGGTTCTCGACCGTCCTACTTGCGGCTCCACTCGGAGACGTTCCAGAACACACCGGTCTGATTGGGCTGGTACTTGTCCACGCCGGAGATCTTGTCCGAGGTGGCCACGTAGCCCACGGACTGGAACAGCGGCAGGCCGTACGCGTCCTCGAAGGTGTGCTTGTCGATCTCTGCGATCTGGTCCACACGCTTGGACTCGTCCAGGTTGGTGCGGGCCTCGTCCACGAGCTTGTCGACGTCCTTGTTGGAGTACTTGCTGTAGTTGCCGCCACCGCCGGTCTTGAAGATCTGAGACAGCATCTCGGTGCCCACGCCCGGGGAGACCCAGCCGAAGAGGGAGGCGTCGTAGTCGCCGTCGGAGAGCTTCTCGGACCAGTTGGGGTCACCGAGGTCCTGCACCTTGAAGCCGGCCTTCTCCGCGGACTCCTTGATCAGCTGGAAGGTGTCCGTGCGCTGCGGGTTGCCGTTGTTGAAGAGGATGCGCACGGTGGGCGTCTTGCCGCCGAGCAGCTTCTTGGCGCCCTCGATGTCCGGTTCGCCGTACATCTTCTCGGCACCGTTCACCTCGGTGGCCTTTTTGTATGGCTCCCCCTGACTGGAGACGTACATCTGGGAGTTCAGCACCGAGGCGTCGTCCTTGACCGGCTTGATGAGCTGGTCCACGATCTTCTGGCGCGGGACGGTCTTCAGGAACGCCTCGCGGACATCCTTGTCCTTGAAGGTGTCCGAGCCGAAGTTCAGGTCCAGGTGGTCGTACGCGAGCTGGTCGCCCTTCTGGACATTCACGTTTTCGATCTGCTGCACCTGGTCCAGGGTGTCCTTGTTCACGTTGTTCGGCTGCATGATGTCCACTTCACCGTTGCGCAGCGCCTGGATCTGCGCGGTGGCGTCACCGATGGTGCGCAGCGTGATCTCGTCCAGCTTGCCGGGCATGCTGCCCTTGTAGTTCTCGTTCTTCTTGAGGGTGATGGAGTTGTTCTCCACCACGTTCTCGATCTTGTAGGGGCCGTTGGAGACGAGAACGTCCTTGTCGTCCGGGGTGGAGGTGAAGTTGAAGGCGGTGTCCCACGCCTTGCCGATCTTCTCCAGCTCGGGCTGCTTCTGGGGGCTCTTGGGATCGCCCTTCTTCTGGTTCTCGAGCACCTTGAGCAGCTCGTCTTCGGACATGCCGGCCTTCTTGGCCACCACGTGGGCGGGCATGAAGGAGTTGGAGTCGAAGGCGATCTCCCAGTCCGCGTTGGGCTTGCCCCACGTCACGGTCATCTTCTTGCCGTCCTCGGAGAACTTGGGCATGTCCGTGGTGTGCAGGATGTCCGTGGAGCCGGCAATCGAGAAGTAGTCCTTGCCGGTTTTGGCCTCCTCGTCCGCGTCATTGGCGTACCCGGAGAGTTCGCTCCACCACAGCATCATGTCGGCCTTGTCGATCTTGTTGCCGTCGGACCACTGCGTGTCCTTCAGTTCGTACTCGACCGTCAGAGGATCGTCGGAGACCTTCTTGTAGGTGCCGAACCCCTCGTTGGGGTGCAGCTTCTGCTCCGTGTCCACATTGGCGAAACCCTCGCGGGTCATCGCGGCCACGTGACCGTTGATGTCCAAGTTGGTTTTCGTGTAGCCCGCGTTGGCGCCGGAGAACTTGTTCGTCTCCGCGACGGTCACCACGCCGCCGTCCTTGCCTGCCGCGCTGCTGTCACCACCGCCCTTGCTGTCGTCCCCGCCACCGACGCTCGCGCAGCCGGTCAGCGTGAGTGCGGCGATCGCCGCGAGGGACACGGCGGCCTTGCCCTTGAAGGTGTACTTTCCCATGACGTTTCCTCCTGATGTGGTGCCCATGGAATGTGTGTTGCACCCCCGGTGGTTGTTACCCCGAGCCGTGGCTGGCGTCACCGATGACTGTGGTGCGTCTCACAATGAATGACAGGTTACCCGCCGCTAACCGATTCGGGGAAAAATGCCAGCGTGTCGTCGGGAGGTTTTGTTTTCGGGCGTGTCGTGACGCCACACCTACGCCGCCCACCTCGTCGGTGCCCTGGCCTACGCTGGTGCCACCCAGCACACGACTTCCCCGGGAGGACCCCAATGAGCAACACCCCGCACGACCGCCCCGCCGCTGCCCGTGAGACCGCGGCGTCCGACGCCGGCGGCGTCCGCCCGGACACCGGTGCCGTCCCCGTGTCGAACCCCCAGACCGGGCACCTGGGTGACGCGCCCGGGGAACCCGCCCGATCGGCGTCGCCCGCCGCCGCGAGCCACGACGACGCCGCGGTGCGCCCGGGTGCCGACACGCACCCCGATGCCGGGGGACGCGCCCCGCGGGGCACCGCCGCGGCCGAGACCGTGGACCCGGCCCTGGACGCTCCCGCCAAGCGCGGCGTCTCCGGAACGGTGTGGGCCGCGCTGATCGCCGGCGTGGTGGTGCTGATCCTGCTGCTGGTCTTCATCCTCCAGAACAACGTGCCCGCGCACTTCGAGTACATGGCGTGGTCCTTCAACCTGCCGCTCGGCGTGGCCATGCTGCTCTCGGCCATTGCCGGGGCGCTGATCATGGCGCTCGTGGGCTCGGTGCGGATGTTCGGCCTCAGCCGCCGGCTGCACAAGCTCGAGAAGGAGCGCGAGCGCATCCGGCACACCCTGGGCAGCTGACGCCGGAGAGGGTGGTCACACCCGCGGATCCGCGCCCGTCACGGCGGGGCCGCGCGGGCGGGACAGCGGTAGGCTGACGGGTAGCCCCAGTGACCGTCTATGCAAGGAGTCATTGTCCATGCCCAAGATCATCTACACCGAGACCGACGAAGCGCCCATGCTGGCCACCTACTCCTTCAAGCCCATGGTCGAGGCGTTCGCGTCCACGGCCGGGGTGGAGGTGGAGACCCGGGACATCTCCCTGGCCGCCCGCATCCTGGCGCAGTTCCCGGACCGGCTCACCGACGAGCAGCGCGTCCCGGACACCCTGACCGAGCTGGGGGAGCTCGCCAAGACCCCGGAGGCCAACATCGTGAAGCTTCCCAACATCTCCGCGTCCATCCCGCAGCTGAAGGCGACCATCAAGGAGCTGCAGGCGGACGGCTACGACCTGCCGGACTACCCGGAGGACGCCTCCACGGACGAGGCCAAGGAGATCCGCGCGCGCTACGACCGCGTCAAGGGCTCCGCCGTGAACCCCGTGCTGCGCGAGGGCAACTCGGACCGCCGCGCCCCCAAGGCGGTGAAGGAGTACGCCAAGAAGCACCCCCACGCCATGGGCGCGTGGTCCAAGGACTCCAGGACGAACGTGGCCACCCTCGGCCACGACGACTTCCGCAGCAACGAGCAGTCCGTGGTGATGCCCGCGGACGACACGCTCACCATCCAGCTCGTGAGCGGCGGCGAGACCACCGTGCTCAAGCAGTCGGTGCCCGTGCTCGCGGGCGAGGTGGTGGACGCGACCTTCATGAGCGCCGCCGCACTGGACGAGTTCTTGAAGGCCCAGGTGGCCCGCGCGAAGGAGGAGGGCATCCTGTTCTCCGCCCACCTCAAGGCCACCATGATGAAGGTCTCGGACCCCATCATCTTCGGCCACGTGGTCAGCGCGTTCTTCCAGGACGTGATGCAGCGCTACGGCGAGGACCTCGCCGCGGCGGGGCTCTCCCCCAACGACGGTCTGGCCGGGATCCTCTCCGGCCTGGACGCGCTGGAGAACGGCGCCGAGATCAAGGCCGCCTTCCAGGAGGCCATCGACCACGGCCCCGAGCTGGCCTACGTGAACTCGGACAAGGGCATCACCAACCTGCACGTCCCCTCGGACGTGATCGTGGACGCCTCCATGCCCGCGATGATCCGCACCTCCGGCCAGATGTGGGGCCGCGAGGGCGAGCAGAAGGACACCCTGGCCGTGCTGCCGGACTCCTCCTACGCCGGCGTGTACCAGGCGGTCATCGACGACTGCCGCGAGAACGGCGCGTACGATCCCACCACCATGGGCACCGTCCCGAACGTGGGGCTCATGGCGCAGAAGGCCGAGGAGTACGGCTCCCACGACAAGACCTTCGAGATCCAGAAGGCCGGCACCGTGCAGGTGGTCAACTCCGCCGGAGACGTGCTGATGTCCCACGAGGTCCAGCCCGGTGACATCTGGCGCGCCTGCCAGGCCAAGGACGCCCCCATCAAGGACTGGGTGCAGCTGGCCGTGCGCCGTTCCCGCGAGTCCGGGATGCCCGCGGTGTTCTGGCTGGACGAGTCCCGCGCGCACGACCGCAACCTGATCGAGAAGGTCAACACCTGCCTCGCGCAGGAGGACACGGACGGGCTGGACCTGCGCATCCTCTCCCCCGTGGAGGCCACGAAGTTCACCATCGACCGGATCCGCCGCGGCGAGGACACCATCTCGGTGACCGGCAACGTGCTGCGCGACTACCTCACGGACCTGTTCCCCATCCTGGAACTGGGCACCTCCGCGAAGATGCTGTCCATCGTGCCGCTCATGAACGGCGGCGGGCTCTTCGAGACCGGCGCCGGCGGGTCCGCGCCCAAGCACGTGCAGCAGCTGCAGGCCGAGAACCACCTGCGCTGGGACTCCCTCGGTGAGTTCCTGGCGCTCGCGGCGTCCTTCGAGCACCTGGCCAGCCGCTACGACAACGCCAAGGCCCAGGTCCTCGCGGACACCTTGGACCGGGCCACGGGCACGTTCCTCGACGAGAACAAGTCCCCGTCCCGCAAGGTCAACGAGCTGGACAACCGCGGTTCGCACTTCTACCTGGCCATGTACTGGGCCGAGGAGCTCGCGCGGCAGACTGAGGACGCCGAGCTGGCCGAGGCGTTCCGCGAGATCGCCTCCGAGCTGCGCGCCAACGAGGAGACCATCAACGCCGAGCTGCTGGGCGTGCAGGGCTCCCCCGCGGACCTCGGCGGCTACTACTGGCCCAAGCCGGAGCTGGTCTCGGGCGTCATGCGCCCGTCCGCCACGCTGAACCGGATCATGGACTCCCTCACGGCCTGATCCGCTCCGCGCACGACGACGCCGCCGCGTCCCCTTCCCGGGGCGCGGCGGCGTCTTCTCTGGGCCGGTACGAAAAGTGCGGGTCAGGACTCGGCGACGGCAGCGGCGTCGTACCGCCCGGCGCAGCCCGCAGTGGTGCGGGTCAGGAGAGGGCGGCCACGGCGGCGTCGTAGTCCGGCTCGTCCGTGATCTCCGGGACGAGCTGGGTGTGGACCACCGTGCCGTTCTCGTCCACGACCACCACGGCGCGCGCGAGCAGGCCCGCGAGCGGGCCGTCCGTCATGTCCACGCCGTAGTCCTCCCCGAACGAGGAGCGGAAGGCGGACGCGTTGACCACGTTGTCGATGCCCTCCGCGCTGCAGAAGCGGGCGTGGGCGAACGGCAGGTCCTTGGACACGCACAGCACGGCGGTGTCCTGCAGCTCGGTGGCGCGCCTGTTGAACTCCCGGACGGACTGGGCGCACACGCCCGTGTCCAGGGACGGGAAGATGTTGAGCACCATGCGCTTGCCGGTGAACTCGTCCGAGGCCACGGCGGCGAGGTCCGCGCCCACGAGCTCGAACGGGCGGGCGGTGGAGCCCTCGGCGGGCAGCTCGCCCACGGTGTGCACGGGATTTCCTTGGAATGCGGTGTCAGCCATGTCCTCATTGTGGCCGCGCGGCCCCCGCAGACACAGGGGCTTCCGCCGTCCGCTGAACGGGTACCGCTGATAGCCTCGGGGCACCGACGTCCCTGTGACGCACCACACGCGCGTCACGCACTCGAGGAGGAAACACCGTGAGCCTCTCCCCCGTCACCGTTGCCGTCACCGGAGCCGCTGGTCAGATCGGCTACAGTCTGCTGTTCCGCATCGCCCACGGGGACCTGCTGGGCCGCGAGCGCCCCGTGCGGCTGCGGCTGCTGGAGATCCCGTCCGCGCTGCCCGCGCTGGAGGGCACGGTCATGGAGCTGCAGGACTGCGCGTTCCCGCTGCTGCGGGACGTGGAGATCGGCTCCGATCCCCGCTCGGTGTTCGACGGCGCCCAGCTCGCGCTTCTCGTGGGGGCCCGCCCGCGCGCCAAGGGCATGGAGCGTGGAGACCTGCTGGAGGCCAACGGGGCGATCTTCACGGAGCAGGGCCGGGCACTCAACGACGTGGCGGACCACGACGTCCGCGTGGTGGTCACCGGCAACCCTGCCAACACCAACGCGTTGATCGCCCAGCGCAACGCCCCGGACACCCCCGCCACACGGTTCAGCGCGCTCACCCGCCTGGACCACAACCGGGCCGTGGCCATGCTGGCCGCCGAGACCGGGACGTCCGTGGAGGACGTGAAGCACCTCAGCGTGTGGGGAAACCACTCCGCCACGCAGTACCCGGACCTGGACCACGCGAGGGTCGCGGGCCGCCCGGCCCTGGACCTGGTGTCCCGCGACTGGGTGCAGGACACGTTCATCCCCACCGTGGCGCAGCGCGGTGCCGCGATCCTGGCGGCACGGGGAGCGTCGTCGGCGGCGTCCGCGGCGAGCGCGACGATCGACCACGCGAGGGACCTCATGCTCGGCAACCAGCGCGGGGACTGGACCTCCATGGCCGTGGTCTCGGACGGGTCCTACGGGGTGCCGCGCGGGCTCGTCAGCTCGTTCCCCGTGACCACGTCCGGCGGGGACTGGTCCATCGTGCAGGGGCTGGAGATCTCCGAGTTCTCCCGCTCCCGCATCGACGCCTCGGTGGCGGAGCTGGAGGCGGAACGCGCCGCGGTGACGGAGCTGGGCCTGATCTGAGGGGCCGGACCGCACCGACCGCGGGGCGGCCGCGGGCAGGTCCCGGGCCGCCCGCGCTGTGAAGTGGAGCAAATGCACGGCGGGCCCGTTCCCGGTGCATTTGCTCCACTGGAAAGCGTCTACCGCCAGCTGGGGTCGGCGTTCTGCGGGACGCGTCAGCTCTGCGCAGCGTCGAGGGCTGCCTGGAATGCGGTTTCTGCCTCTGGCGAGAACGGGACGAAGACCACCGTATCCACGTCCGTGTCCGCGGCCAGGACCGTGTCCACCGCGATCTGCGTGGCACCGTCCATGGGCCAGCCGTAGATGCCCGCGGAGATGGCGGGGAAGGCCACGGATGTCGCGCCGATCTCGTCCGCCACGCGCAGCGATTCCCGGTAGCAGGACGCCAGGATGTCGCTCTTGTCCTTCGTCTTGGCGTAGACCGGTCCCACCGTGTGGATGACCCACCTGGCCGGGAGGTCGTAGCCGTCCGTGGCCACGGCCTGACCGGCGGGGAGACCGTCCTGGAGCGTGGTCTCCCGCAGCTGCCTGCACTCGGCCAGCAGCTGCTTACCGGCCGCCCGGTGGATGGCGCCGTCCACTCCCCCGCCGCCCAGCAGCTTGGAGTTGGCGGCGTTGACGATCGCGTCCGTCTGGACCTTCGTGATGTCGCCCTTGCGGATCTCAATGTTCATGGGGCAACCCTACTGCCGGGCCCGGGAGCCGGCACCGACCCAACGGGTGGGAGGGGTGCGTGCACACCGGCGCACTCGGCTGCGCACCCGCGCCCCGGGGCCGGCACCGGTCACAGGGGTGGACGGGCCCTGCCACCGCCGGCGCGGGCGAACGATTACCGGGAGACGGGACCCACGTACATCCAGCGTCCGGCCCGGCGGGTGAACTCGGAGATCTCGTGCATCGCGCCCGGCCGACCACCGCTCTCATGGGCGGCCGTGAACTCCACGATGCCGTGCTCGTCCTCGGGTCCGCCGGCCACGGTGCTCTCCACGCGCAACCCCGTCCAGCGGGTGTCGGGGTCGATGGACGTGTCCGCGGGCCGGGTACGGGGATGCCACGTGCGGAACAGGTGGTCCTCCGCCCCCGTGGCGAACGCCGTGTACCGCGAGCGCATCAGGGCCTCCGCGGTCTCGGGCCACGCCTCGTTCGTCAGGGCCGGCCCGCAGCACTCGGCCAGGGATGCACCGGCAGGGACTCCACCGCAGGGACACACAGTCATGGTCACCGAGGGTACCTGGAACACACCGTGCACCTAGGGCGTGTCTGACAAAGGTTGGTGGCGGGGTCTGAAACGATCGTGGCGTGTCACGTTTTCAGGTTCTCTCGGATGCCCAGTGGTCACTGATCGCGCAGTTGCTGCCCCGCCCGACGGGCAAGCCGGGCCGCAAGTTCTCCGACGCGCGCACGATGGTTGAGGGCATCGTGTAC
>NZ_PHOA01000049.1 GCF_003687455.1 Kocuria tytonicola | reverse complement strand
GCTGGGCCTGCTCTCGGGGCGCACCGTGCTGAAGTCGTGGCGCGTGGTGGTGGTGATCGTGCTCGTGGTGGCCGCCATGGCGGCGCCGGGGCCCGACCCGGTGACCATGCTGTACCTGGCCATCCCGGGGAGCTTGGGGGCGCCGAAGAGGAGCAGGATGACCACGAGGATCAAGACAAGGGTCAGGGGGCTGTCAGCCAGACGACCGAACATGGCGGAGTCCTTTCTGTTCGGCTCGGACCAGGTCCCCGTAGCGCTGGGGAAGACCCTGGGCGTCCTTGCGCTGCATCCGTCGGATGAGCCGAGCCGTCTGTCGTTGGTCGCGTCCACGGCGGTACGCGGCGCGGGTGTCGTTCACCGGGGCGAACATGGCGGGTGGAGCGGGGCTGCGCAGCGGAGCGGGCTGACCCTCCACCGCCGCGTTCCACCGCTGCGAGAAGTCGGTGGCGGTGCGCTCGAGGTCGTCCAGCGCCGGGAGCACGTGTCCCGTGAGCACCCGGTACAGGAGCACCCCGAGGAATGCGGCGCCGGCCAGGACCACCACGGTCCACAGCAGGACCCACATCCACCAGAGCATGCTCACAGTATAGGCGCCGGGTCAGGCGCGCGGCCCGGGGCAGACCCCAGGACCACTGCTGTTCAGCCACTGTTCAACGGCCGCCACCGCCTCCGGCGGGGACACCACCCCCACGTGACCCGCGTGCCGCGTGACCAGGGAGGACAGGGCGTCCAGCGTGGGGAAGTCCACCTCGGCGGCCACGAACTCCGGCAGCGGCCGGGGTCCTCCCGCCGCACGGGCGCGCACGGTCTCCCCCGGCTGGGAGTTCCCCGCGGGGCCCTGCGCGCGTGTCGCGTCCCCTCCCCCGCCCTCGGCCGGTGGCACGGACACCTCGACGAAACGCTTCGCGTGGTAGTGCTCCACGATCCACCGCCCACGCCGGTCCGTGACGACCACGGCCTGCACCGGGCGCCGCTTGGCGGGCTGGATGCTCGAGCGCACCTCGGTCTCCATGCGGGGGTGCACCTCTGCGGCCCCGGCGTCCTCGCAGCCCACGATCCGGTCCGCCCGGAACGTGCGGGGCGCGTTGGCCTGCAGGCACCACCCCCGCAGGTACTGGTGGCCGTCGGAGAGGATCATCCGCACGGGGTCCACGAGCCGTTCCGTGACCTCGTCCCGGGAGGTCACGAGGTAGCGCAGCCGCACGCGCCGGTTCTGGGCGATGGCGCGCCGCAGCTCGCCGACGAGCGCGCTGTCCCTCGGCTCCGCGGCGGCGTCGCCCTCCGGCGCGGCGAGCGCGTCCGCGAGCGGCAGGGCGTCCGCCGCGGTGGCGACCTTGCGCATGGCGGAGCGCACCACGCGGCTGTCGCCGCCGGGCACCGCCTGCAGGGTCTGCAGCCCCATGAGCAGGGCGCTGGCCTCGGGGACGGTCAGGCGCACGGGCTCGGAGAGCTCCTGCGCGTTGCCCAGGTAGATGTGGCCGTCGTCCCACGAGGCGTCGATGAGCTGGTCCGGCAGGTGACCGGGGCGCCCGCACACGAACAGGGTCTGGAGGTCGTTGACGAGCTCGGCGTCCGTGATCCCGAAGTGCCGGGCCGTCTCCTCGAGCTCGGCGCCCTGGTGGGCGTAGACGTGGCGCACGATGTGCAGCAGCCGGGCGAGATGGTGCTCGGTGCTGGCCTTCGCGGCACCCTGGCGGCGCTGCTTGCCCCACTGCACGGCCACGCCGGGCATGCGCGCCTGGAAGGCGCGGGCGTCCGCGAGACGACGGGTCACGGCCTCCGCCACGGCCGCCTGCACCCGGGGGTCCACCGCGGGCGACGCCGCCGGGTCCCCCGCGGAGGGCTCGCACGGCACCCACGCGTCGGGTCCCGCCGCGCACACGTGCTCCGCGGCGGACTCGGTGTCGTGCACCGCGAGCTCCACGGCGTCGAAGCCCTCGGGCGCGCGCCACGTGCCCGATGCCGCGGGGTCGGCGATCCGGCGCAGCAGCTGCCCCGAGCCCTCGCGCACGAACACGACCACGCGCAGCCGCGGGGGCTGGCGGACCATGCGGGCGAGCTGCCCGCCCATGGAGAAGTCCGCGGGCGGCTCGAAGGTCTCGCGGGTGACCGCGACCTCGGAGATGATGCGGGAGAGCCGGAACGTGCGCTGCGCGCCGCGGTCGGTGTCCCAGCCGGCCAGGTACCACGCACCGTAGCGCGACCCCACGCCCCACGGCTGCACCGTGCGCCGGCTGTAGGCGCCCGTGCGGTCCACGTAGTCGAAGCGCACGGTGCGGTGCGCGAGCACTGCGGAGAGCAGCGGCTCGAACGCGGGATCCGCCACGGCCACGGTGGGCTGCACGTCCCGTCCCGGGGTCACCTCGCTGCTCAGGGCGGGTTCGAGCTTGTCCAGGGCGCGGCGTGCGAGCCGGTCCTGGGCGGCGTCGTTCCAGGCGTCCGCGGCCACCGCGAGCACGGCGGACTCCTCGGCGCTGAACCGCACCTCCGGCAGCCGGTAGGACCCGCGGGGCACACGGTAGCGCGGAGTCAGCTGCGCGTCCGAGGCCCAGGGGTCGTCGTCGGGGATCTCCTCGACCGGGTACCCGAGGGAGCGCAGGTGCGCCTTGTCACGCTCGAACATGCGCTCGAACGCGTCCTGGTTGCCCGCGCGGTCGTAGCCCGGCACGATGGCGCGCAGCTGCTCGCGCGTGTACCCGGACTCCCGGTCCAGCAGCGCGATCAGCAGGTTGAGCAGGCGCTCGGCGGACGCCGTGGTGGAACGGCGCACCGCCTCGCCGGTCTGGCGTGGCATTCAGCGGACGTCGAGCAGGTCCACCACGAAGATCAGGGCCTCGTCGGGGCCGATCTGCGCCCCGGCGCCGCGCTTGCCGTACGCCATCTCGGAGGGGATCTCCAGCCGACGGCGCCCGCCCACCTTCATGCCCAGCAGACCCTGGTCCCAGCCCTGGATGACCTGGCCCACGCCCACGGTGAAGTCCAGCGGCTCGCCGCGGTTCCACGAGGCGTCGAACTCCTCGCCGCCCGAGTAGGTGACGCCCACGTAGTGGCAGGACACCGTGGAACCGGGGGTGGCCTCCTTGCCGGTGCCCTGGATCATGTCCTCGATCCGCAGCTCGGTGGGAACCGGATCCTGCGGGAAGTCGATCTCGGGCTTGGAGCGATCGAGCTTGCGCTGTCCGAATGACACGGGCTTCACCTTTCGTCGTGGGCCCCGGGGCGGGGCGGTGCCGAGGGCCAAGTGTAGCCGCCCTCACTTGCCCCGGGCGGACTCCTTCGCCGTGGGTGAAGCACTCGCCGAGCCCTTCGGCGTGGAGCTCGCCGAGGGGGACCCGGAGGCGCCCTCGGTGGCGGCCGCGGGGGTGTCCGTGCGACCCAGGACGTCCACCACGAACACGAGGGAGCCCGCAGGGTACTTGGCGTCCTTGCCGAGCTCCTTGGCGGTGCCGTACGCCTTGTCCACGGGGATCACGATCTCCACGCGGGAGCCCACCTTCTTGCCCTGGAGCCCCTCCTTCCAGCCCGAGATCACGTTGTCCAGCGGGAAGGACACGGGGGTGCCCTTCTCGTAGGAGGAGTCGAACGGCTTGCCGTCCGCCCAGCGCACGCCCACGTAGTTGGCCACCACGGTGTCGGTGGCCTTCACGGTCTCCCCGTCGCCCTCGATGAGCACGTCGGACGCCAGCTGCGTGGGCTCGGGGCCCGAGGGCTTCTTGATGGTGGGGGTGCCCTTGTCGTCCTGGGTCACGGCCGGCATGCCCTTGGCGGGGGTCTTCATCTTCTCGTTCAGCGCCGGCTCCAGCTTCTTGGTCACCTGGTAGACCTCCACCGAGGTGGAGTCGTCCCCGTCACTGGCCTTGCCCGCCGTCTCCGGGGAGCTGTACGCGATGATCTGGCCCTCCTTGGCGTTGGTCAGGGCGTCGTACATCTGGGGCAGGGAGCCCTTGAGCTGGTCGTTGACCGTGAGCACCTGGCCCGCGCCCTTGCTGTAGGTGTCCCCCAGGGTGGAGCCGTCCGAGCCCTTGTAGAGCGCGGCCTGGAGCATGACGTTGTCACCGGGGTCGATGTCCGGGCCGTTGCCCTCCTGGAGCACCTTGGTCTGCGGCTCGTCCACCTTCAACGGGGTCTCGAACGAGACCGAGGGGGCCTTGCCCTCGGAGGGCTTCTCGGACAGCTCCACGGAGTCCCACCCGGAGGCACCGCAGCCGGTGAGCAGGAGGGACAGGGCCAGGGCGGTGGCACTGGCGGGGATGATCTTTCGCACGACGGAATGGCCTTTCGTCAACGGGGGCGTGGCTCGGCCCCAATGTAGAGCAACGGTGTGGGGCGCGGCTGGGAACGCGCCCGGAGAGCGGGTCAGACGTCGCCGCGGGCGAGCTCCCGGATGGCCTCCTCCACGTCCTCCTGGGTGGTGGCGAACGGGTCCGTGCACCTCAGGGTGCGCTGCTGCCGTTCGCCGTTGAGCTTCAGGTGCACCCAGTCCACGGTGTGGTTCACACCGGCGTCGTGGGCGGCGGCGACGAAGCGCCCGCGCAGGCTCGCGCGCGTGGGCGGCGCCTGTGACACGGCCCGGGAGACGTCCTCCGGTGCCACGAACGACTCCACCGCGCCGCGCCGCTCGAGCATGTGGAACAGCCCGTGGGACGCGGAGGTGTCGTGGTACGCGAGGTCCAGCTGGGCGATCCGCGGGTGGGAGTAGTCCATGCCGTGGGCCGCGGCGTAGGAGTCCAGCAGCTTCTTCTTCACGGCCCAGTCCAGTTCCCGGTCCACGAGCGAGGGATTCTGCTCCGCCACCGCGCGCAGCCCGCGCTCCCACAGCTCCAGCACCCAGTCCAGGCGGTCGTGGTGCGTGCCGTGGCGGTCCACGAACCTCGTGACGGCCTCCAGGTACTCCTGCTGCAGCTCCAGCGCGGAGCGGCGCTCGCCACTCGCGAGCTCCAGCGGGGCGGTGCCCGTGAGGTCGTGGGACACCGTGCGCAGGGCGGCGGCGGGGTCCGCGAGGGTGCGGTCCGGGAGGATCTGTCCCGCCTCGATCAGGCGCAGCAGCACGTCCGTGGTGCCGATCTTCAGGGCAGTGGTGGTCTGGGACATCGAGGAGTCCCCCGTGATCACGTGCAGCCGCCGGTAGTGCTGGGCGTCCGCGTGGGGCTCGTCCCGGGTGTTGATCATGGGCCGCGAGCGCGTGGTCGCCGAGGACGAGCCCTCCCAGATGTGGTCCGCGCGCTGCGAGAAGGAGTAGCTCGGGGAGCCGTCACCCGGGGTCAGCGCCCCGAACGCCGGCTGCCCCGTGGGGTGCACGCGGCCCGCCCCCACCAGGATCTGCCGCGTCACGAGGAACGGCAGCAGGTGCTGGAGCAGGCGGGTGTACTCGGTGCGCCGGGAGATCATGTAGTTCTCGTGCGAGCCGAAGGAGTTGCCCGCCGAGTCCACGTTGTTCTTGAACAGGTGCACCGTGCCCGCCACGCCCTCGGCGTCCAGGCTCTGCTGCAGCTGCGCGCGGAGGTCGTCCACGATGCGCTCGCCCGCGGCGTCCTGGGCGACGACATCGTGCAGGGAGTCGGCCTCGGCGGTCGCGTACTCGGGGTGGGATCCCACGTCCAGGTAGAGCCGGCCGCCGTTGGGCAGGAACACGTTGGAGGCCCGGCCCCACGCGAGCACGGGCGCGAAGAGCCGCCGGGCGGCGTCGTCCGCGCTCAGCGGGCGTCCCTGCGGGGCGCTGTGCGTCAGTCCGAACTCGGTCTCGATCCCGTAGATCCGGCGTTCCACGGGACTACTGGCCGCCCTTCTGGACGAAGCCCTTGACGAAGGCCTCCGCGTTGGTCTCCAGCACGCCGTCGATCTCGGCGAGGAGATCGTCCGTTCCCTGCGTGTCCCGCTGGGCCTGTGCGGCCCCGGACGTGGGCGGGGTGGTGGGTTCCGGCGTGTCGGTCTCCTCCTCGCGGCGGGAGCCGGTGCCGAAGATGCGTTCCTGTGCCATGGTGTCCTCCTGGTGCTCGGTCGATGGGGCGCGGTACGTGGGCGTGGCGACTACGGCCGAGCGGGCGGGATGTCGCTGCCCGTCACGAGGTGCGGGCGGTGGCGGGCGACCTCGCGGACCCACTGCTCGGCGTCGGGGGCCGTGAACCAGGACCCGCACACGTCCCTGCCCAGGTCCCGTGGTTCGGGCATGGCGATCCGCGCCCCGCGGCGCACGCCCGGGAAGGCCACGTTCACGGTGTCCCAGCCCACGCCCGCCATCTCGTGTGGGTAGGTGGCCACGGCGGTGCCGCGGAAGTAGGCCCGGGTGTCCTCCGGAGGGTGGTCCGCGGCGCGGACGATGCGCTCCCGGTCCACGAGGGTGCGGATCCGTCCCGCCGCCACGAGCCGGTGGTAGAGGCCCTTCTCGGGGCGCACGTCCGCGTACTGCAGGTCGATCGCCACGAGACGGGGATCGTCCCACGCCAGGCCGTCCCGCCGCCGGTAGGCGTCCAGCAGCGCGTGCTTGGCGGCCCAGTCCAGACGGTCCGCGAGCCGTCCGGGGTCCGCCTCGAGGTCCGTGAGCACCTCGTCCCACAGCTCGAGGACCTCCGCGGTCTCGGCGTCCATGCCCTCGGGGGCGAGCTCGGTCTCCAGGGCGAGCGCGGCGTCCAGGTACGCGCGCTGCAGCTGCACCGCGGTGAGCGTGCGCCCGTCCCGCAGCGGCACCCGCACCGTGACCGCGGGGTCGTGGCTGATGGTCTGCAGCGCGGCCACGGGATCCGTCAGGGCGAGGTCCGGGACGCGGTCGTGCTCGACGAGGTTCAGCACCAGGGACGTGGTGCCGAACTTCAGCAGCGTGGCCGTGTGGGAGAGGTTGGCGTCCCCGATGATCACGTGCAGCCGCCGGTAGTGCTCCTCGTCGGCGTGCGGCTCGTCGCGGGTGTTGACGATGGGCCGGTGGATCGTGGTCTCCAGCCCCACCGTGCGCTCGAAGAAGTCCGCGCGCTGGCTCAGCTGGAACCCGGGCGTGGCGCCGTCCGCCCCGATCCCCACGCGCCCGGCGCCGCACATGATCTGGCGGGACGCGAAGAACGGCAGCAGGGCGGCGGTGATCCGCTCGAAGGGCACCGAACGGGCGACCGTGTAGTTCTCGTGCGCGCCGTAGGAGACCGACTTGTTGTCCGTGTTGTTCTTGTAGAGGTTCACGGCCGGGGCGTCCGTGCGCGCGCTGCGCTGCGCGAGGTCCGCCACGGCGCGGTGGGCCACCACGTCCCCGGCGGCGTCCCACGTGAGCGCATCCCGCGGCGTGGTGACCTCGGGCGAGGAGTACTCGGGGTGGGAGTGGTCCACGTAGACGCGTGCCCCGTTGGGGATGACCGTGTTCATGACCACGCGCCGCCAGTCCATGTCCTCGGCGTACATCGCGGACTCGCTGATGGCCTCCGCGGCGATCTCCTCGGAGGTCAACACGGGCGCCTCATCCGTGAGCTGCGTGGGGTGGGCGTCCTCGCGGGACACGGTGAAGCCCCGGGCGTCCGTGAGCGGGGCCTCGGAGCCGTAGTCCCACCCGGTCCCCACGGGCTCGTGGCCGACGTCGCTCGCGTCCCCGTCCGGTCCGCCCCCGTCCGGGCCGTGCGCGCCACGGGCGGTGCGCAGGTTCCGGGCGACCCACGCCGCGTAGCCGGTGACCACCCGCGTGGAGAGCACGGTGGCGTTCGCGTCCGGGGCGCCCTGTGCCAGCACCCCGAACTCGGTCTCGCTGCCCATCACCCGGCGCACCGTCATGCCGCACCTCCCCCGGCGTGGTGGGACGCAGTGCCGTGAGGCGCGGTGTCCTGGGCCTCGGCCCTGGGCCCGGTGCCGCGGGACGCCGTGCCGCCGCCCGGGCCATCGTGGTGCTCCACCACGCGCACGTCCCGGATGGTGTCCGCGCGCCGGCCGGTGAGCCGGGCCCAGTCCTCCGGCTCCGCGGTGCTGGGCAGGTCCTGCTGCTCGTGGAACTCCTCGTCCACGGCCGCCACCAGGTGCCCCGCCGTGAGGCCGCGCCGGCCCGTGGTCAGTAGGGTCTTGACGGCCTGGGTCTTGGCGCGGTCCACCACGTTGCGGATCACCGCGCCCGAGGCGTAGTCCGCGAAGTACAGGGTCTCGCGGGTACCGTCCCGGTAGCTGATCGTGAGGAACTCGGTGTCCGGTTCCCGGGCGTACATCCGGTCCACGGCCGCCGTGACGAGCTCCTGGGCGGCGAGCGCGCGGGACCCGGCCCGGGCGACGTCGTCGTCCCGCAGCGGCAGGTCCTCGGTGACGTAGAGAGAGAAGATCTCGCGGGCGCCCTGCCGGTCCGGGCGGTCGATGCGGATCTTCACGTCCAGGCGTCCGGGGCGCAGCACGGCGGGGTCGATCATGTCCTCGCGGTTGGTGGCACCCACGACCATCACGTTGTCCAGCTGCTCCACGCCGTCGATCTCGGTGAGCAGCTGCGGGACGATCGTGGTCTCCACGTCCGAGGACAGCCCCGAGCCGCGCACGCGGAACAGCGAGTCCATCTCGTCGAAGAACACCACCACGGGCACCCCGCGGGCGGCCTGCTCGCGGGCGCTGGCGAAGATCGAGCGGATCTGGCGCTCGGTCTCCCCCACGTACTTGTCCAGCAGCTCGGGGCCCTTGATGTTGAGGAAGTAGCCCTCGGGCCGGGTGCGCCCGGCCTTCTCGGCGCTGCGCTCGGCCAGCGAGCGTGCCACGGCCTTGGCGATGAGCGTCTTGCCGTTGCCCGGGGGCCCGTACAGCAGGATGCCCTTGGGCGGGCGCAACCCGTGCTCGCGGAAGATCTCGGGGTGCACGTGGGGCAGCTCCACGGCGTCGCGGATGGCCTCGATCTGGGGCCCCAGACCGCCGATGTCCGTGTAGCTGACGTCCGGGACCTCCTCCAGCACGAGCTGCTCCACGTCCGTGCGCTGCACGGGCTCCAGGGCGAAGCCGGTGCGGTGGTCCACGGTGAGGGCGTCCCCGGGTTTCGGGCGCTCGCGGCGCAGCCGCCCGGAAAGCAGCAGCACCCGCTCCTCGTCCGAGCGGCCCACGGTGAGCACGCGGTCGTGGTCCACGACCTCCTTGACGGTGGCCACCTCGCCCGTGCGCTCGTAGTCCAGCACCGCCACGACCACGTAGTTCTCGTTGAGCAGCACCCCGATCCCGGGTTCGCACGTGCTGAAGGACACGAGCGGGCTCACGGCCACCCGCATCCTCCGCCCGGCCGCGAGCACGTCCAGGGTGGGGCCGGTGACCACGGGACCGTCCCCCGTGTTCTCTCCCACCGGGCGGCGGCCGTGGTTGACCTGCAGCACCGTGGCGAACGTGGCGGGCGGCTCGGCCTCCGCGGCCAGTGTCTTCTTGAGGCTGACGATCTCCTGGCGGGACGCGTTGAGCAGCCGCACGAGCTTCTCGTTCTGGGACCCGAGGGCGGCGGCCTGCTTGTCCAGGTTCCGCTTCTGGTCCCGCAGCAGGTTGATCTGACGCTGGGTGGTGTCCGCCGTGGGCTGCCGGCCGGCGGGCTGCTGGGGGGACTCAGTCATCACGGCCCCGTCCGCGCCCGGTGTCCTCCCCGGTGGAGTCCGTAGCGGTGCCCGCCTCCCGGCCACCGGGGTGCTCCCCCGCGGGGGTCCGGCTCCCCTCGGGGCGGGAGCGGGCGGCGTCGTCCGCGGGCGCGGCATCGATCTCCCGCTGGGCGCGCGCGGCGTGCTGGGCCAGTGACGCGGCGTCCCGGCCGGTGCGGCGCAGCTTGCGGTCCGAGACGATCCGCTCCCCCAGTGCCACGGGGGTCCAGGCCTGCAGGTCCTCCTCGGAGTACTCGCTCTTGGACGCGCGGCGCTTGGGCGCGAGCCGGGGCGAGCCGTCCGCGAGGCGGCGGGACTGGATGAGGAAGCCGGTGTGGGCGACCATGCGGTGGTCCGGGCGCACCGCGAGGCCCTCCACGTGCCAGCCGCGCACCATGGTCTCGGAGGCCTCGGGCTCGGTGAAGCGGCCGTCGGCGCGCATGGCCTCGGCCACGCGGGAGAGCTGCGGCACGGTTGCGACGTAGCAGATCACCACACCACCCGGGGCGAGGGCCGTGGCGACGGCGTCCAGGCACTCCCACGGTGCCAGCATGTCCAGGACGACGCGGTCCACGGAGCCGGGTTCCTCGGTGGCGCCGAGTTCCTCGGAGAGGTCGCCCAGGCTCAGCCGCCACGCGGGGTGCGGGCCCCCGAACATGGTCTCGATGTTCCCGCGGGCGATCTCCGCGAACTCCTCGCGGCGCTCGAACGAGTGCACGAGCCCTTCGTCCCCCACCGCACGCAGCAGCGAGATGCTCAGGGCGCCGGAGCCCACGCCGGCCTCGACCACACGCGCGCCCGGGAAGATGTCCGCCATGGTCACGATCTGGCCCGAGTCCTTGGGGTAGATCACGGCCGCGCCGCGCGGCATGGACAGCACGAAGTCCTTGAGCAGGGGGCGCAGGGCCTGGTACTGCAGTCCCACGGTGTTGGTGACCACGGTGCCCTCGGGCCGCCCGATCAGCGTGTCGTGCGGCAGCACCCCGCGGTGGGTGTGGTGCTCTCCCCCGTCCACCAGGGTGATGGTGGTCATCTTCCCGCTCTCGTCCGTGAGCTGGACACGCTCCCCGGAACGGAACGGCCCGCGCCGGTTGGCCGCGCCCCGCACCGTGGCACCGGTGGGGCTCGGGCGGGACTCTGGGGACTGCTGCTCGCTCATGTGCTCGCTTTCACGCCGGGGTGACACCTGCGGTGTCCGGACTCGGTGGAGGCCCCGCTCGGGGGAAGCTCCGTGCTCCATTCTCCCACCGTAGCCCGACGCCGCCCGCCACCTCCACGGCGCGGGCTCAGCCCCGCAGCGCGTACCGCGCGAGGTCCTCGTGGTGCACCACGCCGAGCACCTCGTCCGCACCGTCGACCACCCACGCCCAGGCCAGCCCGCGGGCCTCCAGGAACCTCACGAGGTCCCCGCCGCGCACCTCCGGGGTCACCCGCGCGGCGTCCGGGACCCAGGCCGCGACGTCGCCCATGGCCACGCGGGAGCGCTGCGGCCCGGGCACCCGTGCGGCGAGGGCCGGGTCCAGCACCCCGAGCGCCCGGCGCCGGGGATCGCGCGCCACGGCGTCCGGGGTCCACCCGCGGTAGCCGTCCCCGGTGACCGCCACGACCGCGGCGTCCACGGTGGACAGCGGTGTGGTGGGTGCGAACTCGACGGCGGGGCGGGCGATGTCCCCGGCACGCACGGCGTCGAGCACCCCCATGAGCCGGGACTGCTTGAGTGCCTGGCCCGCCCCCACATAGATGAACCCCGCCACCAGCAGGGTCACCGCGATCACGGCGGGCTGGCGCCACTGCCCGGTCCACATGGCCCAGGCGAGCACTCCCGCGGCAATCGCGCGCCCGAACCACGCGGCCACCACGGTGCCCCGGGACTCGGACCCCGTGACCGCCCAGATCACGGACTCCACCACGCGCCCACCGTCCAGCGGGAGCCCCGGGAGCAGGTTGAACACGCCCAGCACCCAGTTGGCCAGCACCACGAGCTCCGCGAGCGCCCACACCGGCCCGGCCGCCGATTCCGGCACGAAGGACAGCCCCACGGTGCCCGCCGCGGCGAGAGCCACGTTGCTCAGGGGGCCCGCCAGTGAGACGAGAGCGGTGGGCAGCGGCCGGGAGTGCACCGCGCCGAACGCCGTGTGCCCGCCCATCAGCGTCAGCACGATCCGGGTCACGGGCCACCCCGCTGCTCGGCCCGCCGCGGCGTGCGCGAGCTCGTGCACGAGCACGCTCAGTGCGAGACCCACTGCGAAGCCCAGGGCCAGGAGCAGGTTCACCCAGCCCAGCTGCGGGTACAGCCGCCACAGCACGGGTCCGTACATCACCACCGTGAGCGCCGCGATCACGAACCAGGAGCGGTCCAGGAAGAGCTCCACCCCGGTGACCCGTCCCAGGCGCACACCGCGGGGACGGGTGGCACCCGCTGCGGCCGGGGCGTCGTCGTCGTGCGCGGGATCACTGTCGCGGGGAGCAGGCATGGTGCTCATGGTAGGTCGCCCACCGGGGCCCGCGCTGGACGGGAGGCCGTGGAGCAGGTGCGGATCCTGGCCGTACAGTAGGGCGGGTGAGCACGTTGGACAGCAATTCGCAGCAGCCCGGCACCGGGCCCTTCGGGGTGGTGCAGGACGGCACCCAGGAGACCGTCACGGTGCTCATCGCGGCGTTCGAGGGCTGGAACGACGCCGGGGACGCCGCCACGGACACCCTCAAGCTCATCCGTGAGCACCTGGGCGCACGCGAGGTCTTCGAGGTGGCCTCCGACGACTACTACGACTACCAGTACTCCCGCCCGGTCATCCGGCGCTCGCTGTCCGGCGAGCAGAAGCTGCACTGGCCCTCCACCACGCTGTCCCGGGCCAGCGTGCCGAACACCAACCTGGACGTGGTGCTGCTGCACGGCTGGGAACCGTCCTACCGGTGGCGCGCCTTCACCGCGCAGCTGCTGGAGCAGGCCACGGCACTGGACGTGGACTTCGTGGTCATGCTCGGCTCCCTGCTCGCGGACGTGCCCCACACGCGGCCCATCCCCGTGACCCTGACCTCGGACACCGAGCAGCTGCGCGCCGAGCTGGACATCGAGGCGCCGCAGTACGAGGGCCCCACCGGGATCGTGGGCGTGCTGTCCCACATGGCCGCCCTCGCCGGGTTCCCCACGCTGAGCATGTGGGCCGCCGTTCCGCACTACGTGGCGCACTCCCCCTCCCCCAAGGCGCAGCTCGCGCTGCTGCGCCGGCTCGAGGACCTGCTGGGGATGTCCCTGCCCCTGGACCCCGTGGTGGAGGACTCGCAGGCGTGGGAGCGCGGCGTGGACGAGCTCGCGGAGGAGGATCCCGAGGTGGCCGACTACGTCCGGCAGCTCGAGGAGGCCAAGGACACGGTGGACCTGCCCGAAGCCACCGGGGACGCGATCGCCCGGGAGTTCGAGCGCTACCTGCGCCGTCGCGACGACCGCGACTGAGCGCCACCGGCGGCCCTCCGGCCACGCCAACGTCCCCGCACACGGGAGCGCCCCGGTCCGGTGGCTGCCGGACCGGGGCGCTCCCCGCGTGCACACGTCTTAGGCCTCTGGGCGACGCCGCGCGGCCTGCTGTCAGAGGACGATGCCCAGCAGCGCCTCCACCGTGCTCCGGGCCAGCTCGGTGTCCTGCGCCGACGCCGCCGTACCCCGTGTCGCGGCCCCGCCCAGGTTCCGCGCGGCCCACGCGTCCACCGCGATGAGCGCCGCCGGGGCGTTCAGGTCCTCGGCCAGCGCCGCGCGCACGGCCTCGAGCATCGCGTCCGCCCCGGCCGTCTCGGGCTTCGCGGCCGCCTCGCGCCACGTGGCCAGCCGCCGCTGCGACTGCTCCAGCAGGTCCTCGGTCCAGAACCAGTCCGTGCGGTAGTGGTTCGACAGGATCGCCAGCCGGATGGCGGCGGGATCCACACCGGCCCGCCGCAGGGTGGACACCAGCACCAGGTTGCCCTTGGACTTGGACATCTTCTCGCCGTCCAGACCCACCATGGCGGTGTGGACGAAGTGCTCGGCCATGGGCGTGCCGGACAGCGCGTAGGAGTGCCCCGCGCCCATGTCGTGGTGGGGGAACGCGAGGTCCGAGCCGCCGCCCTGGACCGTGAAGGGCTGCGGGAGGTGCCGCAGGGCGATCACACTGCACTCGATGTGCCACCCGGGGCGGCCCGCACCGAGCGAGGCACCGTCCCACGCGGGCTCACCCGGTCGTTCCACGCGCCACAGCAGGGGGTCCAGGGGATTCCGCTTGCCCGTGCGGTCCGGGTCCCCGCCGTGGTCCGTGAACAGCGGCAGCATCCCGTCCCGGTCCCCCTCGAGGCGGCACGTGCCGCCCACGACCCACGCGTCCGGGTCCTCGGTGCGCAGTCTCCCGGCGGCCCCGACGTCGAAGTAGACGTCCCCGGCGGGTGCCGGCTCTCCGTCCTGGCCCGTTCCGGCCGGCACGCGGTAGGCGAGGCCGCGCTCCACGAGACGCTCGACGGCGGGCACGATCCACTCCACGGCTTCCGTGGCCCCCACGTAGTGGTCCGGGGGCAGGACGTTGAGCGCGGCCATGTCCGTGCGGAACAGCTCGGTCTGGGACTCGGCGAGCTCCCGCCAGTCCACCCCGGTGGCGTTCGCGCGCTCGAGCAGGGGGTCGTCCACGTCCGTGACGTTCTGCACGTAGTCCACGGCGAACCCTGCGTCCCGCCACACGCGCTGCAGCAGGTCGAAGGTCACGTAGGTGGCGGCGTGGCCCATGTGGGTGGCGTCGTACGGGGTGATCCCGCAGACGTACAGCCCCGCACGTCCGTCACGGGCCGCCAGCTCCTCCGGCTCCCCGGTGCTCGTGTCGAAGACGCGGGGCGCCGCGGCGGCACCCGGCAGCGGCGGGACGGGTCGGGAGGTCCAGGACTTCATGTTCACCTTCGGTTGGACGGTCGTTCGAGTCTCACGAGCGCAACGGGAGCCTGCGGGACGCTATTCCCCGCACTGCGCGGCCGTGCGCGCCCGGCGGCACGGGGCGGCGTCGGGCGCAGTGCGGGGCGGGCGTCAGGCGGTCAGGATGCCGGTGCCGAGCAGGACGAAGACCGCGGCACCCAGCACGATGCGGTACCACACGAAGAGGCTGTAGCTGCGCTCGGAGATGTAGTGCATGAACCAGCCGATGATGAGGTACCCCACCGCGAACGCGATCACGGTGGCCACGGCGGTCTGGCCCATGGTGTAGATCCCCGCGGGGACCTTGCCCGTCACCACCTTGTACAGCTCGTACAGTCCCGAGGAGAAGACCGCGGGGATGGCCAGCAGGAAGGCGTAGCGTGCCGCGGCGGCCCGGGTGTAGCCCATGAGCAGACCCGCGGTGATGGTGCCCCCCGAGCGGGAGACGCCGGGGATCAGGGCGAGCGCCTGCGCGAAGCCGTAGCCCACGGCGTGCTTGGTGGTCAGGTCCTCCAGGTGGCGCTCCTGCTTGCCCACGTGGTCCGCGACCGCCAGGAACAGGCCGAAGACGATCAGCATGGTGGCGGTGATCCACAGGGAACGGAACTGGGTCTCGATGAGGTCCTGCAGCAGCAGCCCGAGGATCGCGATGGGGAACGAGCCCAGGATGATGAACCACCCCATGCGGGCGTCCGGGTCCTTGCGGTCCACACGGCCGGCGAGCGAGAGTGCCCACTGCTTGATGATCCGCACGATGTCCCGCCAGAAGAAGAGGATCACGGCGGTCTCGGTCCCCAGCTGGGTGATGGCCGTGAAGGCGGCGCCGGGGTCCCCACCGTGGGGCAGGAACTCCCCCACGATGCGCAGGTGCGCCGAGGAGGAGACGGGGAGGAATTCTGTCAGGCCCTGCACCAGGCCCAGGATGATGGCTTCGATCCAGTTCACGCGACAACTGTACGGCACACCCGCCGGACGTTCCGGGGCCCCGGGGCGGGAGGCACTGGGAACCCCCTGGAGACGCGTGCGGCCCCCGCCGGGTGGCGGGGGCCGCACGCAGGTGTGGGGGCCGGTCAGCGACCGGAGCGTCGCTCGGAACCGTCCTCGGCCGTCTCGTCCTCGTCGTAGTCGTCCTCGTCGACGAGGTCCTCGTCCAGCATCTCGTCGTCCTCGAGGAGATCGTCCTCGTCCTCGTCGTCGAGGTCGTCATCGTCGTCGTCCGCGAACACGGTGAGCGGGGTGACCTCGTCGTAGGCGTCGTAGAGCGCTTCCTCGTACGCCTCGAAGGAGTTCGCGATGGCTACGTAGGCCTTGTCCACCGAGGGGTCGTCGTCGGAGCGGCGGTTGGCGGCCGCGGCAAGATGTTCTTCCAGGGCATTGACGAGCGCCTGCAGTGCGGCGCGGGGATCGGTGCTCATGAGGTAGACGTTAGTCGTTATCGGAGCAGAATGGGAGCAATGAGAGAACAACGCCTGAAACACAGTTCGGTCACCGGCCACCCCACCATGACCGCGCACGACGAGCGCTACGAGTACCTCTCCCTCACGGTGGCGCCGCAGGAGAAGCCCACCGAGGCGCGGGCCAGGGTGGGTGAGCACGCCGAGTACGGCAAGTGGGAGCTCATGCGCTCCGTGGTGCTCTACGGCGGAGGGCGGCGCTACGTGCTGCGGCGTCGGATCATGCGGGTGGACCGCACCTTCTGAGCAGCGCGCCCCCGGGGTCAGCCGCTCACGGGGCCGAGCAGAGCGGTGGCCGCGGCCGCGTGCACGGACTCCTCGTCCGAGGGGTGGTACATCCCGGCCAGCACATCCCGGTACAGCCGCTCCAGCTCCGAGCCCGTGCGGTACTGCGACCCTCCCGAAGCGCGCAGGGCGAGGTCCACGACCTCCCGGGCGGCCTCGGTGGCCCGGTGCTTGACCCCCGAGAACAGGATGAACCAGCGCGCACCGTGGGCCACCTCGTGCCCGGTGCCCAGCGCGTCCACATCCGCGCACAGCTGCCGCAGCTGCAGCTCGACGCCGTCCCGCAGCACCCCGGCGCGGGCGATGTGGCGCCGGATGTCCGGGTCGTCGGAGTAGGGGGCGTCCCTGGCCAGCGAGCGCCGGGAGCACACGATCCCCGCGGCCACCTCGATGGCGCGGTCCGCGATCCCCGTGTAGACGGAGGCCAGCAGCAGCTCGAAGCAGCCGAAGATCCCCCACACCACGGGGTCGGGGTTGGGGCCCACGGGTGTGGTGGTCAGCAGGTCCGCCTCCCGCAGCAGCGCCCCGTCCAGCACGGTGGTGCACGACTGCGAGGCCCGCATGCCCAGGGCGTCCCAGTCCGCGCGGGTCTGCACCCCCGGCACCGCGTCCCGGTGGTCGTGGCGCGTGAGCAGTCCCACGACGAGACGCGCGGCGCCGTCCTCGGGGGCGTCCAGGCCGGTCTCCCCCGGGGTCCGTGCGTGGACCAGCAACCGGGTCCAGCGCGGGGAGAGGGACGTGAAGATCTTGGTGCCGTGCAGCCGCCAGCCCTCCGCCACGGGCTCGGCGCGTGTGGTGGCGTCGAAGAGCACGGAGTCGTTGCCGGCCTCCGAGATCCCGAACGCGAAGACGTGCCCGGCCACCGCGTCCTCGAAGATGCGGCGCGCCCGCTCGTCCCCGCGCAGGTGCAGGGTGTAGCCGATGCCCACGATCACGTGGTGCATGTTGATCCCCAGCGCGGTGGCGGGTGCGGCACCCGCGAGTCTGCGCTGGGCGCGGGAGGCCTGCTCCAGGGTGAAGCCCAGGCCTCCGAACTCCTCGGGCACGAGCATGCGCAGGTAGCCGATCCCCCGCAGCGCCTCGAAGTCCTCGGCGAAGAACCGGTTCTCGCGGTCCACGTCGGCCGCGCGTTCCCTGATCTCCCGGAGCAGGTGCTCCGGAAGCAGCTCGGTCACGGGGTCGGTGGTGGTCACGCGCTCTGCGCCTCTCACGGGGTCCATGGGTGTCCTCTCCTCGGACGACGCCGCCCGGTCGCCCCGCTCCGCCGGTGTGCGACGC
>NZ_PHOA01000048.1 GCF_003687455.1 Kocuria tytonicola | reverse complement strand
CCTCGATACCGACCTCCGCCCCCGGCGGAGCAGTTCACCGCCCGCGGGCCAGCAGACCCCGCATCGTCACGGTCCACAGGTCCTCACCCGCGACACCCCACCGGGACAACAACGCGTTTCCCGCCAAGAACCCCGTCGTCGACGCCCGCGGTGCCTGACGTGTGCCCAGGACGCGGAGATCGGCGGGAGGTCCCGCAGATACAGCTGTGGCGCGTGGCTCGAGGAGCAACGCGCCACAGGGTGGGCCACCGGGCATTCCCAGCTACTGTGCCGGCACAGGGGGAGCGTTGCGGAGTGTGCCGTCCTTGCCGGTGAGGATCCGGTTCATGATGGCGGCAATGGCCCCGTCTCCCGTGACGTTGCAAGCGGTGCCGAAGGAGTCGATGGCCACGTAGGTGGCAATCATGAGTCCCACAGCCGTCTCGTCGAAGCCGAGGGACGACTGCAGGATCGCCACGGCCGCCATGATGGCGCCGCCGGGGACACCGGGTGCCGCCACCATGGTGACTCCGAGCAGGAAGATGAAGCCGACGTACTGCCAGGTGTTGATCGGCATCCCGGAGATGGTCATGATCGCCAGCGAGAACAGCACGATCTTCATCGTGGAGCCCGACAGGTGGATGGTGGCGCACAGGGGCACAGTGAACCCCGCAACGCGCTCGTCCACTCCATTGCGTCGGGTGCACTCGAGCGTCACGGGGATGGTCGCCGCGGAGGAGGACGTTCCCAGTGCGGTTGCGTAGGCCGGCAACATGTTCTTGAGCAGCACGAGCGGATTCCGCTTCGTCACCACCCCGGCGATCGTGTACTGGATCAGCAGAATGACCACTGTCATGACGAAAGCGAGGATGACCACCCGCAGGAACGTGGAGATGACGAGCACGATCTGCCCGTTCATGGTGAGGCTCAGGAACATGCCGAAGATGTAGATGGGCAGCAGGGGAATGATGATCTTCTCGACGATGCGCATCACGATGGTGCGAAGCTCGCCGAATCCCTGGTGCAGCGTGGTACCGCGCACGAAGGTGATCCCCACGCCGAGGCAGAAGGACAGGACGAGTGCTGTCATCACGTCGAACACCGGTGGCATGGTGATGTCGAAGTAGCCGCTCAGAGCGTGCTCCTCCGGGTTTTCCAGTCCGTCCACGGCGGTGTGACCTCCCAGGAGCCACGGATAGGTGGACTTGGCCACCAAGAACGCGAGCAGCCCGGCAAAGACCGTGGATCCGTAGGCCATGGCGGCGGTGGCCGCGAGCCATTTGCCCGCGCCCTTGCCGAGGTCCGCGATGGCGGGGGTCACGAGACCCACGATGATCAGAGGGATGAGGAAGCCCAGGAACTGGCTGAAGATGCCGTTGAAGGTCATGAACACGCGGGCCAGCCACTCGGGGAAGAAGAGCCCGAAGCCGATGCCCAGGACGATGGCCACGAGGACCCGCAGCAGCAGGTTTTTGGAGAGAGATCTCAAACGCATGCTCCATTATCAACGGACGGTGAGCGGGAAGTGGTCAGGCGCTCCCGGGTCGCGTCGAGGGGACGTGACGGACCGGCACGGTGTCCCGCCTGCCTGCGCCGTCCTGCGTCCACTCGGCCCGCAGTCCACGAAACTGAGATTCCACGCGGTCCAGGGCCTCGTGGCTTTGATCCTTGTGCCGACCCCGCCGGCTGTCCAGCATTGGGATGGCAGCGGGCGGCATTTGTAGAATGCTCACCAGACCACGGGGCGGGCTCCATCGCCGCCCCTCAGAGCTAGGCCACCGGCCGCAGTAGGAGACTCCCCTTGAGCGATTCTGAACAGCACGGCTCCCGCGATCACTCGGATCGCCCAAGCGGGGGTGACCGCGGCGGATGGCAGCGTCGCCAGGACCGGGGCCCGTCACACGGCGGCGGGTACTCACGGGGTGACGGCGGGCGGTCCGACGCCGCCCGGTCGTCAGCGCGGGACGGATCCCGCGATCGCGCGGGCTACCGGGGACGCGACGACCGGCCCGGCGGTGGCCAGGGAGACCGGCGTGAGAACCGTGGTGCCGGCCGTGGTGGCTACGAGCGCCGTGGAGACGACCGCGGAAGCTACGGGCAGGGCCGCGTGGATCGCACCGACGACCGTGGTGGCTACCGGGGTTCCGCCGACGGCCGGGACGCGCGGGGCGGTGCTCGATACGGCGACCGTCGGTCGGATGACGTGCGTTCCCGCGACGGCCGGAGCGCCGAACGCGGTGGCTACGGTGGCAGGGAGAGCCGGAACGGTTTCGACCGCGGGGAGCGGTCCGGCCGGGACGAGCGAGGCGGACGGCGGGGCTCCGGTGATAACCGGGGCGGTTCGGGCTACACCCGTGGCGAGGACCGCCGCGACGAGCGCCGCGACGAGCGCCGCGGCCAGCGGCACGACGGCTACCGCGACAGCCGCCCCGGTCGGGACGACCGCTCCGGTGCCCGCCGGGAGGGTGGCGGAGAAGGGCGCTGGACCGAGCGGCGTCGTGAGGATCGGGGAGCCTCACGCGATGGCCGTGGCGGCAACGAGCGCGTCGGTGGTGGCCGAGACCGCCAGGGCTACAGCTCGCGCGGCGACGACCGCCGGGAGGACGGGCGCGGTGACCGGGCGGGGGACCGTCGGGACAGCCGCGGTGGGGGCTACGGCACCCGTGGCGACCGGGGCGGATTCGGCTCCGGCGCCGACCGTCGCGATGACCGTCGGGGCGCCGGGCGCCCGGACCGCCGAGGAGACCGCTCCGACCGTCCCGGCCAGGACCGCCAGGGACACGGCAACCGGGGTGAGTTCCGGGACGAACGCCGCAACGACAGGCACGAGTGGCGCCCCGAGTTCGGCACCTACGCCCGGGACGAGCGCCGCGGGGGCCACGACGACGCCCGCCCCCGCTTCGTTGCCCCGGAGATCGACGCGGACGTGACCGGCCGCGAGCTCGACCGCTCGATGCACCACGAGCTGAAGGCGCTCGAGCAGAGCAACGCGGAACGGGTGGCCCAGCACCTCGTGATGGCCGCCCGTTACCTGGAGGAGGACCCGGAGTTCGCCCTGGAGCACGCCAACGCCGCGGTCCGGAAGGCCGGGCGCATCGGCGTGGTGCGGGAGGCTGCGGGAGTGGCCGCCTACGCCGCGGGTGACTTCGCGCTCGCCCTCAAGGAGCTGCGCACCCACCGCCGGATCTCCGGGTCCCAGGAGCACCTGCCCCTCATGGTGGACAGCCAGCGTGCGCTGGGGCGCGCGGACAAGGCCATGGAGGAGGCGACCTCAGAGGCCGTCGCGTCCCTGGACGCCGCAGGCCAGGCGGCGCTCGCCATCGTCGTCTCCGGGATCCACGCCGATGCCGGGGACCACGACGCCGCGCTCGCCGCCCTGGAGATCCCGCAGCTCGACAAGAACCGCGGTTTCTCGTACAGCCCCGGCCTGTTCCGCGCCTACGCCGAGGCACTGCGCGCGGTGGGGCGGGACGACGAGTCCATCACCTGGGAGCGCCAGGCCATCGTGGCGGAGGCCGCCCTGGGTGTGGGCCAGTTCTCGGAGCCGGAGATCGTGGACCTCGGGGACGACCTCGACGAGGACGAGGCGCGGCGCACCGTCCGGGACGCGCAGCGCCGGCACAGCGCCCCCCGCCCCGCGGACGAGCACGGGACGGGCACGGACGCCGACGACGCGCGACCCGCCGGAGACGACATGCAACGGGCGGAGAGCCAGGCAGCGGCAGGCGACGAAGAACCGGCCCGTCACGACGGGGTGCGCCGCGCTGGCCCGGAGGATGCGCCGGAGCGCGACGACCTGGGACACGAAGTTCCGGGAGGCGACGACCAGGAACGCGAAAGGACGCACGAGGCAGCAGCGGCACCCGGCGTTCGCCAGGGCACCCTGTCGTATTCCGCGGACGCGGCCACCGCCCCGGTGGGCGCCGATGATGCCGCCACCGCTGGTGGCAACGCTGGTGCTGGTGCCACAGGCGGCGGCGTCGGCGCGGCGCAGGACGAGCAGGAGGGGGTGGGCACCGCGTCTCACGACGAGGCGGCAGCCCCGGGCGCCTCGGACGGCGCCGAGGATTCCCCCGCCGAGGATTCCCCCGCCGATCGTGAGCAGGGCGCCCGTGAGTGAGGCCACTGCGTCCGCCTCCCCGGACGGGGACGCGGCAGAGAGCGGTGCGGACGGTGCGCTGATCGAGCGGTTCGATGCGCTGCTGTGCGACCTGGACGGCGTGGTCTACGCGGGCCCCACCGCGGTCGACGGCGCTCCGGAGGCTCTCGAGCGGGTCCGGGCCACGGGCCGCCCGGTCGTGTACGTGACGAACAACGCGTCCCGCCCGCCGGAGGCCGTGGCCGAGCACATCACCTCCCTCGGCGCGAGCACCGGGGTGCAGGATGTCGTGAGCTCTGCACAGGCCGCGGCGGCCCTGCTCGCGGAGCGGTTGAGCCCCGGTGCGCGGGTGCTGGTCACGGGGTCGCAGGCCCTGAGGGACGAGGTCCGCGCCGTGGGGCTCGTGCCGGTGTCCTCGCAGCAGGACGCGCCGCAGGCCGTGGTGCAGGGCTTCGATCCCCACCTCGGGTGGGAGCAGCTCGCGGAGGCGGCCTTCACGCTCGCGGATGAGTCCGTGCTGTGGTGCGCCACCAACACGGACCGCACGATTCCCAAGGAACGGGGCATCGCCCCGGGCAACGGGACGCTCGTGGCCGCGGTCGCCGCGGCCACCGGGCGCGAACCGCTCGTGGCGGGCAAGCCCGAGGCCCCGATCTTCCGGGAGGCGGCAGAACGGGTGGGGGCCACGCGCCCCGCGGTGGTCGGCGACAGGCTGGACACCGACATCCTGGGTGCGCGCAACGCCGGGATGGAGAGCATCGAGGTGCTCACCGGAGTGGACTCCGCGGCGGGTGTGCTCGGTGCGTGCACCGCACAGCGCCCCACCTACCTGCTGGCCACGTTGCGGGAGCTCTTCGAGCCGTACCCCGAGGTGGCCACCGGGCGCACGGGTGACCGGGTGAGCGCGACGTGCCGGTCGGTGCGCGCGGAGGTCGCGGGCGACGTCGTGACCATCACGGCGGAGACCGGTGACCTCGACGGCTGGCGTGCGGCGTGCGCCGCGTGGTGGGCCGCACACCCCGAGGAGGACGAGGCAACCTCGCCCGAGGTGCGCTGGGAGCCTGTGTCGTGATCACGCCGGGGACGGGCGTGCCCGGTGCCGAGGACGGCCCCGACCGAGCAGGCGGAGGAACGGGGCGCCCGGAGCAGGACGGTGCCGCGAGCGTCGGCATGGCACCCGGGCCCGCAGGCTCCGGTCACGAGCAGGGTGACGCGCAGGAGATCGGGGGAGGGGGGCAGGAAGCAGGAACTCCGAGAACCGGGCTGGATCCCGTGGACCGGGTGCTGGCGCGGGAGGACGAGATCTCCCGGCTGCCCGTCACGGAGCGGGCCGCGGCCTACGAGGACCTGCACCGGGAGCTGGAACGAATCCTGAACGAGGACCCCGGGAAGCTGCCGCACGGTCTGGTGGCCGCGTCAGGCCGCACTGACCAGGGCGTGCCGCCCGCCGCAGGCACCCCGGGCGGGTGGCTGCAGCGGTGACGACCCGTCTGGACCGGGAACTGACCGCGCGCGGGCTCGCGCGCTCGCGAACCGTGGCCGCCGAGCGCATCCGGGAGGGTCGGGTGTCGGTGAACGGCCGCCCGGCCACGAAGCCCTCCGCGCCGGTGGGGCCCGAGGACGCCCTGACCGTCGAGTCCTCAGACCGGGACGAGTACGCGAGCCGCGCGGGCCACAAGCTCGTGGGCGCCCTGGAGCACTTCCCGGCGGTGGACCCGCGAGGGAAGCGGTGCCTGGACGCCGGAGCCTCGACCGGCGGCTTCACGGACGTGCTGCTGCGGCGCGGAGCCCGCGAGGTGGTGGCCGTGGACGTCGGTCACGACCAGCTGGTGCCCGAGCTCCGTGCGGATGCCCGGGTACGGGTGCACGAGGGTCTCAACGTCCGGCACCTCGACCCGGAGCAGATCGGCGGCCCCGCCGAGCTCACCGTGTGCGACCTCTCCTTCATCTCCCTCACCCTCGTGGTCCCCGCACTCGCCGCGGCCACGGTGCCCGGCGGCGACCTCCTGCTCATGGTGAAGCCGCAGTTCGAGGTGGGGGTGCACAACCTCTCCAGGACGGGAGTGGTGACCTCGCCGACGGCCCGCGCGGAGGCGGTGCGGCGCGTGCGGGAGTGCGCGCTCGGCGTCGGCCTGGAGGTGCGGGGCAGTGCGCCCAGCCCGCTGCCGGGCCAGGACGGGAACGTCGAGTTCTTCGTGTGGTGCCGCCGCCCGGTGGCCGCTGTGGGCGTCGGAGCGCTCGCGTAGTCTTGGCGGAGTCAGCCCACCGCGGGAGCCGATCGCAGGAGGATGGTCAGCAGCACGTGAGCCGCAAAATCTTGGTGATGACCCACACGGGACGCCACGAGGCCATGGAGGCCGCCCGCCAGTCGTGCGAGCAGCTGCACTCGGCCGGTCTCGTCCCGGTGCTCTCGCGCCCGGATCTGGAGGCCCTGCGTGCGGATGGCCTGGACACGTCCCCCGTGGAGATCCTCGAGGAGGACGTCGCCCTCCGGGAGATAGAGATCGTCATGGTGCTCGGCGGGGACGGCTCCATCCTGCGGGCGGCCGAGCTGGTGCGCGGCGTGGACACCCCGCTGCTCGGGGTGAACCTCGGCCACGTGGGATTCCTCGCGGAGTCCGAGCGCTCGGGACTGAGTGAGACCGTGGAGGCCATCGTGGACGGGCGCTACACGGTGGAGCGCCGCATGGCCCTGGACGTCACCGTGTGGGAGCACCGGCGCAAGGTGCTGCACACGTGGGCCCTGAACGAGGCCTCGGTGGAGAAGGGCGACCGCGAGAAGATGATCGAGGTGGTCACGGAGGTGGACCGCCGCCCGCTGTCCACGTTCGGCTGCGACGGCGTGGTCATGGCCACCCCCACGGGGTCCACCGCCTACGCCTTCTCCGCGGGCGGGCCCGTGGTGTGGCCGGAGGTCGAGGCGCTGCTCATGGTGCCACTGTCCGCGCACGCACTGTTCTCCCGCCCCCTGGTGATTTCCCCGCGGTCCATGATGGCCGTGGAGGTGCTCACCCGCACCGACGCCCGCGGGGTGCTGTGGTGCGACGGTCGCCGCACGGTGGACCTGCCGCCCGGATCCAGGATCGAGGTGCGGCGCTCCGAGAAGTCCGTGAACCTGGCCCGCATGCACGCCACGCCGTTCTCCGAGCGGCTCGTCAAGAAGTTCGAGCTCCCCATCGCGGGCTGGCGCGGTCCCATGCCCAGTGAGCAGGTGGAGACCATGACCACCGCGCTGCCCCTGGTCCAGCCCACCACCGCGGTGGTCGCCCACGACCCCGCACACCCCAAGCTCTCCGTGGGCCGCGAGATCCCGCACCATTCCGACGGCTCGTGCCGCTGCGCACCCGGGCAGGGCCAGGACCGCGCGGACGGCGGTGACCTCGCATGATTGAGGAGATCCACATCCACGACCTCGGCGTCATCCCCGACGCCGTCCTGCCCCTGGGCCCGGGGCTGTCGATCCTCTCCGGCGAGACCGGGGCGGGCAAGACCATGGTGGTCACCGCGCTCGGCATGCTGCTGGGCAACCGTGCGGACGCCGGTGCCGTGCGATCGGGCAGCGCCAAGGCGCTCGCGGAGGCCACCGTGCGTGTTCCCGCGGACCACGCGGCCGTCTCCCTCGTGGAGGAGTCCGGCGGAACGGTGGACCGCGAGGACGTGGGCGGCACGGAGGAGGCGCTGGTCCTGCTCTCCCGCACGGTCTCCGCGGAGGGGCGCAGCCGCGCCCACGTGGGTGGTCGCTCCGCCCCCGTGGGCACCCTGGGTGCAGTGGGGGAAACCCTCGTGGCCGTGCACGGCCAGTCGGACCAGCTGCGTCTGAAGTCGCCCGCGGCGCAGCGCAAGGCCCTGGACGACTACGCGGGCCAGCCCGTGGCGAGGGAACTCGCCGCCTTCCGGGAGAAGCTCGCCCGCTACCGCAGCGTCGTCGCGACCCTGCGCGCCGCGAAGGAGAACTCCCGGGAGCGCGCGCTGCAGGCCCAGAGCCTCACCACGGCGCTCGCGGAGATCGACGCCGTGGAGCCGGTGCCGGGCGAGGACGCCCAGCTCGACGCCGAGAGCGAGAAGCTCACCAACCTGGAGGCCCTGCGCGGCGCTGCCACCACCGCGCACACCGCCCTGAGCGGTTCCGACGCCGACGACGCCCCGGACCTCAACGCCGTGGCGCTGCTGTCCCAGGCGCAGCAGGCCCTGGAGGTCGAGTCGGACGCGGATCCCGAGCTCGCGGCCCTGGCGGCGCGGGTGCGGGAGCTCACGGTGGTCGCCGCCGACGTCGCCGCGGACCTCTCCGGGTACGCGAGCGGACTCGACGAGGACGGCCCCGCACGGCTGGCCGAGGTGGAGACCCGACGCAGCGCCCTGCGGCAGCTGACCAAGAAATACGGTGCCACGATCGACGAGGTGCTGCAGTGGGCCGAGCAGGCCCGCGAGCAGCTGGACGGTCTCGTCGTGGATCCCCAGCGCGAGGAGGAGCTGCGCGCCGAGGGCGAAGCCCTGCACGCATCGCTGGCCGCCCATGCCGAGAAGCTGCTGACCCTGCGGCGGGCGGCCGCCGACAAGCTCGCGGCCGCTGTCAGCGCGGAACTCTCCGCGCTCGCCATGCCCAACGCCACGCTCGTGGTCGCGGTGGAGCCCTCCGAGCGCTTCACCGACGACGGCCGGGACACCATCGAGTTCATGCTCGCCCCGCACGCGAAGGCCACCCCGCGGCCCCTCGGCAAGGGCGCCTCCGGTGGTGAGCTCTCCCGCATCATGCTGGCGCTCGAGGTGGTGCTCTCCGAGGTGGACCCGGTGCCCACGTTCGTCTTCGACGAGGTGGACTCCGGCGTGGGCGGCAAGGCCGCCGTGGAGATCGGCCGGCGACTGAAGATGCTCGCCCGCAACGTGCAGGTGCTCGTGGTCACCCACCTCCCGCAGGTCGCGGCGTTCGCGGACCACCACGTGCTGGTGACCAAGTCCGCGGACTCCAGCGTCTCGGACGTGAAGGTGCTCACCGACGAGGAACGCGTGGTGGAGCTCGCCCGCATGCTCGCCGGCCACGAGGACTCCAGCGCGGCGCGCGAGCACGCCCGTGAACTCCTGCGGGACGCCACCGCATGACCCGACAGCCCAGCAATCCCGACGAGACACGAATGGTAGGCTCGAATTCCGTGGTGAACGCTCAGGACGCCGCCCGCGAGGCAGGCACAGAAAAGAACAACGGCAAGGTGACCCGGCAGATCTTCGTCACGGGAGGTGTGGCCTCCTCCCTCGGGAAGGGCCTGACCGCGTCCTCGCTCGGCATGCTGCTGCGTGCGCGTGGACTCTCGGTGACCATGCAGAAACTCGATCCCTACCTCAACGTGGATCCGGGCACCATGAACCCCTTCCAGCACGGCGAGGTGTTCGTCACCGACGACGGCGCCGAGACCGACCTGGACATCGGGCACTACGAGCGCTTCCTGGACGAGAACCTCGACGCCTCCGCGAACGTGACCACCGGTCAGGTCTACTCCACCGTGATCGCCAAGGAGCGCCGCGGCGAGTACCTGGGGGACACCGTGCAGGTGATCCCCCACATCACGGACGAGCTCAAGCGCCGGATGCGCCGCCGCGCGGAGGACGAGAACGCCCCGGACATCATCATCACCGAGATCGGCGGCACCGTGGGCGACATCGAGTCGCAGCCGTTCATCGAGGCCGCGCGCCAGGTCCGCCAGGACGTGGGCCGGCGCAACGTGTTCTACCTGCACGTGTCCCTGATCCCGTTCATCGGCCCGTCCGGCGAGCTCAAGACCAAGCCCACCCAGCACTCCGTGGCCACGCTGCGCGGGCTCGGCATCCAGCCGGACGCCCTGGTGCTGCGCTGCGACCGGGACGTGCCCGACGCCATGCTCCGCAAGATCGGCAGCGCGTGCGACGTGGACCTGGACGCCGTGATCTCCTGCGCGGACGCCCCGAGCATCTACGACATCCCCAACACCCTGCACACCCAGGGCCTGGACACCTACATCCTGGACTACCTGAGCCTGGACTACCAGGACGCGGACCTGCGCCAGTGGTCCCGCCTGCTGACCGCCGTGCACGAGCCCGAGCACCAGGTCACCGTGGCGCTGGTGGGCAAGTACATCGACCTGCCAGACGCCTACCTCTCCGTGTCCGAGGCGCTGCGCGCGGGCGGGTTCGCGAACAACGCCAAGGTCAACCTGAAGTGGGTTGCCTCGGACCTGTGCGACACCCCCGAGGGCGCACAGCGCGAGCTCGGTGACGTGGACGCGATCTGCGTCCCCGGGGGCTTCGGCATCCGCGGGCTGGAGGGCAAACTGGGTGCCCTGTCGTGGGCCCGCCAGCACAAGGTCCCCACCCTGGGGCTGTGCCTGGGCCTGCAGTGCATGGTCATCGAGTACGCGCGCAACGAGGTGGGGCTGGCGAACGCGTCCTCCACCGAGTTCGACCCCGAGACCGACACCCCGGTGATCGCCACCATGGAGGAGCAGAAGCAGTTCGTGGAGGGCGCCGGGGACCTGGGCGGCACCATGCGACTGGGCCTGTACCCCGCGGCCCTCGCGGAGGGGTCCGTGGTCGCGGAGACCTACGGCACCACCGAGGTCTCCGAGCGCCACCGCCACCGCTACGAGGTCAACAACGCCTACCGGGACGCGCTGGCCGAGGCCGGGCTGCGGATCTCGGGCACGTCCCCGGAGGGCACCCTGGTGGAGTTCGTGGAGCTGCCCCGTGAGGAGCACCCCTACTACGTGGCCACCCAGGCCCACCCGGAGCTGGCCTCCCGACCCACGCGGCCGCACCCGCTGTTCGACGGTCTCGTGCGGGCCGCCCTGGAGCGGCGCGGGGTCCAGACGAACCGCTGACGCCGGCTCCGGACGAGGAACCGGGACGGACGAGCGAGGTGGCGGGGGCTCCGAGGGTGCGTGCGCCTCGGGGCCCCCGCGGTTCTGTCCACACCCACCGCCGCCGGACGCGGCAGAACGGAGACACCATGGAGTTCACGTCCATCACCGCAGAGCAGCTGCAGGACCGGCCGGATCCGCACGAGGTCACGGACGCGGAGACCGTCTACCGCGGTGCCATCTGGGACGTTGCTCGTGAGACGTTCCGCATGGCTGACCAGGACGAGCCGCTCGTCCGGGACTTCATCACGCACCCCGGGGCCGTGGCCGTGGTGGCGCTGGACGACCAGGACCGTGTCCTGCTCATCAACCAGTACCGGCACCCGGTGCGCACCCGCATGTGGGAGATCCCGGCCGGACTCCTGGACGTCTCCGGCGAGCCCGCACTGGCGGCCGCGCAGCGCGAACTGGGGGAAGAGGCGGACCTCGTGGCCGAGCACTGGGACACGCTCGTGGACTTCGAGAACTCCCCGGGGTCCTCGGCCGAGGCCAACCGCATCTTCCTGGCCCGCGGTCTGAGCGAGGTCCCGGACGCGGAGCGCTTCACCCGGGAGGGGGAGGAGGCGGAGATCGTGGCCGGGTTCGCGGACCTCGACGACGCCGCGGCCGCCGTCCTCTCCGGGCGCCTCACCTCCCCGGCGGCCGCCCTCGGGATCCTGGCGGCCCACGTCGCGCGCTCCCGCGACTGGAGCACCCTGCGGGCCCCCGACGCCGCGTGGCCCGCCCGGCCCGGCCACGCGGGGTGAGCCCCGACCGCCCGGGGGCCACGGATGTGACGACCGACACCGCTCCGCTCCCGGTGGTCGCGCCCGCGCGGCAGGAGGGGACGCGGGAGAAGGAGACGCCTGCGGACGGCACGCGGGCGGCGTCGTCGGAGGCGGACGGTCCCGCACCGGAACTGGCCCGGGCCGTGGGGCGCTACCTGGACCACCTGGTGGTGGAGCGCGGACTCGCCGCGAACACGGTGACGGCCTACCGGCGGGACCTGAACCGCTATCTGGGGCACCTCACGACCACGGCGCCGGACGTGCGTGTTCCGCGGGACATCACCTCGGACCATGTACGCGCGTTCGTGCGCGTGCTCCGCGAGGGGGACGAGGGTCGTCCCGCACTGTCCGCCCGCAGCAGCGCCCGGGTGCTGGCGGCCGTCCGGGGCGCGCACGCCTTCTGGGCCACCGAGTCCACGGTGGACACGGACGTGGCCTCGCGGGTGAGCCCGCCGATGCCGCCGCAGCGCCTGCCCAAGGCCATCGGGGTGACGGAAGTGGAGAACCTGCTGGCCGCCCCGGATCCCGAGACCCCGGCGGGGCTGCGGGCCCGGGCGTTCCTGGAGCTGCTGTACGCCACGGGCGCGCGCATCTCGGAGGCCGTGGCCCTGGACGTGGACGACCTCGCCGGGCTGCACGAGGCGGAGCTCGCCCTGATCCGGGTGACCGGCAAGGGGAACAAGCAGCGGCTCGTGCCCGTGGGGTCGTTCGCGGTGGCAGCACTCGAGCGCTACCTCGTGCGAGCGCGCCCGGAGCTCGCACGGCACGGGAAGGGCAGCCCGGCGGTGTTCCTCAACGCCCGCGGTGCACGGATCTCGCGGCAGACCGCCTGGAGCATGGTCAAGGAGGCCGCGCGGACCATCCAGCAGGAGGAGCGGATCACACCTCACACCCTCCGGCACTCGTTCGCCACACACCTGCTGGAGGGCGGCGCGGACCTGCGCGTGGTGCAGGAGCTGCTGGGGCACGCCTCGTTGGCAACCACCCAGATCTACACGCGGGTCTCCGTGGAGTCCCTCCGGGAGGTCTACGCGACGTCCCACCCCCGGGCGCACTGAGACGCGCGGGGTGCGCCGCGACGTCGTGCCCAGGGCCTGCTGTGGCCGGCCCCGACGAGGACCCGCGGGGCAGACCCGCGGGAACGCCCGGCCCGGAGCCGGACGACGTCGGCCCATTCCCCCGAGGAGTGCACCTCACGGGAACGGGCCGATGTGCTGACCCCGGGCGGAGCCCGGTGCGTCAGCCCAGGTGACGCTCGTCCGGGCCGTTGTAGGCGGAGAGTGGGCGGATCAGCGAGTTGTTCGCGCGCTGCTCCATGATGTGGGCCGTCCAGCCCGCGATCCGCGCACACACGAAGACGGGCGTGAACGTGGGGATGTCGAAGCCCATGAGCCAGTAGGTGGGGCCGGCGGGGTAGTCGAGGTTGGGCTTGATGGACTTCGCCTCGTCCATGGACTTGGCCAGACCGTTGTAGAGCCCCAGGATCTCCTGGCGGTCGTAGTGCTCGAGCATGCGGAAGAGAGCCTCCTGCATGGTGGGCACGCGGGAGTCGCCGTGCTTGTAGACGCGGTGCCCGAAGCCCATGACCTTCTTCTTCTCCGCCAGGGCCTGGTCCATCCACTCCTTGGCGCGCTTCTCGGCCTCCTCGGCGGTCTCCTCCTTGCGGATGCCGAGCTCCTCGAAGGTGTGCATGACGGCTTCGTTGGCGCCGCCGTGCAGCGGGCCCTTGAGAGCGCCGATGGCACCGGTGACCGCGGAGTGCATGTCCGAGAGCGTGGAGGTGATCACGCGAGCCGTGAACGTGGAGGCGTTGAACGAGTGCTCCGCGTACAGGATGATCGACACCCGGAACGCGTCGACCACCTCGGGCGCGGCCTCCTCGCCGAACGCCATCCACAGGAAGTTCTGGGCGTAGTCGAGGTCCTCGCGGGGTTCCACCACCTCCTGGCCGTGGCGGCGGCGCTGGTCGTAGCAGACCACGGCGGGCATCACGGCGAAGAGCTCCTGGGCCTTGCGCAGCTCGGCCTCGGGGGAGTTGTCCTCCGCGAGCGGGTGCTGGGCGCCGGTCACGGAGGCGGCGGTGCGGCACACGTCCATGGGGTGGCACGTGGTGGGGAGCTCGTCGATCACGCGCTTGAGCTCGGGAGTCAGGGCCCGGTTCTCGCGCTCCAGCGTGCGGAAGGCGGCGAGGTCGTCCTCGGACGGCAGCTCACCGGTCCACAGCAGCAGGGCGACCTCCTCCGCGGAGCACTTCTCGGCGAGCTCCTGCACGGGGTAGCCCCGGTAGAGCAGGGAGTTGGTCTCCGCGTTGACCTTGGACACGGCGGTGGCGTCCGCCACCACACCGGCAAGTCCCTTGCGGATTTCGGTATCGGCCACGGTTGATCTCCTTCGACGGCTGTGGACTGGAAACGAATGTCGTTCCCACCCCACCACATCGGGCGGGGTGGGAACAGGGGGTCAGGAGTTCGGGGTGCCGGGCACCTCGAAGTCGAAGACCCCGGAGTCGAACTGGTTGTACCCGTTGTAGTCCACCAGCTCGTACAGGCGCTTGCGGGTGAGCATGGTCTCCACCTGGGCCTGCTGCGTGCCGTCCTCGCGGATGGTGGTGAGCAGGCGCTCGATGGCGCCCATGGCCTGGCGCTCCAGGGACACGGGGTAGATCACCATCGACACCCCTGCGTCCTGCAGCTGCCGCGTGGTGAACAGCTCGGACTTCCCGAACTCGGTCATGTTCGCCAGGACGGGCACGTCCACCGCGGCGGCCATGCGTTCGAACTCGGAGAGGTCAGCCATGGCCTCCGGGAAGATGACGTCCGCGCCGGCGTCCACGAGCGCGCGCGCCCGCTCCACGGCGGCGTCGAACCCGTCCACCCCGCGGATGTCCGTGCGGGCCATGACCACGAAGTTCGGGTCCCGGCGGGCCTCCACGGCGGCGCGGATGCGCTTGACGGCGGTGGCGGTGTCCACCACGTTCTTGCCGTCCAGGTGCCCGCAGCGCTTGGGGTTGAACTGGTCCTCGATGTGGCAGCCGGCCAGTCCGGCGTCCTCGAGCTCCTGCACGGTGCGCGCCACGTTCATGGGCTCCCCGAAGCCGGTGTCCGCGTCCACGAGGCACGGCAGGTCCGTGCTGCGGGCGATCTGACCGGCGCGGGTGGCCACCTCGGTGAGCGTGGTGAGGCCGATGTCCGGCAGGCCCAGCTCGTTGGCGAGCACGCCGCCGGAGATGTAGACGCCCTCGAAGCCCTGCTCCTGGATGAGCTTGGTGGACAGCGGGGTGAACGCGCCGGGGAACTGGGCGATCCCGGGTGCGGCCAGCAGCTCGCGGAAGCGCTCGCGCTTCTGCGCGGGGGTGGTGGTGGAGTACAGCATGATCAGAAGATTCCCTTCGGCGATTTCTCCAGGCCCACGGCCGCGGTGATGTTGAGCTGGCCCAGCTCCCCGGCCTTCAGCTCGGGCAGCCGCTGCACGGTGTCCAGGAACCGCTCGATCTCCTCGGGGGCCACGAGGCCCTCGGCCAGGGTGCGGAACTTGGTGACGTACTGCTCGCGGGCGAAGGGCCGCGCGCCGAGCGGGTGGGCGTCCGCCACGGCGATCTGGTCCGTGATCACGGTGCCGTCCGTGAGCGTGATCTCCACGGAGCCGCCGAACGCCTTCTCGGAGATGTCCAGCGAGTGGTAGCGGCGGGTCCACTCGGGGTCCTCCTGGGTGGTCACCTTGTGCCACAGCTCCACGGTGTCCGGGCGCCCGGCGCGCTCGGGGGAGTAGGAGTCCACGTGGTGCCACGCACCGTCCTGCAGCGCGACCGTGAAGATGTAGGGGATCGAGTGGTCCAGGGTCTCGCGGGAGGCCTTCGGATCGTACTTCTGGGGGTCGTTGGCTCCGGAGCCGATCACGTAGTGGGTGTGGTGGGAGGTCTTGATGAGCACGGACTCCACGTTGGCGGGGTCCGTGACCTCGGGGTGCTCGCGGTGCAGCTTGCGGGCCAGGTCGATCCACGCCTGCGCCTGGTACTCCGCGGAGTGCTCCTTGGTGTAGGTGTCCAGGATGGCGCGCTTGGGCTCACCGGGAGCGGGCAGGGCCACCTCGTAGCGGGCCTCCGGGCCGGAGAGCAGCCACGCGATCACGCCGTCCTCGCCCTCGTAGATGGGGGTGGGCGAGGTCTGTCCGCGCATGGCACGGTCCACGGCCTCCACGGCCATCTTCCCGGCGAACGCGGGAGCGTGGGCCTTCCACGTGGAGATCTCGCCCTTGCGGGACTGCCGGGTCTGCGTGGTGGTGTGCAGGGCCTGGCCGATGGCCTGGAAGATCGTCTCGGTGTCCAGACCCAGCAGGGTGCCGATGCCCGCGGAGGCGGAGGGGCCGATGTGGGCGATGTGGTCGATCTTGTGCTCGTGCAGGCAGATGCCCTTCACGAGGTCCACCTGGACCTCGTAGCCCGTGGCGATCGCGCGCACCAGGTCCTCGCCGTTGCTGCCCACGTGCTGGGCGACGGCCAGGATCGGGGGGATGTTGTCCCCGGGGTGGGAGTACTCGGCGGAGAGGAACGTGTCGTGGTAGTCCAGCTCGCGCACGGCCACGCCGTTGGCCCACGCCGCCCACTCGGGCGAGACCGCGGCGTCGTCCTCCGGGGCGCCGAAGAGCAGCGCGCCCTGGCCGGAGAAGCCGGCGCCCGGGACCACCTTGTGGCACAGCGCCTGCGAGCGCGCCGAGACGATGGGCCCGCGGTTCAGGGACGCGATGGCCACGGAGGCGTTGTCGATGATGCGGTTGACCACCATGTCCACCACCTCGGGCTCCACGGCCACGGGGTCGGACGCCACGGCGGCGAGCTTGTGGGCGAGCTGCTCCTCGCGGGGCAGCTCCTCCTTGGACGAGTACGTGCGCACGGTGTGTGTGACGGTCACGGGCGTTCCTTCCGGTACGGGTCTTGCGGACGGTGGGTGGTTTCGGGGGCCGTGGAGCGGCGGGTCAGGAGGCGATCGGGGGCGCGGCGGTGAGTTCCGGGGTGCGCAGGGCGTTGCCGAGCGCGTTCTTCAGGTGCACGCGCGTGGTGGCGACGGCCAGAGCGGGGTCCCCGGCCGCAACGGCACGGGCGATCGCCTCGTGCTCGGCGGCGGCCACGGCGAGGCGCCGGGGGTTGGAGGTGGACAGCCGGCGCACGCGGGCGAGGTGCAGCCGCACGTGGGAAAGGGCCTGCTGCAGGTAGGGGTTCTGCGCGGCGGCGTCGATCTCGGCGTCCATCCGGTCAACGAGCGCGTAGTACGCCGCGTGGTCGGCGTCGTCGGCCAGGGTCTCCGCGGCGTGGGAGAGCTCGTCCGCGAGGGCGCGGAAGGTCTCCGCGTCACCGCGCTGCGCGGCCAGTTCGGCGGCGCGGCAGTCCAGCGTGTCCCGCAGCTCGTACAGCGCGCGGACGTCCTCGGCGGAGATCGCGCTGACGACGACGCCGCGTCCCGTGTGCGGCTCGGCCAGCCCGTCCGCGGTGAGGCGGGAGAGCGCTTCGCGCACGGGGGTGCGGGAGATCCCGAGGCGTTCGGAGAGGTCCACCTCGCCGAGCACCTGGCCCGGGAGCAGCCGCCAGGAGACGATGTCCGCCCGCAGCTCGCGGTACGCGCGCTCACCTGCTCGCATGACTCCTCCTGACGTGTTGGCCGTCCTCAGTGTATACACCTGCCCCACGGAGTCCAAGTGATTCCGGGCAGGACTCCGCGCAACGAGCAAGCTGTGTATACACAACTCTTGTGACGTGTGATGCGGACCACTAGCATGAACCTACGCCGACGACCGTCCCAGCACCACGTCCGGAGGAAGCCATGACGCAGCCCACCTACGAATCCGTCTACCGCGCGAGCGTGGAGGACCCCGAGGCGTTCTGGCTGGACGCAGCACGGTGCCGAACTCGCCGTTCTCC
>NZ_PHOA01000047.1 GCF_003687455.1 Kocuria tytonicola | reverse complement strand
GGGCCCACCCCGTGGTGCGTCCCCCGGTGCCCGTCGTGCCGCCCCGCTTCCCTGCCGGCGGTCACCCGGCGCCACAGCGAGCGGATGCAGTACACGACGATGGCGAGGAACACCGCGAACATGAGGAGCAGGGGGCCGTAGGACAGGATGGCCTCGGTCACGGTCGGTTGGAGCGGGCTCTCGGAGGAGAGGATCTCGATCATCCGCACGGTGTGTTCACCCCGTTGGTCGGTGGCGGACCCTGCGCGGTGCCGCGCCGGGTCTCCTCACCGTAGGAGCATTCTTGGCCGTTGGCCATGGCCCATCGGCCACTCTTCCGATGGTTCTTCGGCGCAGCGACGGGCCGGCCGGTGGTGGTCCGTCGCGCGCCGGGCCTAGAGCTCCCGGGCGTTCTCCAGCACCGGGATGGCCTTGCGGGTGCGCTCCACGAGGTCCAGGTCCAGGTCCACCACCGCGTAGTCCCGAGCCTCCCCCAGGGAGGTCACCACGGTGCCGTCCGGGGCGGCGACGACGCTGTGCCCCACCCCTCGCGGCGCCCTGTCCGGGTTCTCCGCGCCCACGGCCGCGGGGTTCGCCTGGCCCACCGCCACCACGTAGCAAGTGGTGTCCAGCGCGCGGGCACGGGCCAGCAGCTCCCACTGCTCCACCTTGCCCGGGCCGTCACCCCAGGACGCGCCCACCACCGTGACCCGGGCGCCGTCGTGGGCGAGCCGGGTGAACAGGCGCGGGAAGCGGATGTCGTAGCACGTGGCCACGCCCACGGTGGTGCCGGCCACCGAGAAGGTGACGGGCTCGTCGCCGGGGTCCACGGTGTCGGACTCCGTGAAGCCGAACGCGTCGAAGAGGTGGATCTTGGAGTAGCCGCGCACGGTGCCGTCCGGCAGGGCGATCAGCGTGGTGTTCCGCACGCGGCCGCCGTCCCCCGGGGTGAACATGCCCGCCACGATTCCCACCGAGTGCTCCCGGGCGAGGTCCGTGACGGCGCTGGCCCACGAACCGTCGAGCGGCTCGGCCACACCCTTGAGGCTGCGCCCGAACGCGAACATGGTGGCCTCCGGCAGCACGAGGAGATCCGCACCGTCCCCGCCCGCGCGGCGCGCGAGGTCCGCGACGGCTCGCAGGTTCTCTCCGGGGTCGTAGGTGCTGAGCAGCTGTCCGAGTGCAATGCGCATGGTGGTCACCCTAGATGTTCGGGGTCACGTCACCTGCAGCATGGCGTGCTCGCGCGGACTCGAAGGGCGCGCCCTTCGAAGGTGGCGCTCAGTCGAACAGCCCGCCGAGGCCGCCCTGAGCGTTGGATGACGGCATGAGCTTCGCCGCCCAGTCGGCGAAGGACTGCGGGTTGCGTGACTGGAGGTACACCCGGCCCGGTCCGGTGAACTCGAACACGAGACCCTCACCGGACTTCATCGACTGGAACGAGCGGCCCGACACAGCACGACGCGTGGTGAACTGCATTGCGAGGTCGTAGGCCACCACGTGGCCGGTGTCGATGACGACGCGTTCCCCGGGCTGCAGGTCCATAACGTCAATGGCTCCGTAGACGCTGAGCACGACGAGGCCCTGCCCGCTGGCTTGGAGCCCGAAGCCGCCTTCGCCACCGAAGAGGTTCTTCATGCCACCGAACTTCGAGGTGACCTCCACACCCTCGGAGTTGGCCATCCAGTTGCCACGGGCCACGAAATACGGGCGCTCAGGTTCGATGTCCAGCGCGACCATGTCTCCGGGCAGCACGCCAGCAATGTCGACCCATCCCCCACCGGCCGGAGCGGTGAAGGTCGTCGAGAAGAACGACTCGCCCGACAGGACGGAGCGCTTGAGGCCCTTCATGATGCCGCCCCCGGCGGCCTTGCTGGACATCTGGATGCCGTCCGAGTGAGCCATCATGGCGCCACTTTCCACGTTGGCGGTCTCCTCGGGTTCGAGGAGCAGACGGGAGACGGTGAAGGACGGAGCATGGCGGCATTCAAGTTGCATGCCCCGCAGTATGCCGCACTGACCCGGGTGGTCGCACAACTCCGGCGCTGGCGCTCGGGGAACCGGCCCACCCTGGGCAGTGCTCCTGCACCTGGATGCAGACACCAGATGCCCTCTGGGGTTGACGCCCAGCTCGCTGGAGCTCGTGAGGCGATGCGGACCGCACCGCCTTGCCCCCTTGCGCTCCGCGACGGTGCCGTTCGTAGACCATCCGTGGTTACCATCGGCACCACGCGTCGGGCACTCGGCGCCGTCGCCACCGGGACGAGGACCGCATGACCCGCAACAGGACTGCTCTCTGCGCCGTTTCGGCAGCATGGATTGCCGTGCTGCTCGCGGTGGTTCTGAGCCTCGCACTGGGCGGGCCACTGGTGCCCTTCGCGGTGTTCGTGGTGATCGCCGCCCCGGCCGTCACGGGGTTCTGGGCCGTGCGCCTCCACCGGGACCGGCAGTAGGGGGGGTCCTGCTCAGGCGTTGCGCGCGATCTTCACCGCACTGACGATCAGCGGGATCTGCAATGGCAGCCGCCCGTACGCAATCGCCTGCTTGGCGGGCGATGCGTGGCGCGAGTCCCACGCCATCTTCATGTTCCCCGGCCACACGCCCACGAACAGCGCTGCGGACACGGCCCCTCCGGCCCTGCGGGTGCGCGGCACGAGCAGCAGCGCCGCCGTAGCCAGCTCCGCGTAGCCGGAGCCGATGGACCACTGCCGCGCCGTTCCCGGCAGCTGCTCGGGGATCAGCGCGTCGAAGGGCTCCGGCTTCACCAGGTGCAGCACCCCCATTCCGGTGAGCGCCAGCCCGGAGAGCACGGCGGTGCGGTTGGCCTTGCGGTGGACGGTCGTCAGTTTCTTTCGCATGACCTCACCGTACCCATCACGGACATTCCCCACCGGTCGACGACGACGCCGCCCGCCCGGTCCCCGCACACCCACCTCCCGGACCTGCCTGTGACCCCGCCGTTCCCACCGCCCCGGGCGCGCCCTACGCTGGGAGGCGAGCAGCGACGTCGTCGAACGAGGAGGCGGGCATGGACCCCTTTGTCACCGCGCAGTGGCTGGCCGAGCACCGGGACGAGGTGGTGCTGGCGGACGCGCGCATGTACCTGGACGGGCGCAGCGCGGAGGCCGAGTACCTCCGGGGGCACCTTCCGGGGGCGGTGTTCGTGGACACGGAGACGGCACTGGCGGCACCCGCGGCACCGGAGGCTGGCCGCCACCCGCTGCCCGCACCCGAGGACTTCGCGGCGGCCATGTCCGCGGCGGGCATCGGGGACGACTCCACGGTGGTGGCCTACGACGACGCCGGCGGCGTGATGGCCGCGCGTCTCGTGTGGATGCTGCGCACCACGGGCCACCGCGCGGCGGTGCTGGACGGTGGGCTGGATGCTTTCCCCACGGAGGATCTGGAGCGGCACCGCGCCGTGCTGCCCGCTGCCGAGTTCACGCCCGTCCCGTGGCCGCGCGAGGCGCTCGCGGACATCGACGAGGCCACCCACGGCCCCCTGGTGGTGGACGCCCGGGACCGCACCCGCTACGCCGGCCAGGCCCCGGACCCCGTGGACCCCCGCTCGGGCCACATTCCTGGTGCCGTGAACGTGCCGTGCCGTGAGCACCTGCGGGAGGACAGGACGCTGCAGCCGGTCCAGGAGCTGCGGGCGCGCTTCCTGGCCGCCGGGGTCACGGACGCCACCTGGATGATCTCCTACTGCGGCTCCGGGGTCACGGCGTGCCACAACCTGCTGGTGGCCGAGCACGCGGGGCTGGGCGCGGGGCGCCTGTTCCCCGGCAGCTGGTCCCAGTACTCCCACACGGACCGCCCGGTGGAGACCTCCTCCAGCAGCTGAACCAGTGCTCAGGGTGCTTACGCAGGACCTGCGGCAGTGCCAAGATGGAGCACACGACAGTGGCTCAGGCCACCCCGACACCAGGAGGCACGACATGACCCAGCAGCCCGAGAGCACGGACCCCATCGCGTCGGCAGGCCAGATCGACGACCCCGACCAGCCCACCACGGTCAAGGGTCAGGACGACTCCCGCGCCGGGCGCGACACCCAGCCGGACGAGAGCTCGGCGGACGGGGACCCCGACCAACCGGGCGCGGCCCCACGCACCTCTCGCCCCACCGGACACGACGACGCCGCCCGCGCCGCATCCACGGCCCCCGGCACCACCGCACCGACCGCCTCCGCGGACGCCACCCGGGAGGACCACACCCGTCACGGCGGGAAGCCTCCCAAGGCCATCCAGGAGACCGGCGTTCCCGTGGCGGACCGGGAGGCCGCCCGGGAGCGCGACGTGCGGGACGTGGACTCCGAGGCCCTGGCAGGGACGCGCAAGTTCCAGCCGCGCCCCGGGGACGAGAACCCGAACGTCTCCGACAACCCGGCGAACTTCCCGGACCACCGGGGCCCCGACGGTGTCAGCGCCCAGGACGACCGTGGGAGGTCCGAGGCCGAACGTGGCGGGAAAAACACCGCGCAGTACGAGACGCCGGAGAGCATGCCCGCCACGGAACCGGTGCGCCACTCCCGCCTGGTGGAGGAGCGTGTGCAGGAGCAGGAGCGCGACTACGACCTCGGGACCACCGAGGAGGGCGAGCGCTACCTCACCCCCAGGGACCTGCCGGAGGCGTGAGGACCTGACCCGCCCGGGGCGTTGCGCCCCTTTTCCGGAACCAGGGTGCCCGGTCGGAGACGCCTCCGACCGGGCTCCTGCACGTCCGGGAGGGGTCACCGCCAACCCGTCCCCCGAAGTGCGGAGGGCCTGATGCATGTGCATCTGCGCAGGTCAGATGGGGAAACAACCCGCACCGGTGACATCTCGGTGCGCGTGCAAGATCACGAATTGGTGACGGCCCCGATGTGACCTTGCACGCACCGCCGCCGGTTGCGAGTCTGTTTGCTATGGCGAAGCGAACTCTCCCCAGGGCACTGCCCGCCGCGGCCGCCCTGTTCGGCCTCCTCGCGGTCACCGGCTGCTCCGGCGACTCTCCTGACGCGCCCGCCGCGGGTGGTGCCACGGCGAGCGCCGAGGCGGGTGCCCCGCCGACCGGCGCGGGGGGCACGGCGTCGTCGGCCCCGGGAGCACAGAACGGGGTGACGCCCGCGGAGGCGAACAGCGCGGATGTCTACGAGCTCACGCAGACGTACACGGACCCGGACAAGTTGTTCACCGTGCAGTACCCGAAGGACTGGGCGGCGGCGGTGGACCAGGGGTACCTGGAACTCACCAGTCCGGACGGCAAGGTCAAGGGGACGGTGGCGTCCACGAAGGCCCGCCCGCCCAAGGGCGACTGGTTCACCCGGCCCAAGCACCCGCTGATCGGGCACGAGACCCCGCTGGGCGAGCAGCTGGGCACCAAGGTGTTCACGTACGCCAGCTACGTGCCCGCACCGCCGCGCGGCGAGCGCAGCGACTCCGTGCTGTGGGGGCTCACCCCCGCGGACAACAAGGGCATCGTGCACCTCAAGGGCGGCGACAAGGGGGACCTGTGGGCCGAGTTCCACTACTCGCCCGTGAACGAGGGCAACCGGCCCCTCTCCCAGAGCAAGGGCGTGGAGCTGGTCAACGAGATCAACCAGACCGACGACGCCGGAACCGTGGACGCGATCCTGAAATCCGTCCGCGCCGGTTCCTAGGGCCCCACCACCCACCGGCCGTCACTGCGGGGCGCACTGCGCGGGGAGAGAAACAGGCGCGGTCATCCTGGCAGCACACCGAGAACCACGTTCACCGTGGCCGCCAGGATGACCGTGCTGAAGACGAAGGACAGCAGGCAGTGGCGCAGGATCACGGCGCGCAGCCGAGTGGTGGCCACGTTGTTGTCCGAGACCTGGAACGTCATGCCCAGGTTGAAGGAGAAGTACAGGAAGTCCACGTAGCGGGGCGGGTCCTGGGTGTTGAAGTCGATCCCGCCCTGCGGGTGCCGGTAGTACTCGTGGGCGTAGCGGGCACCGTACATCAGGTGGAGCATGGCCCACGTGAGCAGGATCCCCAGCAGCCCCAGCACCGCCCCGGTGGTGCGTGTGTCCGCGGCGCCGCGGACCAGGATGACCATGATGGTCAAAAGGTTCACCAGGGACAGCGCCACCACGGTGGCCTCCTGCACCAGGGGCTGGAAGTCCTCGCGCACCGAGTTCCTGCGCGTGTGCGCCGCGTCCAGGGGCCACAGCACGGACACGGCGAGCACCACGTACACCAGGGACACCCCGCACGCCCCCACCAGCACGGCCAGCAGCCCGTCCAGGAACAGCGAGGCGATCCCACCGGCCGCCACGCCGAGCAGCACGGCCGCGGCAAGTCGCAGGTGGGCGGAGGGTGGTTGCCGCTCGGTGGTGGTCATGCCTTCAGGCTAGTTGTTGCGGGTCGCGGCGTTGTGGTCACTGGGGTGGGTCCGCACGCGGGGTCCCGCGTGACTCCTCAGCGCAGCCCCACGGGGAGGTCCTCCAGCAGCCGCAGCCAGATCTCGGAGACCGTGGGGTAGCTCGGCACCGCGTGGCGCAGCACGCGCACCGGCACCTGCCCCACCACCGCAACGGTGGCGGCGTGGACCAGTTCCGCCGCATCCGGACCCACGAAGGTCGCACCCAGCAGTGCCCCGGAGTCCCGGTCCACCACGAGCTTGGCGCGCCCGGCGGCGTCGTCCCGCGAGAGGGCTGCCCCCGCGGTGCCGGTGATCGGCGCCTCCGCCACCACCACGCGGTGCCCCGCCTCGCGCGCGGCGCGCTCCGTGAGGCCCACAGAGCCTACCTGGGGGTCCGTGAACACGGCCTGGGGGACGGGCACGACGGCGGGCGGCTCGCTCTCGAGCATCCCGGCCAGTCGGGCGCCGAGCACACGGGCCTCGTACTTGCCCATGTGGGTCAGCAGGGAGCACCCGGCGGCGTCACCGACCGCGTGCAGCCAGTCGGGAAGGTTCCCGGAGCGCACATCCCGTGCGGTGACGCCCACGGACTCCAGCCCGAGGTCCGTGAGGCGTGGCGTGCGGCCCGTGGCCACCAGCACCTCGTCCACCTCCAGCTCACCGTGCGTGGTGCACAGCCGGACCGGGCTGCCGTGGACCCGGCCGAGACCGGTGTCCCGGGCGTCCTCGCGGGTGGCCTCCCGGACCTCGGTCCGCAGCCGGACGTCCACACCGGCGTTCTCCAGCGAAGCCTGCACGAGGTCGCCCGCGAACGGCTCGTTTCCGGAGAGCAGGGACTCCCCGCGCACGAGCAGGGTGACCCGGGAACCGAGGGCGGCCAACCACGTGGCGGCCTCCACGGCCACCACACCGCCACCCACCACGGCGGTGCTCCCGGGCACCTCCACGATCCCGGTGGCGTCCTTCGAGCTCCACGCGTGGAGGCCTGCGAGGGCGGGCGGAACCACTGCGGTGGACCCCGTGGCCAGCACCACGGCCTTCCGGGCCGTCAGCGTACGGCTCTGCCCGTCCCCGGTCACGCGCACCTTTCGGGGGCCCACGATCTCACCGTGGCCGCGGACCACCCGCAGGCCCGCGTCTTCCGCCCAGCGGACCTGCCCGGCGTCGTCGTAGTGGGACACCCAGCTGTCCCGGCGGGCGAGCAGGTCGTGTGTCGCCACCTCCGGGGAGTCCACGCCTCCCAGGTGCTGCGCGGTGTGCGCGACCTCCAGCGGGCGCAGCAGCGCCTTGCTGGGCATGCACGCGTAGTACGAGCAGTCCCCGCCCATCAGGGACTCCTCCACGACCACCGCGGACAGCCCGCCCTCGTGCGCGTACTGCGCCACGTTCTCCCCCGCGGGCCCACCGCCGATCACGACGACGTCCGCGACGTCCTGCCCGCTCGCACCGGCTTCCGGGGTGCTCTGGTTCGCGGTGGTCATGGGGGCTCCGTTCGTCGGGGTGGTGTGCCGCGAGTCTAGGCCCGAAACCCGCCGGCGCGTCTCTTCAGGAGCGGTACGGTCGGCTCATCATGATCAGCCCGTTGCCGAATGGCGTGGGCTGATTTTCTTTCGGAAGTGGACCGCAGTCTCGGACGACAAGCCGACCTCGGTCTCTGGCAGGCCCACGAACGACGGGGTGCCATGCTGAGAACGTGACTCAGCTGACCCGCAATGAGAACGTCTTCACCCTCGACATCAGTGACTCCCTCGAAGGGGACCACCGCTTCACCGTCGAGCGAATACGGGCCATTGACGCCGCCCTCACGGAGGTCGAGTCGACGCCCGGGGAGCTCGGGCTCGTGATCACCGCGCAGGGCAAGTTCTTCTCGAACGGGCTCGTGCCGGAACTGTTCGCCGAGCCGGGCTACAGCGCGGCGTTCCAGGCGCTCGTCGCCCGCATCCTGGTCCTGGGGGTTCCCACGGTTTGCGCCATCAACGGCCACTGCTACGGCGGCGGTCTCCTGCTGGGCCTGGCGTGCGACGAGCGCTGCGCCCGGGCGGAACGCGGGTTCCTGTGCCTCCCGGAGACCTCGATCGGGGTCCCGTTCACGTCCGGGCTGGCCGCCCTGGTTTCGTCCCGGCTCGCGCCGCGCGAGGTCCACCGCGCGATGGTCCTGTCCGAGCGGTACGACGCCCCGACGGCGGCCGCGGCCGGAATCGTCGACGACGCCGTCCCCGCCGCAGAGCTGCTGGCCCACGCCCAGCGGCGGGCCGGGGAGCTGAGAGGACTCCGCGGCTCCGTCCTGGCCGCCAACAAGCGTCGGCGGTACGCGGAGGTGGTGGAGGCACTGCACCGCGCCGAGCCGCTCACCGTCGAGACGGGCACCTGAGGCGGGACGCGCTCATGACCGCCTGGGCTATGCCACGCCGACCCCGCCGTTGCTGTGCAGCACTTGCCCCGTGATCCACCCTCCTTGTTTGGACAGTAGGAAGGCGACAAGATCGGCGGTGTCCGTGGGTGTTCCGAGGCGACCGGCAGGGGTCAGGTCTGTGAGTTGGTCCTTCATCTCGGGAGTCATCCAGCCGGTATCGATCGGGCCAGGATTAATCGCGTTGGAGCGTACCCCGAGCGGCGCGAGTTCAATGGCTGCTGCTGTGATCAGGCGATCCAGCGCACCTTTGCTGGTGCCGTAGGGAAGATTGAATGCCGAATGGTCATGGGTCAACGCTACGATGCGCCCAGAGGCCTGATCCTGGACATGACTGGGAAGGGATTCGGCGAAGGCCTTGATCAACAACCACGCCGCGCGTGCATTCACCGCGTAGTGGCGATCCCAGCTTTTCACGGTGGTGTCTAGGATCGAACTGTCGACGCCTTCGGAATGAGCCATCACCAGAGCCGTGAGGGCGCCGTCTGCAGCGGCACGCTGCACGAGTTATCCGGGAGCTGCCGGAGCAGCCAGGTCCGCCGACAACAACGTCACTGTTGCCCCCCTGTCCCGGCAGTCGTCAGCAATCTGCTCAGCGTCATCGGATCCCGACGGGATCCCAACACGGGCCTCGTAGCCAGGCAGATGAGCTAGAGCAAGGTCCCAGCCGTCTATGGCAAGACGAATGGCAATGGCCGCCCCGAGACCGTTGCTGCGGCCTACACCTGTGACCAGTGCTGTGGGTCGCATACGCACACCCCTTTCGTCGTTGCAGGCTTGAGGGGACAACTTTACGCAGTGAGCATGAAGCGCCCTGGGCTTCGTTCCATGGTCGTAACGCAACGGCCGCTACGTCGTGGGTGTGACTGTAGGCGGTTTCTGCCTCACCGGGACGGCCGGGTAGCTCAACCGCGGTTCGTACCCCCTCGCTCTCGCTGCCCCGTCAGACCTCGCGTGCCATGGCACACCGTGGTGCCGTGAACCGCTCGCGTTCTTGGGAGAGTTCGGCGGCGAGCTGCGGCCCGAGGGCGTCGTCCTCCAGAGGGCAAAAGCCCAGCCTCCGGTAGTAGGGCCCGTTCCACGGGACGTCGTCAAAGGTGGTCAGCGTCAGCCGCTCGTCGCCCCGGTAACGCGCCCAGCCGCACACGGCGTCGATCAGATCGGCACCGATGCGCTGACCGGCATGGTCCGGGTGGACGCTGACCTGTTCGAGGTGCGCGTGGCCGTCGTGCACCACCGCCAGGGCATAGCCGACGACTTCCTCGTTCACCGAGGCAACCCACACTCTGCCGATCGATGCGGCCCGGTGGAGCTGAGCGACGTCAGGCAGCGGGTCATCAGCGACCTCCGGCATCCCTGCCGAGAGGAAAACCTCCCCCGCCGCGGCCTCGATGGCGGGCAGCACGAGCACATCAGCCGGGGACGCAGGACGAATGCTGGCCATGCAGTCACGGTAACGAAACTGGGGCACCCTGGACCGCGGCTAAACGCACTCGGGGGGGGCGACCGGCGTGTAAGGGCTGGCACCCCAACCCCACGGTTCGCTACCCAGCCAACGGCGCGTACGGCCTGGGAATGAACCACTATTGCAGATTGCGGATGTATGCCGCATTCCCCAGGATGGCTGGCTTGTATCGCTCGATGTCTGGGCCAGTGACATGAGCGACGATCACCTCGAGGAGAATCGCGATGGCGTCGTCGGGCCTGTTGGCAGCGTGCATGGTCACCGCTTGGAAAGCGGCCACTGACGGTGAGTCGGGGAACGCCTCGCGAGCCAGTGTGAACACGTTCAGCGACTCCTCAACGCGGCCGATGTTTCGCAAGGTCGAGGCGTACTGCAGGTAGCAACGCCGCAAGAGGTCTCCGCTGAGCCCACAAGCGAGGGCCTGCTCGTAGAAGGTCGCAGCTTTGCCCTCCTGCCCATCCGTGTCATAGGCGCCGCCGATCTCGTACAGCACGCGCGGGTTCTCCGGATGCGCTTGATAGAGGGGTACCAGCGCCTCGATGGTGGGTTGCATGTTGCTGCGGTCGCGCGCCGCAAAGATCTGGTCGAGTTGACCGTCGAGGTTCATGGACGAATCATTGCACGGTGATTTCCGTTGACGATTTTCACATGCTCGGGGACCAAGTTCCGGAAGAGATGATCGAGGCGTGGGTCGCCGAGACGGAGGCGGGTTACGCCGTAGAGGAGCTCAAACGTCGCGGTCGCGGGCGCCCGGGGGCCATCTCTCATCACCAGCCGCCGGTAACTTCACCCGGGAACACGGTCATCCAGTAGTCCGGCAGCACATCCCGCAGTGCCTTCCACACGACCTGCGTGGGGTCCTCCGGCGCTGCGACACCCGCCAGCACGTCGGGCCCGTGCACGGCCAGCCGCTCCCGGCACACTCCGCACGGGCTGAGCACCAGAAGTCGCCCGCGCTCATCGCGGTGCAGGCACACCGACGCGACGACGGCCTGGTTCAGTCGGAACGCGCCCGCGTACGGCTCGATCTCGTGGCAGACTTCCACCGCCGGGTTCACCGCATCCGGAGCGGTGCCGGTGAGGATGGTCCCGTCGGCCAGCAGCATCGCGGCAGCGCCGCGCTCCTCACCGCCCGGGAAGCGCGTGTCGATCAGGCTCAGGCACGCACTGACGGTCTCGTCCAGCTGGTCACCAGTCATGCCCGAATTCTAGGTCCGTCCCGAGGCGTCCCCATCCCCATGCCAGCACCTTCCTGGACACCCCTAGAACACGCCACTACCATGAGTATCACGACGAACCGGACACCGGGGCGTTGTCTGCCGGAGGTCCCCCTGGGGACCTCCGAGCTTCTTCAAGGCACCCATTTGCGTGCTGAATAAAGCGGTCCCAGTTCTCGCATGATCGTTCGCGCTGCACGTTGCGCCCGTTTGTTTTCCCCAGGATCGACCTCGGTGGTACGCCGATACATGTACACAACCAGGTCAACGGCCTGGATCCCTCGTTCCTGGGCAGAATCAAACCACTCGATGGGCTGCTCGATCCGCTCCAGCCTTTGAGACTTGTATCCGGGGGTGCCTACTCGGGTGTACCCCTCGATGGCTTCCCTGAAATCCTGGTGCTTGCTGATCATGTCCGCACGCACCAGGCAAGAGTCGTACCCCATACGCTCCGTCAGGTCGTTCGTCTTCTCCAACGCGTGCCGAAGGGTGATCTCATACGGCGGGTCCGGGTACCGGTACCGGGCGTTCAACCGCGCCACGTCCACGCCCTCGATGATCACGCGGGCCCCGACCGCTTGGATGTGCCGCATGGCCTGTCTGTAGAGGGAAACGGACTCGTGCACCCGTCCTCGGAGACACTGCCATTCCTTGCGTCCCTGCATCATCGGATGACCGTGGAACTCGATATCCGGATCCACCCCGTATTTCTCCGCGACGTGTCTACCTAGATCTTCAAACCGCTCGCAGAGGTCCATGTACTGGTCCAGGTCCAGCACCATGCAACCGATGTAGTAGTGGTCCTGCTGGTAACTCTCATCGACGAATGCATAGAGGCGCCGCCCCCCACTCGGCCGCTGGGCGGCATCCTCGAACATGCGAGAATCCTATCGAGAGCCTGATGACACGTGCTCTGACGATTGCGGGTCAGCCCCGTACCTACCCCCGGAACGCCCCCGCCAGGTTCCGCGCCCCGGAAGCCAGCAGGGCGACGTCGGCGCCCACGTTCACGAAGTCGGCACCCGCCGCGAGATAGTCCCGCGCCTGGTCCTGGGCGAACGCGTTGACGCCCACGAACTTGCCCGCCGCCTGGACGGCGGTGATCACGTGCTTCACGGCGGCGACGACGTCCGGGTGGGTCTGCTGACCGATCAACCCCATGGAGGCGGCCAGGTCCGAGGGACCGACGAACACGCCGTCCACCCCGTCCACCGCGGCGATCTGCTCGATGCTCGCCACGGCCGCCGCGGACTCCGCCTGCACCACCAGGGTGATGGTCTCCCGGGCGCGCGGCAGGTAGCCGGGGATCCCGCCCCAGCGCCCGGAGCGTGCGAGCGCCGCGCCCACGCCCCGCACACCCGCGGCGGGGTAGGCCACGGCGTGGACCGCCGCTTCCGCCTCCGCCACCGAATCCACCATGGGCACGATCAGCGACTGCACCCCGAGGTCCAGGTACTGCTTGACGACGACCTCGTCGTTGGCGGGCACCCGCACCACGGACAGCGTGGGGTACCCGGCGATCGTGCGCAGCTGCGCTTGGACGCTCTCCAGGGACAGCGGCGAGTGCTCCCCGTCCACCAGCAGGTAGTCGAAGCCCGCGCTCGCGCAGATCTCCGCGGCGGTCGGGTCCCCGGAGGACAGGAAGATGCCCGTGACCGGGTCCTCGGGTGTGCGCGGCAGCGCGAAGAGGTCCTTGAGGCTCGGCAGCACACCGGGCAGGTTCGGCGCGTCCGGCGCGCGGAAGGCGTGGATCAGCTCGTTCACTCGAAACGACACGTGATGGCTCCCAACTGTCCGTAGTCCGCGTGGACGGTGTCCCCGGGGTGCACCCACATGGGCTTGGTGAAGGACCCGGCGAGCACGATGCTCCCGGCCTCCAGCGCATCCCCGTGCGCCGCGAGCTTGTTCGCGAGCCACGCCACCCCGTTCGCGGGGTGGTTCAGCACCGCGGCGGCCACGCCCGTGTCCTCCAGGGTCTCGTTGCGGTACAGCAGCGCGGACACCCACCGCAGGTCCACGGCGTCCGGGGCCACGGGGTTGCCGCCGTGGACCATCCCGCCCAGGGCGGCGTTGTCCGAGATGGTGTCCACGATGGTGCGGCCCTCCATCTGGATGCGCGAGCTCAGGATCTCCAGCGCCGGCACCACGTACTCCGTGGCCCGCAGCACGTCGAAGATGCTGGTGTGCGGCCCGCGCAGCTCGTCCTTGAGCACGAACGCGAGCTCCACCTCGATCCGCACGTTCGAGTACTGCCCGTGCTCGATCACCGAGCCGTTCTCGTGCACCTGGTCCGCGAAGATCGCACCGTAGTCCGGCTCCGTGATCCCCGTGGCCTCCTGCATGACCTTGGACGTCAGCCCGATCTTGCGGCCCACGAGCCGCCGCCCGGACTCCTGCGCCCGCCGGCGCCACTCGTTCTGCACCGCGTAGGAGTCCTCCACGGTCATTTCCGGGTAGCGCAGGGTGAGGCGCTCGATCATGGAGCGGTTCGCCTCCGCGGCGGCCAGTTCGTCCGCGATGGCCACCACGCGTTCGTGCTCCAGCATGTCCTTGCCTTTCGGTTGGTCCGTGCGCCGTGTCCGCACGGGACGACGACGCCGCTGCCCCGGCTTCCCGGCGTTCCGTCACCCGGGTGCCCAGCAGGACCGGGTGCCGCTCCCCCGGTAAGGGGGCGAGCGGCGTCGTCGTCGCGGGTCAGAGCTGGTGGCCCATCTTGTACTCGCCCTGCTTCCACTCGGGCATGGAGTCCTCGCCCTCGGAGGGGCGGGTGTAGGAGAAGCCGTCCGCGCCGATGGTCACGGCGAGCTCGGAGTCGTCCGTGCGGGAGACGACCTCCTGCGGGTTGCCGTCCAGGTCCAGCACCAGGGAGGCCTCCGTGTACCAGGAGGGGACCACGGGGGTGCCCCACCAGTCGCGGCGCTGGTTGTCGTGGACGTCCCACGTGACCACGGGGTTGTCCGGGTCACCGGTGTAGTAGTCCTGCGTGTAGATCTCCACGCGGTGCCCGTCCGGGTCCCGCAGGTAGAGGTAGAACGCGTTGGACACGCCGTGGCGGCCGGGGCCGCGCTCGATCCTGTCCGACTGGCGCAACGCACCGAGCTTGTCGCAGATGGCCAGGATGTTGTGCTTCTCGTGGGTCGCGAAGGCCACGTGGTGCATGCGCGGGCCGTCGCCGCCGGTCATGGCGGTGTCGTGCACGGTGGGCTTGCGGCGCATCCACGCGGCGTAGACCGTGCCCTGCTCGTCCTGGATGTCCTCGGTCACGCGGAAGCCCAGGTCCTGCATGAACTTGGTGGCGCGGGGCACGTCCGGGGTGACCTGGTTGAAGTGGTCCAGGCGCACCAGGGCGCCCGGGGTGTAGAGGTCGTAGCGCCACGCCAGGCGCTCCACGTGCTCCACGTCGTAGAAGAACTCGTACGGGAAGCCCAGGGGGTCCTCCACGCGCACCGACTCGCCGATGCCCTTGGTGAAGCCCTCCGCGCGGCGCTCCACACGGCAGCCGAGCTCCTCGTAGAAGGCCACGGCCTTGTCCAGGTCCTCGGGGGTGCGCACGCGGTAGGAGAACGCGGCCACGGCGGCCACGGGGCCCTGGCGCAGCACCAGGTTGTGGTGGATGAACTCCTCGATCGAGCGCAGGTAGACGGTGTTCTCGTCCTCCTCCGTGACCGTGAGCCCCAGCACGTCCACGTAGAACTCGCGGGACTTCGCGAGGTCCGTGACCACGAGCTCCATGTACGCGCAGCGCAGGATGTCCGGCGCGGGTGCGGACGGGGTCTTGACGGGGTTGTCGGTGGTGATCGGGGCTTCCTGGGAAACGTAGAAGCCCGAGGACGTCATTGTCCGGTCAGCGGGATTCGTCATGGTGTGTCCTTCGTGGTGAGGGTGACGTGGTCAGTGGGGTCGTGGGGCCGGGGCGGACGGGCCGCCCCGGCGGAGACGGGAGGGGCTCAGCCGTCCGCCTTCGCGGCGGCGTCCTCCTGCTTGCCGAACACCGGGTTGTGGACCTCACCCAGGTTGATGTGCACGGCCTGCTGGTCCGTGTAGAAGTCGATCGAGCGGTAGCCGCCCTCGTGGCCCAGCCCGGAGGCCTTCACGCCGCCGAACGGGGTGCGCAGGTCCCGCACGTTGTTGGAGTTCAGCCACACCATGCCCGCCTCCACGTTCTGCGCGAAGTTGTGGGCGCGCTTGAGGTCGCTCGTCCAGATGTAGGCGGCCAGGCCGTACTTGGTGTTGTTGGCGAGCTCCAGAGCCTCCTCGTCCGTGTCGAACGGAGTGATGGCCACCACGGGGCCGAAGATCTCCTCCTGGAAGATCCGGGCGTCCGGCTTCACGTCCACGAACACGGTGGGCGCCACGTAGTTGCCGGTCTCGAAGCCCTCGGGACGCCCGCCACCGGCCACCAGGCGGGCCTCCTGCTTGCCGATCTCCACGTAGGACATGACCTTCTCCCAGTGCTCCGGGTGCACCAGCGCGCCCACCTCGGTGCTGGGATCGGAGGGAAGGCCCACCTTCACGCGCTTGGCCTGCGCGGCGTAGCGCTCCACGAACTCGTCGTAGATCCCGCGCTGGACCAGGATGCGCGAGCCCGCGGTGCAGCGCTCGCCGTTGAGGGAGAAGACACCGAAGATGGTCGCGTTGATCGCGGCCTCCAGGTCCGCGTCCTCGAAGACCACGGCCGGGGACTTGCCGCCCAGCTCCATGGACAGGCCCTTGAGGTAGGGGGCGGCGTTGCCGAAGATGATCTGCCCGGTGCGGGACTCGCCCGTGAAGGAGATCAGGGGCACGTCCGGGTGCTTCACGAGGGAGTCACCCGCGTAGCCCTCCTCGCCGAAGCCGTTGACCAGGTTGAAGACACCGGCGGGCACGCCGGCCTCCTCGAAGATGCCGGGCCACAGGGATGCGGACAGCGGCGTGAACTCAGCGGGCTTGAGCACCACGCAGTTGCCCGTGGCGAGTGCGGGGCCCAGCTTCCAGGACTCGAGCATGAACGGGGTGTTCCACGGGGTGATCAGACCGGCCACGCCAATGGGCTTGCGGTTCACGTAGTTCACCTGGCGCCCGGGGACCTTGTAGGCGTCGTCGATCTGGGCGACGATCAGGTCCGCGAAGAACCGGAAGTTCTCGGCCGCCCGGCGGGCCTGGCCGAGCGCCTGGGTGATGGGCAGGCCGGAGTCGTAGGACTCCATGGCGGCCAGCTGGTCCCCGCGGGACTCCACGATGTCCGCGATCCTGTGCAGGATCCGGGAGCGCTCACGCGGGAGCATCCTGGGCCAGGGGCCCTCCTCGAACGCCTTCTTCGCGGCGGCCACGGCGGCCTCGATGTCCGCCTTCTTCCCGGAGGCGGCCGTGATGTAGGGCTCGTTGGTCACGGGGTTGAGCACGTCGAACGTGTCCCCGTCGATCGAGTCCACCCACTCGCCGCCGATGTAGTGGCGGATGGAATCGGGAAGGTTCTCGGGCTTGGTGTCCTGCAGGGCTGCCATGTGATGACTCCTTGAATCAGTGCGAAGAATCGGTGCGAATCAGTGGGACTGCTGTCGGCGGGTCACGCGGTGCGGTGCTGCGCCTCGCCGCGGACCTCGCGGCTGCTGAGGTAGCTCGTCAACGTTGCCGTGCGGTGCTGGCGCACGGCGCGCTCCACGGCGTCCGCCGGGGCGTGGGTCTCGAGGAGGTGGAGGATGTGGTGGTGCTCGGTCACCGAGGCGCGGGCGCGCTCCGGCACGAACGAGAACGTGGAGGTCCGCAGGTGGTTCAGGCGCTCCCACTCCACCGTGACCAGGTCGTTGAGACGCTCGTTGGGGCACCGGCACGCGAGCACACGGTGGAACTCGTGGTTGGTCTCGGTGAAGGTCTGCGGGTCGAAGTTCTGCAGGGATGCCTCCATGGAGGCGTTGAGCTCCCGGGCGTGGGCCAGGTCCGCGGCAGTGATCAGCGCCGCCGCCTGCGCGGTGGCCGCTCCCTCCAGCACCGCCAGCGTCTCCATGCTGAAGCGGTACTGCTCCCCGTCCACCATGGACACACGCGCCCCCACGTTGCGCTCGAACGTCACGAACCCTTCCGCCTCCAGCCGGCGGATGGCCTCGCGCACCGGCACCACGGACATGCTCAGGGTCTCCGCGATGCTCGCGAGCACCAGGCGGTAGCCCGGCGAGAACGCCTGGGTCATGATCTGGGACTTGATCCAGTCGTACGCCCGCTGCGCCTTGGACGGGGCGGCGGTCGCGGTGTCCGCGGTCAGGGGCATGGGTTCCTCGGTTCGGGGCAGGGGCGGGGGACGCGGCGGCGGGTCACTCGGAGGGCAGAGGGGTCTCGGACAGCCACTGCCGG
>NZ_PHOA01000046.1 GCF_003687455.1 Kocuria tytonicola | reverse complement strand
CTACTGCCACCTCAAACAATGGCGCGCCATCGCAACCCGGTACGACAAACACGCTGTGACCTACCGCGCCGCCATCATCCTGCACTCCGTCATCACCTGGACGAAGGCTTTGTCAGACACGCCCTAGTCGTCCAGGGCGCGGCGGATGTCGTCCAGGGAGGTCAGCTCGCCCGCGTTGATGCGCTCGCGCACGGACTCGTACTGCTCCTGGGACGAGGCGAACGGGATCTCCCGCCCCTGGGCGTCCAGCAGGCGGCCGTCCACGAACTGGTCGCCGTCCTGCAGGGCGCCGGCCTCCCGCGGGGACAGGACGCGCAGCCCCACGGTGCCCATTCCCATGGCCTCCGTGGAACTCTTGTGGACGCTCAGCTCGTTGAAGAAGAAGTTCATCACGAGCGCCGCCACGGCGGCGGAGGAGATCCCGGAGGAGAAGATGATGCCCACCCAGGACGGGAACGCGGCGTAGAAGTCCGGGGCCACGATGGGCACCATGCCGAAGGACAGGGAGACCGCCACGATGATGAGGTTCATGCCGCCGCGGTAGTCCACGCGGGCCAGCGTGCGGATGCCGGAGGACATCACCGTGCCGAACAGCACGAACCCGGCACCGCCCATCACGGGCAGCGGGATGGCGGCGATCACCCGGCCGAGCACGGGCAGCAGCCCCAGCAGCACCATGAACACGCCGCCCAGGGCCACCACGTAGCGGCTCTTGACCTTGGTGATGGCCACGAGACCCACGTTCTGCACGAAGGCCGTCTGCGTGAAGGAGTTGAACACGGGGGCCACGGCGGAGGACAGCATGTCCGCGCGCAGCCCGTCCGCGATGCGGGCCGAGTTGATGCGGGAGCCCGTGACCTCGGACAGCGCCAGGATGTCCGCCGTGGTCTCCGCCATGTTCACCAGGATCACGATGGCCATGGCCGCGATCGCCGCCAGGTGGAACGTGGGCGCACCGAAGTGGAACGGGGAGGGCAGCGCCACCCACGCGCCGTCGCCCACATGTGAGAAGTCGGCCATGCCGAGGACCCAGGCCAGCAGCGTGCCCGCCACGATGGCCACCAGGATGGCCAGCCGGGACAGCACCGCGCCACCGAACTTGGAGAGCAGCAGCACGGCCAGCAGGGTGAACCCGGCCAGCGCGATGTTGGGCAGGGCGCCGAAGTCCGGGGCCTTCTCGTTCCCGCCCATGGACCACGACGCCGCCACGGGCACCAGGGTGATGCCGATGGTCGTGATGATGGAGCCCGTCACCACGGGAGGGAAGAAACGCAGCACCCGCGCGAAGAACGGGGCCACCAGGAAGCCGAACGCGGAGGCCACCATGATGGAGCCCATCACGGACTGGATGCCGCCGCCCGTGGCGAGCACCGAGAGCATCGTGGCGATGCCCGTGAAGGAGACACCCTGCACGAGCGGGAGCTGAGATCCGATCCGCGGCAGCCCCCACGCCTGCAGGAACGTGGCGAACCCGCCCACGAACAGGGCCGCGGCCACGAGCAGGGCGGTGGTGGCGGCGTCGTATCCCGCGGCACTGGAGACCACCAGCGGGACGGCGATGAGCCCGCCGTACATCGTGAGGATGTGCTGCACGGCGTAGACCACGGTGCGCCCGGCGCCGAGCCGTTCGTCCTCGGGGCGGGACCCCCGCTCATCGGACAGGACGGACGGCGCGCTGCTGGACATGGAGATCCTCGGTGGGGACGGAGACGTGGACTCACGCACAGTGTAGGCGGGTGGGCGCCCGGGCCGGGGCTGTGCCCGCGTGCCGCCGGGCCGGTGCTGCGCGCCCGGGACCCGAAAACCGACTAATCTACGGGAATGGCCTTTCACGCGGACTCCACCGAACTGGACAACAAGGAAATCCTCACCTGGGAGGGGTTCGGCGTTGCCAGCCGGGAACTCGCCCAGCAGATCGTGGACTCGGACTTCGAGCCGGACATCATCATCGCGGTGGCCCGTGGTGGTCTGCTGCCCGCCGGCGCCCTGTCCTATGCCATGGGCGTGAAGCTCTCCGACGCCGTGAACGTCGAGTTCTACACGGACGTCCACGAGACCCTGCCGGACCCGGTGCTGCTCGCGCCCATGCTGGACACCGAGTCGATCAGCGACAAGAAGGTCCTGGTGGTGGACGACGTCGTGGACTCCGGGCGCACCCTCGCGCTGGTCCTCGAACTGCTGCGCGGCTACGGCGCCGAGTGCCGTTCCGCCGTGATCTACGAGAAGCCGCGCTCGGAGGTTCGCCCCGACTTCTCCTGGAAGTCCACGGACGAGTGGATCGTGTTCCCGTGGTCCGCGGAGGAACCGGTCACCAAGTCCCGCTGACCGGCCGGTCCGCGGGACTCCCCAAGTTTCAAGTGCAGCTCATGCCGCCTACCGCTCAGTAGGCGGCATGAGCTGCACTTAGGAGCAGAAGCAGAGGCAGCGCCAGCACCGGCCGCCGCCGTGGAACCAGAACCGGGGCCGGCCGGGAGACCGCCGGGTGACCGTCACAGCGCTCCCCGGTCCCGGCACCGGCGCCTCAGTTCTTCACGCGCTCCCACATCAGTGCCGCGGTGGCCTCGGCAATGGCGCGCTCCTCATCCGTGGCCACCACCAGGACCTCGATGGCCGAACCGGGTGCGCTCACGCGGGCCACGTCCCCCTCGGGGTGCTCATTGAGCGCCGGGTTCAGGGTGATGCCGAGTGCACCGAGCTGGTCGCACACCAGGGCGCGGAACGCGGGGGAGTTCTCCCCGATCCCCGCGGTGAAGATCAGCGCCTGCGCCCCGCCCACGGCCACGTGGTAGCCGCCGACGTACTTGGCCAGCCGGTACGCGGCCATCTCCAGGGCCAGCTGTGCCCGCTGGTCCCCGGAGTCCGCGCGCTGCTGCACGGCGCGCATGTCCGAGTCCCCGCACACGCCCTGCAGGCCGGACTCGTTGTTGAGGATCCGGTTCATCTCCTGGGCGCTCATCTCCGGGTTGCGCTCGAGCATGGCGGTGACCACGGAGGGGTCCAGGTCACCGCTGCGGGTGCCCATGACCAACCCGGCCAGGGGGGTGTAGCCCATGGAGGTGTCGAAGGAGCGGCCCCCGCGGATGGCGGTGGCCGAGGCCCCGTTGCCCAGGTGGGCCACCACGGCGTTGAACTGCTCCCGCGGGATGCCCAGGAACTCGCACGCCTTGCCGGTGACGTAGTCGTGGGACGTGCCGTGGAAGCCGTAGCGGCGCATCCCGTGCATCTCGTACCAGTCCTCGGGGACGGCGTATCGCCAGGCCTTCTCCGGCATGGTCCGGTGGAACGCGGTGTCGAACACGCACACCTGGGGCATGCCCGGGTACGTCCTCTGGATGGCGCGCAGCCCCAGCGCGTGGGCGGGGTTGTGCAGCGGGGCCAGGGGCGCGAGCCGCTCGATGGCCCGGATGATCTCGTTGTTCACCAGCACGGGGGCGGAGAAGCGTTCGCCACCGTGCACCACCCGGTGGCCCGCGGCGTCAATGGTGCGCCCGCCGAGCTCCTCGTCCAGGCGCTGCGCGAGGATCTCGAGCGCCTGGGTGTGGTCCTCGATCTCGGACGTGCCGATGTTCTCGATCAGCCCCTTGGTGACCACCTCGCCGCCGGCCATGCCCGCCGTGGCGGTGGCCAGCGGCACGTTCTCGTTGATCGCGGGCATGGAGGACGTGTAGGTGCTGGGCTCGGAGCCCTCCGGGGTGACCTCCCGCACCTGGTACTTGATGGAGGAGGAGCCGCAGTTGACGACGAGCACGAGCATGGTGTGTCCCTTCAGCGGCGCGGACGCCGCGGGTTGTGGAGGATCCTGGTCTCGGCGGTGGAGTACGCCGTGGCGGACGACGACGCCGCGCCGCGGCCTCTCGGGGGCCGTTCGCCGGTGCTGCCGCGCCCCGGGGCGGCTACAGCGTCTGCGCCTGGATGGCCGTGATGGCCACGGTGTTGACGATGTCGTCCACGGTGCAGCCGCGGGAGAGGTCGTTCACGGGCTTGCGCAGCCCCTGCAGCACGGGGCCCACGGCCACGGCGCCGGCGGACTGCTGCACGGCCTTGTAGGTGTTGTTGCCGGTGTTCAGGTCCGGGAACACGAACACGGTGGCTTTCCCCGCCACGTGGGAACCGGGGAGCTTGGACCTGGCGATCGAGGCGTCCACGGCGGCGTCGTACTGGATGGGGCCCTCCACCTCGAAGTCCGGGTCCGCGGAGCGCACGATCTCCGTGGCCGCGCGCACACGCTCCACGTCCTCGCCGGAGCCGGAGCCGCCGGTGGAGTAGGACAGCATGGCCACGCGGGGGTCCACGCCGAACTCGCGGGCGGTCTGGGCCGAGGCCAGAGCGATGTCCGCGAGCTGCTGCTCGTCCGGGTTGGGATTCACCGCGCAGTCGCCGTAGACGAGCACCCGGTCCGCCAGCAGCATGAAGAACACCGAGGAGACGATGTTCACGCCCTCGCGCGTCTTCACGAACTCCAGGGCGGGGCGAATGGTGTTCGCGGTGGTGTGGGCGGCCCCGGAGACCATTCCGTCCACGTCCCCCAGCTGCACCATCATGGTGCCGAAGTACGAGCCGTCCGCCATGCGCTCCAGCGCCTGGTCCCTGCTCACACCCTTGTGGGCCCGCAGCCGCACGTACTCGTCCGCGTACCGGTGGCGCAGGGCGTCGTCGTGCTGGAAGTCCACGAGGTTCAGGTCCTCGGCGTCGAAGTCCAGCTCGATGCCCTCGGACTGCGCGAGCGCGCGGACGGCGTCGGGCTCGCCCAGCACCGTGAGGTCGCAGAAGTTGCGGCGGTGGATCAGCTCGGCGGCGCGCAGGATGCGGGGGTCGTCGCCCTCCGGGAGCACCACGTGCTTGCGGTCCGCGCGCGCCGACTCCACGAGCTCGTGCAGGAACCGCAGCGGCGTGCGCCGGACCGGGCGGGGGAGGGTGAGGCGCCCGGAGAGCTCGTCGCTGTCGATGTACTCGGCCCACGCGCCGCGCGCCGCGGCGATCTTGCGGGAGTGGGCGCCCGCCAGCGTGCCGCGGGTCGTGGCCACCGCCTGCGCCGTGGTGAAGGTGTCCCCCTCGGTCACGAGCACGGGGAAGGGCGCGGCACCCAGCAGGGAGCCCACGGCGCCGGTGGGACGGAAACCGCCGGTGAGCAGCATTCCCGCGGGCGTGGGAAGCGTGGGAGCCAACGACGACGCCAGGGTTGCGGAGACCACGTCCGTCCGGTCCCCGGGGGTGATCACCAGGTCCCCGTCCGCCATCTGGTCCAGGAAGTTGCCCGCCGTCATGGCGGCCACCTTCACGGCCTTGATGTCACGGTCCAGGGAGCTGGCGTTGAAGTCCGTGCCGTAGCCCTGGGCGTCCACGAGCTCGGCCACGGTGGGGTTGGAGATCGCGGGGAGCTCCGGGATCACGTACGCCGGGAGGTTGTGGTTGCCGGGCTTGGCCTGCTGCCGGATCTGCTCCGCCTGGGCGGGGTCCGCGCGGTTCACGATCACGGCGTAGATGTCGCAGCCGGCCTGACGCAGCTCCGTGCGGGTCACGTCGATCGCGTTGAGGACGTCCTTGACCCGCTCGGAGTCGTGCGCGCTGATCACCGCGGCCACGGAGCAGCCCATGTTGTTGGCGAGTCGCGCGTTGAGGTCGAACTCGGCGGTTGCGGCGTTGTGCGCCACGAGGTCCGTGCCGTCCACCACGATCACGTCGCACTCACGAGCCATCTCGGAGTAGACGGCCATGGCGGCGGAGTCGAGCTCGTCGTGGTCGCCGGAGGCGAGGATCTCGCGCGTCCGCTCCAGGGAGATCGCACCCCGGCAGCGGGAGTCCGGGAGGTCGAACGTGCGCTTCATGAGCTGCAGGACGGAGTCCTCCTCCGGTGCCGCGCCGTCGAAGACCGGGCGGAAGAAGCCCAGCGCGTCCGTGCGCTGGAACATGGTGTCCGTGAGGCCCAGGGCCACCAGCGTCTTGCCGCTCAGCGGGGTCATGGCGGAGATGTAGATGCCCTGGGTCATGGAACGTGCTCCCTTGCGTGGTCGACCGGTGGTGCCCCCAGTCTAGGAACTCCACACCCCACGCCGGGGGTCGCGCTCCCGCCACCCCGGTGCCACACTGGTCACATGTTGGTCGCCTTCTCAGTCTCGCCCAGTGGCGGGGACAACCCGGACGCCTCGGTGCACGACGCCGTGGCCGCAGCCGTGCACGTGGTGCGCGAGTCCGGGCTGCCCAACCGCACCGATTCCATGTTCACCACCATCGAGGGTGAGTGGGACGAGTGCATGGCCGTGGTCAAGGAGGCCACCGCGGCAGTGGCGGAGTACGGTCCGCGGGTGTCCCTGGTGCTCAAGGCGGACATCCGCCCGGGCCACACGGGGGAGCTGACGGGCAAGCTGGAACGCCTGGAGTCCGCGCTGCACAGCCACGAGCTCGGCCGTTCGCAGGAGCGCCGCGGCATCACGTCCGGCGCCGCGGACACCGCGCCCCAGTCGTGACGGTGCTGCCCACCCCGTGAGCAGGAAGAAGCACGGCAAGAACTCGAAGCGGGACGGGCGGGCTGAAGCCGGCGCGGCGGCGTCGTCGGACGCACCGGGCCTCGTGGAGCGCACCTGGGTCACGGACACGGGCACGGTGGAGCTGCAGCAGGACGCCTACGTGCCGGGCGCGTGGGTGCTGCGGGTGAACGGGGTGCCGTCCTCGCACATCGTCCCGGACCGCCCGGACCAGCTGGAGTTCGAGTACATGCGCTGGTTCTCCACGGTGCTGGAGGAGCACGTCTGCGCCCACCTGGACCCCACCGCGCTGCGCGTGCTGCACCTGGGCGGCGGGGCGTGCACCATGGCCCGCTACCTCGCGTGGCGCTACCCGCAGGCGCGCCAGGTGGTCGTGGAGCTCGACGCCGCCCTGGCCACCTTGGTGCGCGAGTGGCTGGACCTGCCCCGCGCACCGCTGCTGCGGATCCGCCCGGGGGAGGCGCGCGCGGTCACGGAGTCGCTCACGGCGGGCTCGCGGGACGTCGTGATCCGGGACGTCTTCGCCGGGGAGCAGACCCCGGGGCACCTGCGCACGGTGGAGTTCGCGCGGCACGTGGACCGGGTGCTCGCCCCGAACGGGCTGTACCTGCTGAACGTGGGGGACACCCGCAACCTCAAGGGCACGCGCGCGGAGATCGCCGCGCTGCTGGAGGTCTTCGAGCACGTGGCCGCGGTCGCGGACCCCGCCATGCTCAAGGGCCGCCGCTACGGCAACGTGGTGCTCGCGGCGTCCCACGCACCGCTTCCTGCGGCCGGTTCCGCCGACGCCGCCGCGCTGGGTCGCGAGCTGCTCGGGGGCTCCCTGCCGGCCCAGTACAAGGACACGGCGTGGTGCCGTGAGCTCGCGGGGGACACCGGCCCGTGGCACGACAAGCCCGCGGACCCGGTCCCGGAGGGGCCGGGGGTGTGACGCCAGGCGGCGCGCGGCGGCGTCGTCGGGGGAGCGGGATCAGCCCGCCCAGCCCTCGATCACGCCGATCCCGAAGAACGCCACGAACGCCAGGGCCACCACGTACATGAGCGGGTGCACGTCCTTCGCACGGCCCTGGACCAGGCGGATGAACACGTAGGAGACGAAGCCCGCGCCGATGCCGTTGGCGATCGAGTACGTGAAGGGCATGACCGCGAAGGTGAGGAACGCGGGGACGGCCACACCCCAGTCGTTCCAGTCGACGGCCACCACGTTCTTGGCCATCAGGAAGCCCACCACCACCATGGCGGGGGCCACGGCCTCGAAGGGCACCACGTTGACCAGCGGTGTGAGGAACATGGCGGTCAGGAACAGCGCACCGGTGACCACGTTGGCCAGCCCGGTGCGGGCACCCTCGGCAATGCCCGTGGAGGACTCCACGAAGATCTGGTTGGAGGACACGGACCCCGCGCCACCCGCCACGGCACCCACGGCATCCACGAGCAGCACGCGGTTGATGTTCTCGATCTGCCCGTCCTCCGCCACCAGGCCGGCCTGCTGGGAGAGCCCCACCATGGTGCCCATCGCATCGAAGAAGATGGACAGCAGGATGGTGAAGACCAGCAGCAGGCAGGCGATCCCCCCGAGCTGGCGGAACGCGTCGATCGGAGCCGCGGAGCCCAGCAGGGAGAGGTCCGGGACCGCGAAGAGGCTCTCGGGGGTGGCGGGCACCACGAGCGACCACCCGTGCGGGTCGTCCACCGAGGAGCCGCTGGGGGAGACCGCTTCCAGGACGTGCGCCAGGACGGTGGTCAGCACCACGGAGATCAGGATCCCGCCCTTGACGTTGCGCACCATCAGGGCGACCGTCAGCAGCAGCCCCACCACGAAGGTGAGCGTGGGCCAGCCGAGCAGCTCACCGCCCACGCCCAGCTGCACGGGCACCGTGGTGTGGGCGGCGTCCGGGATGCGGCGCACGAACCCTGCGTTCACGAACCCGATCAGCGCGATGAACAGCCCGATCCCCACCACGATGGCCGTCTTCAGCGAGTCCGGCACCGCGTTGAACACGGCGGTGCGGAACCCGGTGAGCACCAGCACCACCATGATCACACCGGCCCAGATCACCAGGCCCATCACCTGCGGCCACGTGAGCCCGGGGTTGGTGGCGATCGTGACGGCCAGGAACGCGTTCACCCCCAGCCCCGTGGCCAGACCGAACGGGGACTTGGCCCACACGCCCATGAGGATGGTGAGCACACCGGCCACCAGCGCGGTCATGGCGGCCACGCGCTCGCCGCCCAGCACGTTGCCCGCACCGTCCGGGCCGTGGCCGAGCACCAGGGGGTTGAGCACCACGATGTAGCTCATGGCGATGAACGTGGCCACGCCGCCGCGGACCTCCCGGCCCACGGTGGAGCCGCGCCGGGTGATGGAGAAGAAGCGGTCCAGCCCGCCACGGGGCTCGCTGCGAGTGGTGGGCGGGGTGGCTGACGACATGCGGATCCTCACGGGTGGGTGCGCGCGGGGCACCTTGGGAAACAGGTGGGGGCGTTTGTGTAGAAATACTACGCCGACGCCGCTGTCCCACCCCGCGCCCGCGGGCTCCGGTCCCCTGCCCGCCCGCCGTGGGCGGAGCCGTGGTTAGGCAAGACTGACCACGGTTCACTACCGTTGATCCCAGTCCCTGCCAGCACGCCCATCCCGCGTGCGCGTCGAAAGGAATCACCACCGTGACAACCCCCTCCTCCCCGCGTCCGCTGCGCGTGGCCGTGATCGGCGCCGGACCGGCCGGGATCTACGCCGCGGACATGCTCACCAAGACCGACGCGGTGCGTGAGGGCGAGCTCGAGGTCAGCGTGGACCTGTTCGACCGCTACCCCACCCCGTTCGGACTCATCCGCTACGGCGTGGCCCCGGACCACCCCCGCATCAAGGGCATCATCACGGCGCTGCGCTCCATCCTGGGCCGCGGGGACATCCGGTTCTTCGGCAACGTGGAGTACGGCAAGGACCTCATCCTGGGCGAGTTCCTCACGCACTACGACGCCGTCATCTTCGCCACGGGCGCGGTCAACGACGCTCCGCTGGACATCCCCGGTGCGGACCTGGACGGCTCCTACGGCGCCGCGCGCTTCGTGGCGTGGTACGACGGCCACCCGGACTACCCCCGCACGTGGCCCCTGAACGCGAAGGAGATCGCGGTCATCGGCAACGGCAACGTGGCCCTGGACGTGGCACGGGTGCTCTCCAAGCACGCGGACGACATGCTCGTGACCGAGATCCCGGGCAACGTGTACCAGGGGCTGAAGGAGTCCCCCGTCACGGACGTGCACATCTTCGGCCGCCGCGGCCCCGCCCAGATCAAGTTCACGCCGCTGGAGCTGCGCGAGCTGGCCAAGTCCCGGGACGTGGACATCGTGGTCTACGACGAGGACTTCCAGTTCGACGAGGCCTCCGAGAAGGCCATGACCGAGAACAACCAGACCAAGGTCATGATGAAGACCCTGCAGAAGTGGCGCGAGGACGACTCGCCCAGGACGGCCTCCCGCCGGCTGCACCTGCACTTCCTGCAGACCCCGGACGAGATCCTCGGGGACGAGGACGGCAAGGTCCGGGCCATCCGCATGGAGCGCACCCGGCTCAACGGGGACGCCTCCGTCACGGGCACCGGCGAGTACACCGAGTACCCGGTGCAGGCCGTCTACCACGCGATCGGCTACCTGGGCTCGCCGCTGCCCGAGCTCCCGTTCGACCCCGAACGCGGCGTGATCCTCAACCAGGAGGGCCGTGTGGTGGACGCCGACGGCGCTCCCGTCCCCGGCGTGTACGCCACCGGCTGGATCAAGCGCGGCCCCGTGGGCCTGATCGGCGCCACCAAGTCCGACGCCCTGGAGACCGTCACCCACCTGGTGGAGGACCGGGCGGCGCTCGCGGATCCCGAGAACCCGGACCCGCAGGCCGTGGTGGAGCTGCTGGACGGCAAGGGCGTCGCGTACACCACGTGGGACGGCTGGCTGGCCCTGGACGAGTACGAGCAGAGCCTGGGGCAGTCCTCCCACGACGCCGAGGGCAACCCCCGTGAGCGCGTCAAGGTGGTGGAGCGGGACGAGATGATCTCCGTGTCCCGCAGCGGCGCGGGGCAGTAGCCCCACCGGGCAGGCGCCGGCCGGGGGCGCACCCCGCGACGACGCACCGTCCCCTGGTGGCCGGTGGGACGGTGCGTCGGGCATGTGGTGGCGGGCCCCCGGCCCCGGTGCTCAGACCCCCAGCAGGGTGCGCGTGTGCTCGTTGAGCAGCAGCCCCTCGGGGTCCAGCTCCGCGCGCGCCGCCAGGAAGTCCTCCCAGCGCGGGTAGCAGGGGGCGAGGTCCGCGGCGGTGCGGGTGTGCAGCGTGCCCCAGTGGGGGCGGCCACCGTGGTCCACCAGGATCTGCTCGGCCGCGGTGAGGAAGCTCTGGCGGGGCCGTTTCCCGTACTGGCGCAGGTTGATCCAGCCCGTGTACCGCCCCGCGGCGGGGGAGAGCAGCGCCGGGTCCGGCGGGGAGCAGCGCACGGTCAGCGGGAACGAGAGGTCGTAGCCGTGGGCTTCCACGAGCGTGCGCAGCTCCCGGAAGGCGGGGACCGTGTTCTCCAGGGGCAGTCCGTACTCGGCGGAGACGTAGCGCACGGGGCGGGCCACGGTGAACACCCGGTAGGAGACGTCCGTGTAGCGCCGTGAGCTCTCCGCGAGGGACTCGATCCTGTTGAGCCCGTTCACGGCGCGCGGCAGCAGGTTCCCCACGCGGCCCAGGCCGGCGGTCAGGGAGGTGCGCAGAACGGCGTCGTCCGCGCGGCGCAGGGCACGGGAGATCGGGGAGGCCGGGCGGGTGTACTCGTCCGGGAGCCGGTGCAGGCGGCTCAGGATGCGGGTGTGGGCCGTGGTGGTGCCAGGCATCCAGGAGAACTCCACGTGGTCCGCCGCGGACATCCGCTCCTGCAGGGTGTCCAGCAGGGGGTCCAGGGGCTCGCGGAACTCCGCGCAGTGCAGCCGGAACGCGTTCACGCACTGCAGGGTCACCGAGACGAGCACGCCCAGCACCCCGAGGTGCGTGCGGGCCGCCGCGAGCAGGTCCGGGCGGTGGGACTCGGAGCACGAAACCACGTCACCGCCGGGTGTGACCATGCTGACCCCGATCACCTGGCCACCCAGGGACGGCTGGCCCAGGCCGGTGCCGTGCGTTCCCGTGGCGATCGCGCCGCCCACGGTCATGTGGGAGGAGTCCGGCAGGTTCGCCAGTGCGAGCCCGTGCTCCTCCAGCACCAGGTTCAGCTCCTGCAGCGTGGTCCCGGCGAAGACGGTGACGCGCTGGTGCTCCTCGTCCACGGACACCAGACCGGTGAGGGCGGAGGTGTCCAGGAGGGCGTCCCCGGTGGGCACCAGGGGACTGCAGCTGTGGCCCGAACCGGCCGGACGCACCCGCAGTCCGGTGCGGGCGGCGTCGGCCAGCACGGCCAGCACCTGGTCCGAGCCCGCGGGGCGCACGGTGACGGCGGGCTCCGCGCTGAGGTTGCCGCCCCACGAGCGCCACGTGCCGCCCCTGACCCGGGCAGGCATGGTCCCGTCCGATGCTTCGTGTGTGCTCACGGTCCGTCTCCGTTCCGGGGCACGGGTGCCCCCTCGGCTGCTGTCCGGTGCGCGCCGCGACCCGTCTCGGGTGCGGAGGGCTGCGCGGCGGGGGGCGGTGGCGAGGCGCCGTCGATCCCCTGGTTCCAGGCGCTCCCATCATCTCACTGCCGCCCCTCCCATCGGCACCGCCGGGGCTAGGCTGGAAGCAGCAGTCCGCGGTCCGGGAGGGAACACCATGAGCGCACGCGAGTCCGAGATCGTCGTGGGGGTGGACGGCTCCGAGCAGAGCCTGGGCGCCCTGCACTGGGCGGCCCGGGAGGCCCGCCGCCGCGACGCACCGCTGCACGTGGTCACCGCCTACACGGTCCCCATGGTCGGCGGCTCCACCTTCGACGTGGGCTACGCCGCGTTCGACGACGCCGCCGTGAACCGCGCCGTCCAGGAGCTCGTGGCGGACGCCCGACGCCGCGTGGCAGAGCTGGACGTGGAGGTCCTCTCCACGGTGGAGGCCGGGGACCCCTCCGGGGTGCTCGTGGAGCTCAGCCGCCACGCGCAGTTACTCGTCCTGGGATCGAGCGGTCGCGGCGGGTTCCTCGGGCGCCTGCTGGGCTCGGTGTCCACCGCGGTGCCCGCCCACGCCCACTGCCCCGTGGGCATCATTCCCCTGCAGTGGGGGATCGACTACCGGGTGAGCGAGAACGTGGGCCGCCACCGGGCTTTCGTGGACGGCGTGACCGTGGGCTCGGACGGCTCCGCGCACGCGAGCTCCGCGATGCTGTGGGCCGCGGACGAGGCCGAGCAGCTGGGGGTGCCCCTGCACGTGGTGTGCGCGGCGCCGTCGGAGACCGCGTCCTACGCCTGGCTGCCCTCGCCGGTGGACTTCGACGACCTGCGCGGAGAGGTCCGCGCGGCGCTCGAGGCGTGCGTGGCCTGGCTGCGCGGACACTTCCCGGGGCTGGAGATCACCGGCGAGCTGGTGGACGGGGCGCCCATCGACACGCTCGTGGCGCGCTCCGCGCAGAACCAGCTGGTGGTCACGGGGACCCGGGGCCGCGGTGGCTTCGCGGGCATGCTGCTGGGCTCCACCTCCCAGGGCGTGCTCCACAGCTGCACCGGGCCCGCGATGATCGTCCCGCGGTTCGAGGATCCCCGGCTGGGGGACCGCCCGGACGTGGCGGTCTGAGAGCCCGTGGCGCCGCACCGCCCCATACCACGACCGTTTGTGGAACGGGGTCTTTGGCTCTAAGCTACTGGATGTCCATCGTCCGTGCTGCCTGCGCAGTGCCCGGACGAGGTTCTGGCCCCCATCGTCTAGCGGCCTAGGACACCGCCCTTTCACGGCGGCGGCACGGGTTCGAATCCCGTTGGGGGTACGTTTTCCACGGGGAAGCCCGCCAGGCGCTCGATTTGCACAGCGAAGCGTTGGACCTGGTAGGATATCCACTCGTTGGAAACAACCAAGGCCCTGTAGCGCAGTTGGTTAGCGCGCCGCCCTGTCACGGCGGAGGTCGCGGGTTCAAGTCCCGTCAGGGTCGCTCAGACGGCGATGAAAAGGCAACTTTTCGCGCCGTCGCGGCATATCACCGAGAGTTCTGCTCCCGGGAGTGCCTGGCTCTGTAGCTCAGTTGGTAGAGCGTACGACTGAAAATCGTAAGGTCACCGGATCGACGCCGGTCGGAGCCACTGAACCCCCGCGTGGCTTCTACACGCGGGGGTTCTTTGCTGTCCGGGCCCCTGGGGCCGCTCGTGCCGTCCGGGGGCCGTTCTGCTGGCCCCGTTCCTCCGCCGCGGCGGGCACTCGTCCACCCGGGCCACACATCGTGGGCTCGCCCCGCACCCTCAGCCTGCGCCGAGGTTGCGGCTCTACCGTGGGGTCTGCTGGCGGTACCGTCCCCCACCGCGGGCGTTCCGGTGCCGCGTCTCCGGGGCGGCCCCGTGCCGGGGACCCGGCCGCCCACGAGAACCAGCGCGCGGGCCGCGCGCACGACCGGGAGGGGCGCCGCCATGACGCACCGCAGGCGCATGCTCGGTGGACTCGCCGCCCTGGTCCTCTCCCTGGCGCTCACCGGATGCGGGCAGCACCCCACCAGGAGCACCGCGATCGAGCTCTCTCCCGTGACGCCCACCCCCACGCCCTCCGGGGCCAGCGCATCCGGCGCCCCGGTGGACACGCAGTCCTGCTTCGACGTCGCCGAGGCCTACAGCGGGCTGGAGCTGCTCCCCCTCACGGGCGACGCGGAGGACGAGCACCCGGACGACGACGCCGTGCGCCAGGCCCGCGAGTCCCTCACCGAGCTGCAGGACCAGCTGCCCGCCGCCGTGCGTCCCGCGTTCGCGGAGGCCGGAAAGGTCCTCGCGGACGCGGGGGACACCCTGCAGCCGGCCGAGGTCGTGCAGGTCCACGAGGCGCTGGCGCCCGCAGAGGCCTGGCTGCAGTCCCACTGCGCCACCGCGTCCCCGCGCTGAGGCTCAGAGGGCGAGCCACACCGCGCTGTCCACCGTGAGCCGGCCGGTGACCACGGCGTCCTGCCCGCTCGTGAGCAGCTGCGTGCCGCGGGTGAGCTCCTCGAAGCCCACGGCGTCCTCCCCGAGGTTCGCCGCGACCATCACCGTGCGGCCGTCCGCCGTGCTCAGCATGTAGGCGAGGACGTTGGCCCGGTCCTCGCTCAGCGGGTGCCACGCGAAGTCCGCGGTGCCCAGCCCCAGCTCCGAGCGCAGCCGCAGGGCCCGCCGGTACAGGTTCAGCGTGGACTGCGGATCGCCCTCCTGGTGGTCCACGGTGATCCCGTTGAAAGACTCCGGCTGCGGCAGCCACGGGTTCGGACCGAAGCCCAGCCCCTCGCCCACCGGAGACCAGGGCAGCGGCACGCGAGCGCCGTCGCGCCCCAGCTCCGCGCCCCCGGTGCGGTGGAACGCGGGGTCCTCGCGGGTGTCGTCGGGAAGCGCGGTGTGCTCCGGCAGGCCCAGCTCGTCGCCCTGGTAGACGTACGCGGAACCGGGCAGGGAGAGCTCCACCAGCGCCGCGGCGCGGGCCCGGCGCAGGCCCTGGCCGTGGAGCGGCTGCTCGTCCTGCGCCCCGATGCCGTTGGGGTACGCCGTGCGGGAGCCCAGCCCGTAGCGGGAGGCGTGGCGCACGGTGTCGTGGTTGGAGAGCACCCAGGTGCAGGGGGCACCCACCTCGTAGTTGGCACGCAGGGAGTCGTCGATGACGTTCCGCATCCGGTCCCGGTGCCAGCCCGCCACCAGGAAGTCGAAGTTGAAGGCCTGCTGCGCCTCGTCCGGGCGCACGTAGCGGGCCAGGCGCGGCGGCGGGCCCACCCACGCCTCCACCACGAGCATCCGGTCCCCGGGGTACTCCTCCAGGATGCGGTGCCAGTCGCGGTAGATCTCGTGCACGCCCTCCTGGTCGAAGTACGGGCCGGTGTCCATGGTCTTCTCGGGCTCCCCGGCGTCGTCGCCGGGCACGACGCCGCCCGCACCCTCCACGCCGGAGGCCGCCCCCTGCTCGGCGCCCACGGTTTCGGGGCCGGGCGCGGCGGCGAGAGGGGTGTCCGTCGGGGAGTCGCCGGTGGGGGAGGTGCCCTGCTCCGTGCCCACCGTCTCCGGGCCGAGGGTGTCCTGGGCGGTGGCCGCCGAGGAGGTGGCCTGCGCGGTGCCGGTGGCCGGGGCGTCGTCGTCCTCCGTGGTGCCCTCCACCATGTGGACCTGCTCGTCCCAGTCCGGCAGGCCGTCCGCCTTGATCATGCCGTGGGCCACGTCCACGCGGAAGCCGTCCGCGCCGCGGTCCAGCCAGAACCGCAGGATGGCGCGGAACTCCTCCCACACCTCCGGATTCTCCCAGTTCAGGTCCGGCTGGGAGGAGTCGAAGAGGTGCAGGTACCACTGGCCGTCCGGCACCCGGGTCCACGCACGTCCGCCGAAGACGGAGTTCCAGTTGTTGGGCGGCTGCTCACCGTTCTCGCCGGTGCCGTCGCGGAAGATGTAGCGCTCGCGCTCGGGGGAGCCGGGTGCGGAGGCCAGAGCGGCCCGGAACCACTCGTGGTCCTCGGAGGTGTGGTTGGGCACCAGGTCCACGATCACCTTCAGCCCCAGGCGCTGGGCTTCCTCGCGCATCCGGTCGAAGTCCTCGAGCGTGCCGAAGCGGGGGTCCACGGTGCGGTAGTCCGCGACGTCGTACCCGGCGTCGTGCTGCGGCGAGAGGTAGAACGGGGAGAGCCACACGGCATCCACGCCCAGGCGCTGCAGGTAGGGGAGCTTCTGGGTCACGCCGCCCAGATCACCCATGCCGTCACCGTTGGAGTCCTTGAAGGAGCGCGGGTAGACCTGGTAAATGACGGCGTCGCGCCACCACTCGGAACCGGACGGGGCGCAGAAGACGGTCTGGGAAGAAGTCACCGCCCCAGGCTACCCACCGGCGCTCCCGCCCCGCGTCCATGCCCCGTTGCAATTGCTCCGCTAATGCTGTTGTGAGTGAGCCGCGCTGCATTTGCTCCGCCAGAAACCACACCAGGGACCGCAATACGCCCGCCACCGCCATGTCCGCAGCCACATCTGCCGTGGCGTGGGCTCACCTGCTCGGGCAACGCCGCGCTGCATTTGCTCCGTTGTTGCAGATTTCCGGCCTCTCCGGCGCATTTGCTCCGCCCGACGGCGTCCGGGAACCTCCGCGGGCGTCCGGCGAGGGCTGTGGACAACCCGCCGCGCTCAGGAGCGATTTTTCCTAGAGTCCGGTCATGGTGTTCTACCAGCAGCGACCCGTTCCGTTCCCCTCCGAACCCGCGGTGGTGAGCACCTCAGAAGCGGGTGGCCGGGCCTCCCAGCTGCTCGGAGCACCGGGCATCCAGTGACTCGCACGAGGACTGTGGGTGCTCCAGGACCAGCCGCTCACGGACGTGGAGCGCGCAGTTCTCCTGCAGAAGCACCTGTGCGGTCCTCAGGCTGGGCTCGTGGTGAGCGGTGTGCGGGGGCTGGAGCTGCTACGACTCCCCGTGGGCGGGACCGAGCCGTGGGTGCACGGTGTTCTCAGCCGAGGGCGACAGCCGAGGAAGCAGGTGGCCCCGCGGTCTGCGGCCGACGGTCTCGTTGCCGCGCAGCAGCGAGTGGAGCTCCTGTGGACGGACCACCGGGTCCAGTCGCAGCAGGAAGGCATCAGAATCGCCAAGTCGCACGGCCTCCCGGATCTCGAGGGGCCGTGGGGGAGCCGCATCGCCCATCCCCTGGAATCCCTGGCCCGGCTTGCCCTGATACTCCCGCCGTGGCGCATCACGGCCTGTCTGGACGCGCTGCTCTCCACTCGATTCTGCGTTCTGGGGACCTCACAACCCCTGACGTTCTCCCGAGGACATCTGGAAGAGTGTTTGCAGTCCCTCCCTCCTCACGCCCGCGGGGTCATTCGGCTGCACCGGGCGTGGCGGGATGCCCGATCCCCCTGCTGGTCGCCGGCGGAGACTCTGGCCCGCCTGGTCATCGACCGTCACGGTCTGCCGGAGCCCGCCCTCAATCACGCGGTGGACGTGGCAGGTCGCACTTTCATCCTCGACCTGGCATGGCCTGGCGCTCGGGTCGCCCTCGAGTACAACGGCGCCGTGCATGCGCAGGAGATTGGTCAGTACCGGGATGAGATGTACCGCCTGTCCCTCCTGCGTGACGCGGGGTGGGACGTCACCGTGCTCACCTGGGACGATCTCCGCAACCCGGCCAGGCGGGAGACATGGCTGGCCCGTCTCCGCCGCACACTGGGCTGATCTCCATGCTGTCGTGTGGAGCAAGTGCACGCCAGCGCACCGGATTCTGCAATAACGGAGCAGATGCAACGGACCGAGCGGGCGGGCAGGGTG
>NZ_PHOA01000045.1 GCF_003687455.1 Kocuria tytonicola | reverse complement strand
AAGCCCACCCACAGCGCCAGCACGACGGCTGCGGCCACCATGACCACCGGGAAGGCGCGGGACAGCGCCGATCCCGGTCTGGAGAGGGACGCGGGAGCAGGGTCCGGGGAGCTCATGTGCCCATCGTAGGACCCAGGGGATGTCGGGGGCAGGACGTACCGTGGGCCCATGACCGCCTCAGCATTTCCCCACGCCGTCCTGTTCGACCACGACGGCACCCTGGTGGACACCGAACCCCTCTGGGAGTCGGGCAAGCAGCGGATCGTGGCCGCCCACGGCGGCGAGTGGACCGAGCAGGACACGCGGGACACCCTGGGCAGGCCGCTCGCCGCCACCGTGCAGCGGCTCTCGGAACTGGGCGTCCCCGGCTCCCCGGAGGAGGTGTTCCGCGAGTTCCACGCGGTGCTGGAGGACGTGCTGAGCGAGAACCCGCCCACGTTCATCCCCGGCATCCGGCCCCTGCTGGACGAGCTGGCCGCGGCGGGCATCCCGGCGGCCATCGTCACCAACGCGACCTCCGAGGTGGCCCGGTACACCGCGGGCCTCGCCCCGGACAACCTGTTCCGGGTGGTCGTCGGTGACGAGGAGGTGGCGCAGGGGGTCCGGCCCAAGCCGGACCCGGACGCCTACCTCCAGGCCGCCCACCGGCTGGGGGTGGACCCGCGGCAGTGCGTGGTGGTGGAGGACTCCCCCTCGGGCGCCGCAGCCGGTGTGGCCGCGGACATCGTCACCGTGGTGGTGCCCGGCGTGCAGGACGTGCCGCCCGGGCCGGGGATCGTGCACGTTCCCTCCCACTCCGCCGTGTCCCTGGAGCTGCTGCGCTCGCTCGCGCCGCGCCGCTGAGCGGAGGCGTCGCCCGCCCGCCACTACACTGTCCCCGACCTCGAACCCGACCCGCGACCCCGTGCACCGGGCGACCGGAGCCGGGCCACCGGACCACCGGACCCACGAGGGTCCTCGCGGCCCCACCCGAAAGGCGCCCATGACCTACCCCCTCGCCGTGCTCTTCGACCACGACGGCACCCTGGTGAACACCGAGCCCCAGTGGGCCGAGGCCAAGCGCGCCGTGGCCGAGCACTACGGCCAGACCTGGACCGTGGCGGACGACCACGCCACCCTCGGCGGCACCGTGCAGGACGCGGCCCGGCGGTTCGTGGACCGCGGCGCCCCGGACTCCGTGGACGAGATCACCCAGCAGCTGGCCCGCCACGTGATCGTCGAGGTGGCCGGAGACGTCCCCTTCCTGCCCGGGATCCCGGCCCTGCTCGGCGAGCTGCGCGCGGCCGGCGTTCCCGCCGCGATCGTCACCAATGCCCTCACCTCGGTGGCCCGCACCACGGCGGACGCCGCGCCGGACGTCCTCACGCGCATCGTCTCCCACGACGACGTCACCCACCCCAAGCCCGACCCCGAGCCGTACCTGCGCGGCGCGGAGCTGCTCGGGGTGGCGCCCGCGGACTGCGTGGCCGTGGAGGACTCCGAGCCCGGGGTGCGCAGCGCCGTGGCCGCGGGGATGATCGTGGTGGTGGTCCCCGGTGACAAGCCCGTCCCGGACGGGCCCCACCGCGTGTTCGTGGACTCCCACGAGGACGTCACCCTGGACTTCCTGCGCTCCCTCACGCCCCGGAACTGAGCGGTCCGCTCCCCGGACAGCAGGGAACCCCCGGCTCGACGGATCGAGCCGGGGGTTCCTCACACCGCCTGGGGTGTGTCAGCGCGCGGACTGTCCCGCACGGTTGCTCTCACGACGCCGCTGCGCCGCCGCCATGGCGCGGTCCGGCACCTGACCGCCACCGGTGGCACCGGAGCCACGCTGGTTCGAGCCACGCTGGCTCGAGCCCCCGCGGCCGCCCTGGGATCCGGAGGTGCGGGCCGAACCGGACCCGGCGGCGTCGCCGCGCCCGCGGGACGAGGAGCGACCGCCGCGCGCAGCGTCACCCCGGGACTCGCCCGTGCGGCCGCCGGAAGAACGGCCACCGCTGCGGGCCTGGGACTCGCCGCCCCGCGCCGAACGCTGGGAGGCGTCCCGACCGGCGCCGGAGCGGCCACCACCGGAACGGCCGCCGGAGCGACCGCCGCCGGAGCGCTTGCCGCCGCCGCCGTTCTGGGCCGCAGGAGCCGCTGGGGTGTAGGCCACGCGGTCGGCGCGCTCGCCCACGAGCTCCTTGACGACCTCGGAGTCCGGACGGACCTCGTCCACGCGGGGCGTGACGCCGGCCTTCTTCATGAGCTTGTTGACGTCCGAGCGCTCCTCCGTGGTGGCGATCGTGATGACGGCTCCGGAGGCACCGGCCCGGGCGGTGCGCCCGGAGCGGTGGAGGTAGGACTTGTGCTCGGCGGGCGGGTCGATGTGGACCACGAGCTCCACGTCGTCCACGTGCACGCCGCGGGCGGCCACGTCCGTGGCCACGAGCACGCGGACGTCACCGTCCGAGAACGCGGCCAGGTTGCGGTCGCGGGCACCCTGGGAGAGGTTGCCCTGCAGGTCCACGGCGGGAATGCCGGCCTGGCTGAGCTTCTTGGCCAGCTTCTTGGCGCGGTACTTGGTGCGGGTGAACATCATGCGCCGCCCGGTCCCGGAGGCCAGCGCCTCGATCAGCGCCTGCTTGTCGTCCGCGTGGGTCACCAGGACCTGGTGGTCCATGGTGGTCACCGCGGCCTGGGCGTTGTCCGCGGAGTGCAGGACCGGGTCCTTGAGGAACTTCTTGACCAGCACGTCCACGCCGTTGTCCAGCGTGGCGGAGAACAGCAGCCGCTGCGAGCCCTTGGGGGTCTTCGCGAGGATGCGGGTGACCACGGGCAGGAAGCCCATGTCCGCCATGTGGTCGGCCTCGTCCAGCACGGTGACGCGGACGTCGTCGAGCGTGATCAGGCCCTGCTTGATGAGGTCCTCCAGGCGCCCGGGGCAGGCCACCACGATGTCCACACCGTCCGCGAGCGCCTTCTCCTGGCGCTTCTGGGAGACGCCGCCGAAAATCACGGTGGTGTTCAGCCCGGCGGCCTTGGCCAGCGGCGCCACGGTGCGGTCGATCTGGGTGGCCAGCTCACGGGTGGGTGCCAGCACGAGCCCGGTGGGGCGGTGCGCCCGGCGGCTCACGCGGCTGGAGCCGGGGGCCAGGCCGGCCAGGCGGCTCACGAGCGGCAGCGCGAACGCCACCGTCTTGCCGGAACCGGTGCGGCCACGGCCGAGCACGTCGCGCCCGGCGAGGGAGTCGGGGAGAGTCTTCTCCTGGATGGGGAACGCTTCGGTGATGCCGCCGCGGGCGAGATCAGCGGAGAGCGCCTCGGGCACACCGAGGTCTTCGAAAGAATGAGACAAGGAACGTCTTTCAGGGTTGGTCCGCGCGAAACGATTTCGCGCGCACGCGCCTCACATGGGGCGCGGACTGCGCGCCTCGGACCGGCGCGCTTCTACCCCGCAATATGTACGGGGGAACCTGTTCATTCTACACGCCACACGGTGCCTGCACGTGCGAGCCGTCTCACACCGCAGGCGCGGGAGGAGATCCGGCCCCACGGCTACGTGCCGTGGGGCCGGACCGGCTCACGCCTCGAGATCTGCGATCAGCCCAGCGAGACCGCCCCCGCCGAGGACATGCTCCGCATCTGCGCGGCACTGCTCCAGGGACCTCCCGGCCGGATGGGGAAACGGCAGGGCCATGGCACCAACCCGCAGCCGACCCGAGCGCCGCGATCCGGTCGCCTGACGCGAGGTCGCTCCGGGGTCACCCAGAACGAGGGACTCGAGGTCCTTCTCGGAGGGCGCCCTCGTGACGGGGTAGGCGAGGAACGCGGGCACCTCCAGGCGGTAGGCGTAGGTGGCCAGCTGGTACTGGTCCCCCATGCTCGCCTGCGCGAAACCGCCCCACGGGAGCCGCTTGTACTTGGCATCCAGCACCGCCAGGGCCTGTCCTTGAGCACCCGGGGACTGGCCCACCGTCTGGGAGAGGCGCATGACCACGAGGTCCGGCTTCTTGAGCGAGACCGGGTCGTAGCGGGGCCCCCCTCCGCGGTCCGGCGCCTCCTGCTCCGTGAAGAACACGGCCAGGCGGTGCTGCTCCTCGACCTGGAGCCCATCCCGCGTGAGGACTCCGTCCAAGTAGTCCTTGACCATATGCTCCCACAGAGCACTCGTGACGTACTTCAGGTTCACGAGCACCCCGGCCATGTCCGGCGACTCCTCCGGATCCACGCCGTGCCGGCGGGCGAGAACGGCCCGTGCGTACCGGTAGGCCCACTGGGTCTCGGACAGCATGCGCTGCAGCTCGGATCCCGGCACGCCTCTGGACAGCAGCCCGTGCGCCGGTTCCAAGGACACGTCCCGCAGCTGGGCATCGCACGTGAGAGCAAGTTCCCGAGTCTCCTCGTCCGCGGATTCCGCAGCTGCGATCTGAACAGCACCCCGCACCGTCTGCCACAGGAAGGAGTCCGCGCTGAGCGAGTCGAACTCGCACAGCACCGGAATCCGGCGCCGCGATGTGCGACGGATGAGTCCCTGCGGATCCATCCGCCCGCGCACGAATCCGAGCTCCTCGGTCACGGGGAGGAACGTGGGCCTGCGGTGCAGCAGAGCCCGCTCCGTCTCCGTCAAGAACTGACGGTGGACGAGGTCCTCCAGCCCGGGCAGGTCCGGGAGCAGGTCGACGCCGCCGGGAGCCGGCTCCCGCTGCTCAGGTCCCCGCGCGGGCTCGCACCCGAGCCGGGAGAGCAGGTTCCACAGGAACCGCACCGGGTCTGCCGGGCCCGAGTCCCTCCGGGACAGCTCCGGCACCTCGCCTCGCCACGCCTCACGGATCTGCGCCGTGGCTGGCACCTCGCGCCACAGCGGATCCGTCTCGCCGGTCTCGGTGTCGCCAGTCCCTGCGTCGCCGGTCCCTACATCGCCGGTCTCGGCCTCGCGGCCACCGGCTTGCGGATTCTCTCCGGGAGAGGGCAGGGGAAGGTCGTCCACCAGTGTGTCCCGCGCGACCTCGGCCAGGCTCAGCGCCCACTCCGGCTCCAGGGCCAGGAGCTGCTGCTCGTGGATGATCACCTCGAGCGTGCGGGGTCCTCGGCCGACGCCGTCGCCCGCGTCTTCCGCCGTGCTCGCCGGAAGACGGAACACAGGACCGCGTTCCGCGGCACCGGCCCACAGCTTGGGGAGGATGTGGATCACCAGGATGTCCGGCCGCGGGTCCGCTTCGCCCGCCGTCGACGACACCGCGTCCTCCGCGGAGGGCCGTCGCCCCAGGACGGTCAGCCCCACCCCGTTGCCCCGGGCGCTGGCCTGGAAGAACCTCACGTCAGCCCTGGAACCACCGACTCCCTGAGATCCATGTGCTCCGTGTGCTCCATCCGGGCGGGCTGCACCGGACACCATGCTCTGTTCTCCGGCGCCCTCCCCCGGGCGGACGGCTCCGGGGGTCTCCGCCGGTTCGGGGACACCCATGTCGCTCGCCGACACGGCTCAGCCCTGCGCCGCGGTAGACGTCTCCTCGGGGTCCGATCCCTGAGAAGTCCCCTGCCCGTCCGCGTCGGAAGACCGGGTCGCTGAGACCTTCTTGATCTCAGGACGCCGTCCGAGCCCTTGCCCCACCAGGTGGATGCGCCAGTGCTCATCGCCGACCGGAGCTCCGTCACCGATGATGCTGTCGACGTCAGCGGTCTTGATGTTGAAGGTGGCCACCACCTCCTTGAGCTGGTTGAGCAGCCCCGTGGCGATGTCTGCCGCGGACTTGCCCTCTCCGAAGAAGTAGGAGTGCCCCAGGCGGGCGTCGGGGCCCACCGCTTCCTTGAGACGCCGGTTGGTCTTGGAGTACCAGTCGATGAGCGGGCGCAGGGAGTCCACGTCCGCACCCTCCGCCTCCAGCTCGCTCGCGAGCTGGTCACCGCTCAGCGGCTCCATGGTGATCCAGTGGAAACGACGTCGCAGGGCCAGATCGATGGTGCCCACCGAACGGTCCGTGGTGTTCATCGTGCCCAGGATGTGGAGGTTCCGGGGCACCCTGAGGTACTTCCTGGCCGGCTCGTCATCCAGTGACACCGGGGTCTGGAGCGCGATGGCGCCCTCCGAGGGCTCGGACAGCAGCGCGGTGCGCTCGGGCTCCGCCTCCTCCGTCAGGTCCACGCGCTTGGAAGCCTCAAGCACCAGCATGAGATCCCCGAACACCCGCGAGGTGTTGGCGCGGTTGATCTCGTCGACGAACAAGAGGTAGTCCCGCTCGGGGTTGTTGCCCGCGCGCTCGCACATCTCCACGAACACACCGGCCTCTCCGCGGAACGAACCATCCAGCTGGGGACGCAGCCCGCTCACGAAGTCCTCGTAGGAGGTCGACGGATGGAAGACCACCACCTCCACACGCCCCTCATAGATCTCTGCGAGATCCTCCAGCAGGTGCGATTTGCCGCATCCGGCAACGCCCTCCACGATCACGTTTAAATACATCCGCAGGTCACGCCACAAGGAATTACTCATGATTCTTGACGGTTCAGAATTCTGACATTCTTTTTTGATTTTCATTTTAGCAATTTCCATGAGATCTTTAATACTACCGCGCGGGGCGACTTGCAGGTAGATTTTGCTTAGGTACACGTCCAAATCAGGATTATTTTCAAGAGCGTCCATAATCTGCGGTAAGACATGCTTCCTCAGCCGCTCACCCTGATTGTCATTGATCGTCTTATAGTTTCCGAAATCTACAACTGGCCCCCCGGAGGCCGCAACCAATCGAATAATTTCATTAAAAGCGTGCGCCGGCTGGTTTTTGACCACCTGAGTACATTTACCGTCCGGGCTGAGGGTTGAAATTAAAAACTCATGCTTTCCGAAATCTCGAACTGCGTAGGCACCTCCAGGGCCCCGCCCATTCCGGACAAGATCGAGGAGGTTCACCCCTTCAACGAGTGAGCTATACAAATCCAGTTCCTGTGTACTCAATATTTAACCCGTCCGTCGTAGTTGCGTTAAACTCCGTGCTATTTTACCGCGGCGAAACTATGACATATAAAGTAACTTGCATATGTTAGCTAAATTTCAAAAATTTTCACTGAATTTCTATCGTAAATATATCTCTGTTTATTTTTTTACATTTTTGCCCCGTGGGTGACGCTGTTGGAGCCAGTGGCAAGCCATGAAGCTTGACCTATCCGACAGACAAATGCCTGGTTGGATTTAATTCCAGATAGTTGGGTCGAGATAGATTTAGCAGCCGATCACGACACGCTTTCGCCATCCTTCGGTGACACGCTCAATACGCTGGGTGATCCGGGCGTACGAGACTCCTCCCGCCTCGGACCGCAGCCGGTGCAGCCCGCGGGCGATGTCGTCGTAGGACTCCCCCGCTGGAAGAGGAGACTCCGGTGCGCTCCCGGGCCGTGTCGCGTCTGACATGGCAACATCGTATTCACGCCCCGGGGTTGCGAACGCACATCACCAACGGCGCGTCGTCGCCCGCCGGTCCGAGCCCAGCAACGCGCGACGGATCAGGGCCTCACACCGCCGCGTACCCGCCGTCCACCAGGTAGTACCCGCCCGTGATGAACGAGGCCTGGTCCGAGAGCAGGAAGGAGGTCAGCTGCGCGACCTCCTGGGCCGTGCCCAGGCGACCCATCGGGTGCTTGGCCACGAGGCCCGCGAGGACCTGCGGGGGCACGTTGCGCAGCAGCGGGGTGTCGATGTAGGCCGGGCCCACTGCGTTCACGCGCACCCGGCGCTGCGCGTAGTCCACCCCGGTCTGCTTGGTGAGGCCCATGAGGCCGTGCTTCGCCGCCGTGTAGGCACTGTTGCCGAGGGTGGTGGCCACGGTCGAGTGGATGGAGCCGATGTTCACGATCGCTCCCCCACCGTGCTGCTCGATCACCGGCAGCTGGGCGTGCATCCCGTAGGCCACACCGTTGAGGTCGATCGCCACGGTGCGCTCCCAGGCGTCCAGGTCCGTCTCCCCGAGGGCCTCCATCTGCCCGCCCACACCGGCGTTGTTCACGGCGTAGTGCAGCCCGCCGTAGGTCTGCACGGCGAAGTCCACCGCCGCCACCGCGTCCGCCCGGCTGGCGACGTCCTGGCGGATCCCCGCGGCGTCGCCCCCGGCGGCCATGATGGCCTGGACCACGTTGTCGATGCCCGTGGGGTCGATGTCCGTGACCACCACCTTCGCGCCGCGTCGCGCGAGGTCCTTGGCGACCGCCTCCCCGATTCCGGAGGCCGCTCCGGTGACCAGTGCTACTCGGGACGTGAACTCTGACATGGCATCTCCTGGGCGTGGGACGGTTCGTGAGCACATCCAGTCTCGCCTGTGATGCGGCTCACTTCCAGAAGTCGCGGAAATGAGACTCACGGACATGAGGCGGCGGGGCCGCCCCAGTCTGGTGACCGTGACGACCCCGCCGAGGGTCCCGCGCGGTGAGCCCGCGCCGTCGCCCCTCCCACCGGGCCCGCTCAGCGGGGCTCCCTCAGTGGGGCTCCCTCAGTGGGCCCTCGCCGCGGGTCCTCTCAGTGGCTCCCGTGCGAGGGCGTGGGCCTGCTGTCCTTCGCGAAGCGCCGGGCCTTGACCCGCTCGGGCAGCACCCTGTTGAGCAGCGCGGCCCGGCGGGTGGCGCGGTTGCCCCCGATCACGTGGTCCCGGCCCGCGAACAGCGCCTCGACGCCCTGCTGCGCGACCTGCGCTGGGTCGTTCTTCCAGTCGTTGGACCCGAAGACCGTGTTGTCCATCCCCGCGGTGTGGTGGAACCCGGTGGCCGTGGCACCCGGCAGCAGCGCCGTCACGGTCACCCCGTACTCCTTCATCTCCTCGCGCAGCCCCTGGGCGAACGCGTAGGTGAACGCCCGCGTGGGCCCGTAGATGGACTCGTACGGCGTGGGGGTCAGCGCGGAGAGCGAGGCCGTGATGAGGATCCGCCCCGAACGCTGCCGGGCCATCGTCCGCACCACGTGCTTGGCCAGGCGCACCTGCCCGGTGACGTTGAGGTCCAGCATGTGCAGCTCGTCCGCAAGGTCCGTGTCCACGAAGGACCCGCCCAGGGACTTCCCGGCGTTGAGCACGGCGACGTCGAGGTGCCGGCCCAGCGACTCGACCTGCTCCCAGACGTGCTCCACCCCCTCGGCGGTGCTCAGGTCCGCGCGCACGGGCACCACGGTGCCCACCGGGGTGGCTGCGTCCGCCGCCTTCTCGAGCTCACTCTGCAGGGTGCCGATCCGCCCGCTCGCGCCCACACCCACGATGTCGTAGCCGCGGGCGCTGAGCTGGGCGGCGATCTCGAAGCCGATGCCGGAGGAGGCCCCGGTGACCAGCGCGAGGGGCCTCATGCCTGCTCGTCCTCGTCCTCGGCCTTCTCGGCGTCGTGCTCCTCGCGCAGCGCCTGCGCGGCCTGTTCCTCCTCGGCCTTCTGCTCGCGCACCACCTCGGTGAGCAGCTTGGTCATCTCCTTGGCCACGCCGGCCGCGGACTGGGGGTTCTGCCCGGTGACGAGGCGCTCGTCCACCTGCACGTTCTCCTCCCAGTTCTCCGCCACCTTGACCGTGGCGCCCTGCTCCTCGAGCTTGTCCTGCAGCAGGTAGGGCACCGTGTCCTGCTTGCCCACGGCCTCCTCCTCCGCGTTGGTGAACCCGGCCACCTTGCGCCCGGAGAGCAGGTTCAGGCCGTTGGAGAGCTCCACGTCCACCAGTCCGGACGGACCGTGGCACACCGCGCCCACCACGCCCCCGGCGTCGTAGACGGAGGCCACGAGCTTCTGCAGGTCCGCGTTGCCCGTGAAGTCCCACATGGTGCCGTGCCCGCCCACGAGGTACACGGCGTCGTACTGGGAGGGGTCCACCACGGAGACCTTGGGGGTGTTGTAGAGGGAGGCCTTCGCGGTCTCGTCCTGCGTGAACTCCACCTGCACGGGATCGTCCTGCTGCACCTCGTCCTGCGGGGGCTGCCCACCCGCGATGGACGCGAAGTCCACGAAGTACCCGGCGTCCTGGAACACCTTCCACGGGTGGGAGGCCTCGGCCACGTTGTAGCCGGTCGGCTCGCCCGTCTCGCCCAGGGTGTCCTGGCTGGTCAGGACCAGGAGGATCTTCTTCATGGTGGTGATGTCCACGGGTTCTCCTTTCGTGAGCGCGCGGTGCGCGCAGCGTGGCACCACCCTAGGCAACGCCCCGCGGGCCCGCGGCGACCGTTCGCTGTGGGCATGGTGGCACCCCCGGGGCGCCGGAAAGGTGCCGCTGTTAGCATGACTTCCGATCCGGACGGGGCCCTGCGGTCCGCAGCGCCGCCCCGCCGCACCCCGACGAAAGGCACCCCTCATGCGCATCTCCAACGCCATTCTCCGCGGCATTCCCGGCGCGTACCTGCTGCAGTCCGGCTACGGCAAGCTGGGCATGGACGCCCAGGCCGCGGAGGGCCTCAAGCAGTTCGCCGCCACCGGTGTGCCCCAGTTCGCGGAGTGGGACTCCCAGACCTTCGCCACGTTCATCGCGGGCAGCGAGCTGGCCGTGGGCGCCGCCCTCGTGACCCCCTTCGTGTCCAAGCGCCTGGCCGGTGCGGGGCTGCTCGCCTTCTCCGCCGGGCTGCTCTCCATGTACTTCCGCAACCCGGAGATGACCCAGGAGGACGGCATCCGCCCGTCCGAGCAGGGCATCCAGCTCTCCAAGGACGCGTTCCTCGCCGCCATCGGCGCGGCGCTGGTGGTCCAGAAGAAGTAGCGCACCCCGCTCCCGTCCGACGCCGACGCCGCCGTGGTCACCACGGCGGCGTCGGCGTCTGCGCGTCCGGGAACCAACCGCAAGGGGGCTGACGAGAGCCGCGCCCCTGCTAGGTTGGTCAGCAGTTCGCTCCGCTCCTCACGGAAAGCACCGCACCCCCATGGAATCCCTGCAAAGCAGCTTGGACACCGTTCGCGATCTCATCTGGGGGCCGTGGCTGCTCCTGCCCCTGCTCTTCGGAACCGGCGTCTTCATGACGTGGCGCCTACGCGGCATCCAGTTCCGGCTGTTCACCAAGGCCATGAGCCTGGGCTTCGGGCGCCGCTCCCGGGCCACCGGCGAGAAGGGCGACATCTCCTCCTTCGCCGCAATGTCCACCGCGCTCGCGGCCACCGTGGGCACCGGCAACATCGTGGGAGTGGCCGCGGCCATCTCCATCGGCGGGCCCGGTGCACTGTTCTGGATGTGGATCACCGCCCTGTTCGGCATGGCGTCCAAGTACGCGGAGTGCTTCCTGGGCGTGCGCTTCCGCACGCGGGACACCGCAGGGCAGCTCACGGGCGGCCCGCAGGTGTACCTGGCCCGTGGCATCCCCAACAAGTTCGGTCGCTTCCTGTCCGTGGTGTTCGCCGTGTGCTGCGTGGTGGCCACGTTCGGGATCGGCAACATGACGCAGGGCAATGCAATCGCCTCCAACCTGGAGCACTCGTTCAGCGTCCCCCCGGTGCTGACCGCCGTGGTGCTCGCGGTGGGCACGGGGCTCGCCCTGGTGGGCGGCATCCAGTCCATCGCCAAGGTCACCACGTACATGGTGCCGCTGATGATCGTGCTGTACATCGGCTCGGGGCTCTACATCATCGGCGTGAACTACCAGGGCATCCCCGAGGCCCTGCGGCTCATCCTCACCGGAGCCTTCACACCGATGGGCGCCACGGGCGGCTTCGTGGGCTCCACGGTGCTCGTGGCCATGCGCATGGGTGCGGCCCGCTCCCTGTTCTCCAACGAGTCCGGCATGGGCACCGCGTCCATTGCGGCGTCCATCGCGCAGACCAGCCACCCCGTGCGCCAGGGCCTGGTGTCCATGACGCAGACGTTCGTGGACACCCTGGTGGTCATCTCCATCACGGGCTTCGTGATCCTCACCACCGGCATGTGGAACCAGGGCGACACCGCCACCATGACCTCCCGCGCGTTCGCCACCGGCCTGCCCGGGGAGTGGGGCGGGACCATCGTGACCATCTGCCTGGTGCTGCTCGGTTACTCCACGGTGCTCGGCTGGGCCTACTACGGCGAGCGCAACGTGGAGCGCCTCGCCGGGGCCCGGGCGGCCATCGTCTACCGGGTGGTCTTCTCGGTCGCCGCCGGGCTGGGCGCGCTGGCTCCGCTCGCGCTCGTGTGGACGTTCTCGGACATCATGAACGGGCTCATGGCCATCCCCAACCTGATCGGCCTGGTTCTGCTCTCGGGCCTCGTGGTGCGGGAGACGAAGCTCTACCTGGACCACGACCCCAAGTTCAACGCGTCCACGCGGGAGATCGACGCGTTCATGGGCTCCCATCCCGGTGCGCTGGACGCCCAGATCCACCACACGGTGGACCTGAGCTCCCCCACGCCCGCGCTCTCGGAGACCGGTTCCGCTCCGGCGCCGGCGCCCACCACGGGTCACGACGCCGCCGCGGTGCCGCCCGAGCGCGCGTAGCCCGCGGGAGAGGCGTCGAGCGCGCCCGGCGGGTGCCGGACGCGCTCGGTGCCGGAGGGTGCGCGGCTGCTGGCGGGTGCGCGGCTGGTCCCGGGCCACGCCCCACAGGTGTCAGGCGCGCTCGGCGGGCAGGTCCTGGACCGCGATGACCTGGGCGATGGTGTGGGCCTCTCCTGCGGCGAGCCGCACCGGGGAGCCCATCACGTTGCCGGCCTCCACGCACAGCATGGTCTTCCACTCGTCGTCCGCGAAGTCGCTCATCCCCACGGCCTTGTCAGCCCACGGGTTCCACACCACGGTGCTGTCCGAGCCCTCCTTGGACACCACGAGCACCCGCTCCAGCACGGGATCCGTGACGCGCACCTCGCCCCGGTGGGCGAAGACGGCGTCCGTCTCCCCCGTGATGGTGAGGTCCCCCACCTGGGTGCGCTGCTCCTTGGCCACCTTGTCGAAGTAGGACGCACCGGCCAGGCCGCTCACGGAGATCCGCCGCGAGTCCCCCACGTGCAGATAGGTGTGCAGGGCCTCCTCCATCTCGAACGTCTCCGAGCCGGTGTTGGTGACCGTGAGCTCGAGGCGCAGGCGCTCTCCCACCGTCATGCGCAACCGGGCCCGGAACTCGTGCGGGAAGGCTGCCCGCAGCTCCTCGGCCACGTCCTGCGGGGACAGCGTGAACTCGGCGAACGCGTTGCCGTGCTCGTCCTGGCCCTGCTCCACCAGCTGCCACTGCGCGGTGCGCGCGAAGCCGTGGGCGGGTTCCATGTCACCGGTGCGCCCCGGGCCGAACCACGGGAAGCAGATGGGCACACCACCGCGGATGGCCCGGCCGGTCTCGTTGTGCGCACGGGAGGACATCCACAGGACGGGATCCCGGCCCTCGGGGGCCCAGGAGACCGCGTGGGCTCCGTAGCTCAGGACGGCGCCGGAGCCGGCCGCACTCGTCAGGGACAGGGGTTCGGGCAGTCGTGTCATGACCTCACCCTAACCACGGCCCCCGCCGTGGGCGCGGCAGGACCCCCGCGCTCAGTCCTGCGTGCGCTCGGCCTGCGCGGGACGGTCCATCTCCTGCTTGAACCACTCGAAGGCCTGGCGGTGGGACTGGGTGCGGCGCACGAACGCCCACGAGATGCCCAGCACCAGGAGCCACACGGACACGGCCACGAGTCCCGCGGCCGTCTCCGGCTCGGTGGTCAGGGTCCACACGACGAAGGCGAAGAACGCGAGCACCACCACGCACATGAGCACGCCGCCCGGCATCTTGTACTCGGACGCGGCGTGCCGCTCGGGGAACTTCCGGCGGAAGCGCAGGTAGCAGATCAGGATCATGGACCACACGAAGAGGAAGAGCATGGAGGCCACGGACGTGATGAGCGTGAACGCCTCGATGATGGAGTCCCCGGCGTAGAGCACCGGGATGGTCAGCAGCAGCACGAACGCCGTGAGGAACAGCGCCCGCACGGGCACGCCCACCCTGTTGAGCCCCCGGAAGAAGCGGGGGGCGCTGCCCTCGGCGGAGAGTCCGAAGAGCATGCGGGACGTGGAGAACACCCCGGAGTTGGAGGAGGACATCGCGGAGGTCAGCACCACGAAGTTCACCACGGAGGCCGCCGCACCCAGCCCGGCCAGGGAGAACATGGCCACGAACGGCGACTGCTCGGGGTCGATGGAGCGCCACGGGGTCACCACCAGGATGGCCAGCAGGGACCCCACGTAGAAGATCAGGATGCGCAGCGGGACGGAGTTGATGGCCCGCGGCAGGGTGGTGCGCGGATCGCGAGCCTCGGCCGCAGTGGTGCCCACGAGCTCCACGCCCACGAAGGCGAACACCGCGATCTGGAACCCTGCGACCACGCCCATGGCGCCGTGCGGGAACCACCCGCCGTCGTTCCAGAGGTTGGAGATCTGTGCCGTGTGGCCGTCCGGGGACGTGAAGTGTGTGACCGCCATGACGGCGCCCACCACGATCAGCGCGAGAATGGCCACGATCTTGATGAGCGCGAACCAGAACTCCATCTCGCCGAAGCTCTTCACACTCACCGCGTTGAGGAGGAACACGATGACCAGCACCGCCACCGTGGGCAGCCACAGCGGCACGGAGGGCCACCAGAACTGCACGTAGCCGGTGATGGCCACCAGCTCGGCAATCGCGGTGACGATCCAGCAGAACCAGTAGGACCAGCCCACGAAGAAGCCCGCCCACGGGCCGATCAGGTCCGCCGCGAAGTCCGCGAAGGTCTTGTAGTGCAGGTTGGACAACAGCAGCTCGCCCATGGCCCGCATCACGAAGAAGAGCATGAACCCGATGAGCATGTAGACGAACACCACCGCCGGGCCCGCCAGGGAGATGGTCCGCCCGGAGCCCATGAACAGCCCGGTGCCGATGGCACCGCCGATCGCGATCAACTGGATGTGGCGGTTGCTCAGGCCACGGGTGGGACCGGAATGGGAGTGGGGCGGAGACACCGCGGTGGAGCTGTTGGTCATGGCTCACGAGGTTACACCTCGCCCCCGCCCCGGCCGTGGCGTGGCGCACACGCACCACGGGCCCGCTCCCCGCGGCTGCGGAGGGCGGGCCCGCGGCGCCGTCGCAGGTGGCGCCGCACGGGCGTCCGGGGCGACGACTGGTGCGGAGCGGCTCAGCGCGCGGAGCGCGGCGCGGTCTCACCCGGCAGGACGTAGCTGTCGATCGCGCCGGGGTGCCCGTCCATGAAACCGTCCACCTGCAGCTTGTCCGCGCGCAGGTGCGGATCGTTGCGCAGGTAGTGCCTGGTCTCCCGGGCCACCAGGCCGGAGAGGATGAGCAGGCCGATCAGGTTGGGGATGGCCATGAGACCGTTCATGAGGTCCGCGAAGGACCACACGATCGCCAGCGGCACGCTGCAGCCCACGAACACGATGACCGAGAAGAACACGCGGTACGGCATCACCGCACCGCGGCCGAACAACCGCTCCATGCAGCGCTCACCGTAGTAGGCCCAGCCCAGAATGGTGGAGTACGCGAAGAGCACCAGGCCCAGGGTCACGATCAGGTGGCCCCAGCCGCCGGGCAGGCCGTGGCTGAAGGCGTCCCCGGTCATGGTGGCCGCAAAGTCCTCGCCCTGCTGCCACACGCCGGTGGTCACGATCACGAGGCCCGTGCAGGTCACCACGATGATGGTGTCGATGAACGTCTGAGTCATGGACACCAGACCCTGGCGCACCGGGTGGGTGGTCTGTGCGGCGGCCGCCGCGATCGCCGCGGAGCCCATGCCCGACTCGTTGGAGAAGATGCCTCGGGCCACACCCATCTGCACCACGACGATGAGCAGGGAGCCCGCGAAGCCGCCCACGGCCGCGTGGCCGGTGAATGCGGACGCGAAGATGGTGCCGAACGCCGCGGGCACGGCGCCGATGTTGACCACCAGGATGAACAGCGCACCCAGCACGTAGAAGATGATCATCACGGGCACGAGCGCGGAGGTCACCTTGCCGATGGACTTGATGCCGCCCACGAGCACGAGCAGCGTCAGCACGGCCAGCACGGCGCCGGTGATCCACACGGGCACGCCGAACGAGGACTCCACGTTCGCGGAGATCGAGTTGCCCTGGGTCATGTTGCCGATGCCGAAGGACGCGAGCACCGCGGCGACCGCGAAGAACAGGGACAGGAACTTGCCGAACCCGTTGGGGATGCCGCGGAACAGGTAGTACTGCGGGCCGCCGGAGATCTCTCCCTTGGCGTCACGGGTGCGGAAGCGCACGCCCAGGAACGCCTCCGAGTACTTGGACGCCATGCCCAGGATGCCCGTGACCCACATCCAGAACAGCGCACCGGGCCCGCCGATCGAGATGGCGGTGGCCACACCCACGATGTTGCCGGTGCCCACGGTGGCCGCGAGCGCGGTGGTCAGGGCCTGGAACTGGGAGACGTCACCACCGGGAGCGTCCTTGTCCGCGCGCTCGAACAGGGCGAGCCGCAACGCCGGGACCAGCTTGGTGACCTGCAGCCCGGCCAGCCGGATGGTCAGGTAGATGCCCGTGCCCAGCAGCAGCGGGATCAGGACGAACGGCCCCCAGACGAAGCCGTCGAGCGTGTCGAGGAGGGTTTGGAGCGAATCGAGCATGGAGGTGTCTCTCGTTCGAACGGGAGGCGGGACGCCACGGAGCAACTGTGAAGCACGTCACTGTTGGGCACAGTGAACCACACTCCGCGCGGCACGTGCGCCCCATCCGTGTCGTTGCGGCCCGATGTCGCGCCGCCGCACCTCGCTCGGGGGACGACGACGCCGCACGGCCGCCCGGGTGCCCGCACCTCACCTGCCCGTTCGGTTGAACACACGGGAGGCTGGGTGCCGCGCCGCCAAGGCACCAGGGCGGGGCGGGAGCCGCGGACCGGACCGGGCGGCGTCGTGGTTCAGTGGCGCCGGGCGCGGAGGACGAGGAGCACCGAGACCACGGCGCACCCGGCCATGCAGACCAGCATGGGAACGGCGGTGTCCTCCCCGCCCAGGCCCGTGAGCGGCGTGACGAGACCGGCCATCACGAACTGCCCGGTGCCCACCACGGCGGCGCCGGCGCCCGCGAGCTGCACGGCCTGCGCACGGCGCTGGGCCAGGGCCACGGCGTTGCCCAGCACGAAGCCCATGCAGGACTGCGCCAGGAAGATCAGCGCGAGCGTTACGGTGCCCACCGCCCCCAGCAGCGCGAGGGCCAGGTTCAGCCCGGAGAACACGGCGAGCCCGGTGACCCCGGCGAGCAGCAGGGACTCGGGCGAGCGGGTGCCCACGATCCTCGTGTTGACCACGCCGGTGACGATCGAGCCGCACGCGTTGAGCGCGAAGACCACCGAGTAGCCGAGGGCGCTGAAGCCCAGGACGTTCTGGACCACGAACGAGGAGGCGGAGATGTAGGAGAACAGGGCTCCGAACGCGAACGCGAAGCTCAGGGCGTAGAGCGTGAACGGGCGGTCCCCCAGCACGGCACCCGCATTGCGGAGGGTGCGCCCGAGCCCACCCCGGGAGCGGGCGTCCGGCGGCAGGGTCTCCGGGACCACGAGCACCGAGCACGCGAGCATCACCGCGCCGAAGACCGTGAGCACCGCGAAGGCGGTGCGCCAGTCCGCCACGGAGGCGATCACCCCGCCCGCGAGCGGTGCCACCACGGGGGCCAGGGAGGTGATGAGCGAGAGCACCGAGTACAGCTGCGCGGCCCTGCGGCCACGGGCGATGTCCGAGACGACGGCGCGCGCGATCACCACCCCGGCGGCCCCGGCAACGCCCTGCAGCAGCCGCAGCGCGAGCACGAGCCGCACGTCCGGGGCCAGGATGATCCCCGCGGAGCTCAGCAGGAAGACCAGGTTCCCCGCAATCATCAGCCGGCGGCGCCCGAGCACGTCAGAGAGGGGGCCCAGGAGGAACTGCCCCGCGGCCATGCCCACCATGTAGGCGGTCAGAGTGAGCTGCACCAGGCTCGCGGGCGCACCGAACCACTGCGCCATCTGCGGCAGGGACGCGAGGTACATGTCCGTGGCCATGGGGCTCACGGCGGAGAGGATGCCGAGCGAGCCCACGAGCACGATCCGGTCCCGGCGCGGGCCCAGCGCCAGCCTGCTGGGCACCAGATCGGAGG
>NZ_PHOA01000044.1 GCF_003687455.1 Kocuria tytonicola | reverse complement strand
GACCTAGACTCCTCGTGATGAGCACGTCCACCGCAGCGCCCCATCCCGCCGGCCGATGGCGCAGGATTCTTTTCCCTCCCCCCAACCACGAGAACAAGGACAACCCCATCGGGTCCTCGTTCGCGCTGACCGTGGTGGCCGTGTTCGTGCAAGGCCTCTCCCGCTTCGGGTACAGCCTGCTGATTGGCAACATCCTGGGCAGCGAGGTCCTGGGGCAGGTCAACCTGGCGATCTCCCTGGCGCTGTTCCTGGTGCTCCTGTGGCCCCAGGCCTCCGGGAACGCGACGTCCAAGTTCATCGCCATGGCACGCGGGCAGCAGCACCGTGACGAGCAGCTCTCCGTGGCGGTGTACACCTCCCGCTCGGCGGCGCTGGCCACCGCGCTGCTCTCCGTGGTGGCCGTGGTGGTCGCCACCCGGTCGCTGCACCTGCCCCTGAGCTACGCGCTCTCGTGCGGCCTGCTGGTGATCGCCCTCTCCGCGTACAACTTCGTGCGCGGCGTGCGCACGGGCAACAACCAGTTCGTGACCACCGCCGTGTGGGACTGCATCAGTTCCGGCGTGACGCTCACCCTGCTGCTGGTGGTGCTCCTGGGAGGGTTCACCCCGCTGCTGCTGGTTCCCCTGAGCGTGGGCTACCTGCTCTACGCCATTCCCAGCTGGCCCCGCGTCTCCGGCGGGCCGCTGCCCACGGCCCTCAAGCGCGAGATCAACGTGTTCACCGGGTGGGCCGCCGTCAACATCCTCACCGCATCCGGGCTGCTGCAGCTGTCCATGATCCTCGGCAAGCACTACGACACCCCCGCGGCCGTGGGGCAGTACTCCGCGGCGGTCAGCATCGCCACTCCGGCGAGCATGCTGTCCTCCTCCATGCTCGTGGCACTCGCCCCCGCAGTGGCCCGCATGTTCACCGCAGGGGATCACCAGGGCATGCGCCGCCAGCTCGACTCGATCCTGCGGATCATGGTGCTGGTGTTCCTGCCGGTGTTCGGGGTGGGAATCCTCTGGGCGCAGCCCGTCATCCAGCTGCTCTACAGCGCCCGGGCGGACGAGTTCACCCAGGCCGCCCCGCTGCTGGTGGTGCTGTTCTTCGCCGTGTCAGCCACGAGCTTCAATGCCTCCAACTCCCGGCTCAACGGGGGCGAGAGCTGGGGCGTGCGCGCTCTGGCCGCCTGCAACGCCGTGGGTCTGCTCCTGGGCGTCACCACGATCGTGTGGTGGGGGCCGAGGCTGGGGATCATGTCCGCAGCACTCGGATACCTGGTGGGGTGCCTCGTCAGCTCCCTGGGACCGCTGGTCATCGTGTGGGTCCACGACCGCATGTCCTGGGGCGGGCTCATGCTCCGGGTCGCGACGGGGTACGCCCTGGTGCTCGGGGGCCTGTGGTGGGTCGCCGCGGACCCCGGGATCACCACCACGATCCTTGCCACCGTGGCCTTCCTGGCCGCATGGTGCCTCATCTCCTGGCGGGACCTCGCTCCCCGTGTGGCCGGGCTGCGACGCCGTTTCCGTCAGCCCTGACCCCTGCCGGGCTTCTCACGCACGGCGCTGCGCCTGGCGGCGCCTTCCGAATTCGTAGCGGGCCATCTGCGCTGCGCTCGCCGCGGCAATTCGCAGCGGGCTCTGTCGGTCCAGAACCCACCGCACGTTGCGGGTCAGCAGTGCACCGGGCGATGCGAACGCGCGACGCTCGGCAAGCGCGTGGCGGAGTTCCTCGGCTCCCGCGGAGGCCCGCAACAGGGCGACCGCCTTCCGATCAGCCGACGACAGCCGATCCTCGACGTGGGGCGCAAAGGCCAGGAGATCCTGGACAGCGGCGAGCGCGTCCTCGACGCTCCCGGGGCCCCACGTCCCAGCTCGCAGCACGGTGTCCGCGCCGGGAAGGACGTTGACCCGCAGGTACTTGAGAGCAAGTGATGCCCGCAGCTCAGGGGGCAGTCCCGCGAACCACGTGTGCCTGCGCAGCCGGGACACCGCCGCCGTGGTCTCCCGCACGGAGAACGGCTGGGTCGACACTCGGGTCTCGGCATCGTCCCGCATGAAGTAACCCGGCAGGCCCGGCGCGTAGTCGATGCGCTGGGCGGCCGAGTAGAGGGCCACCACGAACGCCTGGTCCTCTCCCGTCCGAACCTCCTCGTCGAAAAGCGCGCCAGCACTCCTGGCAGCGGCTGTCCGCACCAGACCAAAGCACGTGCTCCGGTACCCCAGCCGGTCCTTGACCGGATCCAGACGAGCAGATCGGAAAGGCCGGATGATGGGGGTGATGTCCACCCGGGCGGCCTCGTGGTGCTGGAACGGGATCACGAGGTCGCTGCCCCGGCGCTCCGCGATGCCCAGCCACCGGGTGACCGCCCCCGGGTCCAGGGTGTCGTCGCTGTCCAGGAAGCTCACGTAGCGGGCGGTGCTCCTGCGCAGTGCCTCGTTGCGGGGCACCGCGGCGGTGCTTCCGCGGTTCTCGCACTCGAAGACCGTCACGGCGGCCCGCAGGGACTCGGGCAGCATGGCGAGGACCTCCCGCTCGCGCAGGTGGTGCGCCACCACGAGGACACGGCACTGTCCCGGGCCTGCACCCTCGCTGGCGCGCAGCGCGGAACGCACGGCTCGTTCGAGCGGTCGGGCGGTGGAGTGCACCGGAATCACGATGTCCACGAGGGGCGGGGTCAGGAGATCGTCCATGGTGCCCACGATAAATCACAGGCGTGCAGAGGAGACCGCACGCCCCCGACCACCGGTCACCGGGTCCGTAGCGGGCCCACGGCCACCCCTCGGCCGCCGCGGCTGCCGCAGGAGGACGGCGCGCAGTGACGTCCGAGCACGGGCCACCACGCAGAGGCGCCCGCCCGGAGGGCGTCGGTGCTCTACCCCTGTGCCGCGAGCACGAACGGCAGGACGGCCTCGGCCCTCGCACGGCGCAGCTGACGTGCCGCCACGGTGAGGCTCCAGCGGCTGTCCACGAGGTCGTCCACCAGCAGCACGCTCGCGCGTGGGGCGGCCGCCACCTGCGCAGCGAGGTCCGGACCCACCACGAAGCGGTCCCACACCTCGGCGAGCCGGTAGGCGCTGTTGCCGCCGTGCGAGCCACGGGGCACGTCCGGGTTGAGCTCCAGTGCGCCCCAGTACGGGAGGTGTCCCGCGGAGGCGATGCCGCGTGCGAGGGAGCCCACGAGGCGCGGCCGGGACAGGGACGGCATGGCCACGACCGCCGTGGGCCGCTCACGCCAGTCCCACTGCGCCAGCACCGTGAGACAGGCCCGCCCCAGGTCTGCGGTGACCTCGGCGTCCACGGGGTTCCCACCCTCGTCCGTGCGCAGCGTCTCCCGCAGCCGCTGGCCCCACCCGAGATCGGTGAGACGGGCCAGGGCACGCCCCCGTTCGGCACGCTCCGTCTCCGGGATCTTGCCCTTGACCTGGATGCCCAGCCGGTCCATCCCGGTGGGCCACTGCGCCCTGGGCTCCAGGGGAACCCCCGCCCGGTGCAGGGCGGCGGCCGCGGCGTCGGAGGCCTCCGAGGGGACGTCCGTGGGGTACCAGGCTCCCGCGCACACGTCGCACCGGCCGCAGGGCTCCGCAGTGGCGTCGTCCAGCAGCCGGGTGAGGAACTGCATGCGGCACTCGTCCGTGGTCTGGTAGTCGAGCATGGCTTGCTGCTCCGCGGTCCTGGCCGCGCTCACGCGCTCGTACCGGGCGGCGTCGTACTCCCACGGCCGGCCCGTGGACTGCCAGCCCCCGCCCACCCGTTCCACGGCACCGTCCACCGCGAGGACCTTGAGGAGCAGCTCCAGTGGAGAACGCTTGATGTTGACCCGGGGCTCCAGCGCCGCCACCGAGAGCGGCCCGCCGTGCTCCGCGAGCGCCGTGAGCACTGCGGTGGCCTTGTCCTGCGTGGGCATGGACGCCGTGGCGAAGTACTCCCAGATCTCCCGGTCCTCGCGCCCCGGCAGCAGGAGGACGTCCGCGCTGTCCGTGGCGCGCCCTGCACGGCCCACCTGCTGGTAGTAGGCCACGGGCGAGGACGGCGCACCGAGATGGACCACGAAGCCGAGGTCCGGTTTGTCGAAACCCATGCCCAGCGCCGAGGTGGCCACGAGGGCCTTGACCTGGTTCTCCTTCAGGGCCGCCTCCAGCTCCTCACGCCCCGCGGCGTCCGTGCGTCCCGTGTACGCGGCCACCCGGTGCCCGGCGTCCGTGAGAGCCTGGGCGGTGTCCTCCGCCGCGCCGATGGTGAGGGCGTAGACGATCCCGCTGCCGGGCAGCTGCTTCAGGTGCTCCAGCAGCCACGCGAGCCGCACGGACGTGGACGGCAGCCGGAGGACACCGAGCCGCAGGGAGTTGCGGGACAGCGGGCCCCGCAGCGTGAACACCTCCCCGCAGTAGCCCGACCCCACTCCCAGCTGCTCCCGGACGTCCTCGATCACCCGCTCGTTCGCGGTGGCCGTGGTGGCCAGCACCGCCACGGAGTCCGGCAGCTGTGCGAGCATGTCCTTGATCCGCCGGTAGTCCGGGCGGAAGTCGTGGCCCCAGTCCGAGATGCAGTGGGCCTCGTCCACCACCAGCAGGCCCAGCTCGGACATCAGCCGGGGCAGCTGCTCCTCCCGGAACCGGGGGTTGTTGAGCCGCTCCGGGGACACGAGCAGGACATCCAGCTCACCGCGGTCCAGGGCGGCGGAGATCTCCGACCACTCGGTGGGGTTCGCGGAAGAGATGGCCGCGGCCCGCACTCCCGCCCGCTGGGCGGCGGCCACCTGGTCCCGCATCAGCGCCAGCAGCGGCGAGATGATCAGGGTGGGACCGTACCCCTGCGCCCGCATGAGCAGCGCGGAGAGGAAGTACACCGCGGACTTGCCCCAGCCGGTGCGCTGCACCACTAGCGCGCGGCGGTGGTCCTCCACGAGCGCGGAGACGGCCTCGAACTGTCCCGGGTGGAAGTCCGCGGCGGGACTGCCCGTGAGCGCGCGCAGGTGCTCCAGGGCTCGGGATCGCAGGGAGGGGGCGGCGGCGTTCGAGGGCTCGGTCATGCTCCGAGTGTCCCAGGGGCCTCGGACACGCAGAAGGCCTGTGCTGTGGTTGTGGATGGCGCCACGCACGGACATCGCGACTGGCGGGTTACGGGCGGCGGAACGCGGTCACGGGCACCGGCCGGTGGGTTAACGTGATGCGCCCGCTGCACCCGGCACCCTTCCCCCGAAGGACACCTCTCGGCACAGCGGACGCACACGCCGGCAACCGGCGCGGATCAGATCCGCTCGGAGCTCGTGCCCCCCGGCACGGGCTCCGACTCAACGCCTCACGGGATGGTGCGAACAGACCACGCCCCCCAGCGTGGGCGGCGTTCGCCCCGGCTGCGGTGCGCACGGCCCGTGTTCCCCCCGGTCATGGCCGCGCAGCACCGCCGATCCCCGTGTTGCGATGTCTTCATGCTGGCACGGTGCCGCAGGGATTTCTACCGCGCCCCCGGGCACCGCCGCCGCGACACCATTATGTGGACAAGCCGACCTCTTCTCATGTTTTCCCAGGTCAGAGCGGTTTTCCGAAGCACGCAGGCCGCCCGCTCCACCTCGGACCCCCCAAGCTCGTAGCGCAAAGTGGGGACAGCCCCGCCTGCGCCGGCAGCGCGCCCGGGCGGCTGGTTCCAGCGCGGCTCCTCGGGCACACTGACGCCATGGAGATGACCGTGGCCCGCAGGGGCTCCGCCGACCCGCGCGACGTGTGGCGGCACTACCTCTGGCTCCCCCTGTGGACGGAGTGGGCACCGCACCTGACACGCGTGGACGCGGACTCCCCGGTGCTCTCCCCCGGTGCCACCGGAACCGTCACCGCCGCGGGCGTGCTGCCGGTCCACTTCCGCATCCTCGCCGTGGACCCCGCACGACGCTCGTGGTCCTGGCGCGTGGGGGTCGGCCCTGTGCGCCTGCTGCTGGAGCACGACGTCGCTCCCGCCTCGGACGGCGGCACCCGCGCGAGCATCCGGATCCACGGCCCGGCGCTGGTGCTCACGGCCTACCGCCCGCTCATGGGGTGGGCGCTCTCCCGGCTGGTCCACGTGTCCGGCGGGCGGTGACGCACCGGGGACGCGGCGGCGTCGTCGGCACCAGGGGACGAGGACGTGCGCCGGGTGGAGAGCTTTTCGGAGAACGGTTCTGAGGCAGCGGAGCGGGACACCGCCTCGCCCGGACACGAAGCATCCCGCCCCGGCGGGCACCGGAGCGGGATGGGGAGTGCGCCCTGTGGGGCTCGAACCCACGACCCATGGATTAAAAGTCCACTGCTCTACCAACTGAGCTAAAGGCGCGTGCTCTCGCGGAGTCCCGCGGACGAGCACGGCCACTCTACCGCAGGCCGGGACCATCGCCATCCCGCGAGGGGTCCCGCACGGGGCGGGCCGAGCGGCGCTGGTGTGGGACCCTGGTGGTCGAGAAACCCGCACCGTGGACGGCTGAGAGCCTGCCGCCCGGCAGGGCCCGCCCGATCCCCGAGGAAAGCCCCATGAGCACCGTTCCCCTGTCCAAGCTGGGTCCCTCCCCCGTCACGGAGTACCTGCGCGACGTCGTGGCGGACCTGCGGTCCGTGGAGGGCGGTGCGGTGAACTCCTCGATCCCCGAGCTCGCGAACGCGGACCCCGCCACCGTCGGGATCGCCGTGGCCACGGTGGACGGCGCGCTCTACCAGGCCGGGGACACCAGGCACGAGTTCTGCATCCAGTCCATCTCCAAGGCGTTCACCTACGCCCAGGCGCTCACGGACCGGGGCCTGGACGGCGTGTTCGAGAAGATCGACGTGGAGCCCAGCGGGGACGCCTTCAACGAGATCTCCCTGCAGCCGGACACCGGGCGCCCCTCCAACCCCATGATCAACGCCGGCGCGATCGCGGCCACCTCCCTGGTGCGCAACACCTCCCACGGCACCCGCATGGAGCGGATCCTGCGGCTCTACTCCAAGTGCGCCGGGCGCCGGCTGCGGGTGAACAAGAACGTCCAGGCCCAGGAGCGCCGTGCCGGGGACCGCAACCGCGCGCTGGGCTGGCTGCTGGCCTCCCGCGGGATCATCGAGGGGGACCCCACGGGGGCGCTCGACGACTACTTCGGCCAGTGCGCCGTGATGCTCAACTGCGTGGACCTCGCCCGCATGGGCGCCACCCTTGCCGCGGGCGGCCGCAATCCCGTGACCGGCGAGCGCGTCCTGGAGCCCGAGGTGGTTTCGGACGTGCTCTCGGTGATGAGCACGTGCGGGATGTACGACGACGCCGGACGCTGGGCCCTGCGCGTGGGGCTGCCCGCCAAGTCCGGGGTGAGCGGCGGTGTGGTGGCCGTGCTGCCCGGCCAGCTCGCGGTGGCAGTGTTCTCCCCGCCGCTGGACCGCCACGGGAACTCGGTGCGAGGCGTGGCGGCGTGCGAGCGGCTCACCCGGGACCTGGACCTGCACTTCGCCCGCACGGAGCGCAACGGTCACTCCACGGTGCGCTCCGAGTACACGCTGGCGGAGGCACCGTCCCTGGTGCGCCGCAACGAGGCGGCCGCGGAGATCCTGGAGCGCCACGGCGAGGACGCACGGATCATCGAGCTGCAGGGGGACCTGCGCTTCGCGGGCGCCGAGACCGCGGTGCGCACGGTGCGCGACGCCGCCCGTCGCTCCAACTACGTGCTGGTGGACATCCGCCAGGTGGACGACATGTCCCGCTTCGTGATCCCCATGCTCGCCCGCACCGCGGAACAGGTGGAGAGCACGGGCCACCACATGGTGCTCATCGCGGAGAAGTCCAACGAGCACACCCGCGGCATGGAGCACCCCCTGACCGTGTTCGCCACGCGTGCCGAGGCGCTCACCTGGGCCGAGGACCGGATCCTGGAGCAGTTCGGGGACCCCGGGTGCATGCCGGACCGGGTCCACTCCACCCGTTCGGAGCTGCTGAGCACGCTGGACGAGGAGGACATCCGCCGGATCCGCGAGCACACCGAGGCGGTGGAGTGGGATGCCGGGAGCACGCTGCTGCGCACGGGCCAGAAGTTCCACGGCGTGTTCATGGTGACCTCCGGCAGCGTGGAGGTCTCCCGCCGCTCCCCGCAGGGGGACCGCGTGGAGCTCGAGGTGATCGGCCCCGGCATGAGCTTCGGCGAGATCGCCCTGGGCACCGAGCTGCGCTACCAGGTGAGTTTCACGGCACTGACCCGTGTGACCGCGCACCGGCTCTCCCCGGAGGCCATTGCGAGCATCGAGGAGGAGGATCCCCGCCTGGCCCTGCGCTGGTGGCGTGCGGTGAGCAAGCAGGCGATGCTCCGCATCGAGGAGCGGTGGCGGCAGCAGGCCGGGGAGACCTACACGGCGGACTGACCGGGACGACGACGCAGCCCGGTCTCCCCCACGCGCCAGTCGCCGGGAGCTTCCGGGCAGCCCGGTCCGGGGTCGGTCCGGCCGCGCCCTCCACCGCGCTGCACCCCGGCCCACTGCCGGGGGACGCTGGGCACGGTCCGCGCCGAGCGCCGTCGTGCCCCGCTGTGGACGAACAGCGCCCTCGGAACGGTGCCGTGGCCCCGGCGTACACTCGGGCGCATGCCCGAACGCCGCACCCACCACTCACCCGTGAAGTTCTCCCCCGAGAAGTTCGAGGCCCACGAGGGCGGGACGGACCCCGCGCGCGTGTCCGAGGCCGCCCACCTGGCGGCCCAGGCCCTGGTCTCGCGGGGACGGCGCTCACGGGACCCCGAGGTGCGCGAACGCCTCGTGCGGCTCACGGACGAGCAGGGGCTCGAGGGGATCGCGGAGCTGTGGGCCGAGGCCCCCGCGCTCTCCCTGCCCGGCGCTCTCTGGCGCCTGTACGCCCTGCGCGCGGCCGCCCGCACCGATCCCTGGCGCATGAGCCGCTGGTTCGCGGCCGGCCGCCACGCCGCCCAGGTCTCGCACGTGGTGGCCGGGGTCGCGGACCCGCCGGGCGCGGAAGAGATCTGCGAGGTCGCGGACACCATCCTCTCCGGCGCGTTCCACGGTGAGTTCGACGTCGCCCTGGAGCGTTTCGCGGCGTTCTGCCGGGTCATCGCCGTGGGCCAGGAGCGCACCCTGGACGTGGCCGGGCTGCGCACCCGGGACCCCTGGGAGCGGATTCCGCGTCTGCTGCGCACCGCCGAGGAGCTCGAGGCCGCCGCCGAGCAGTGGCGCCGCGGGCACCTGGAGTGATCCCGGCCGAGGCGCGGGGCGATCCGGGTTGGAGCCGACCGGGGGCCCGGCGGTAGAATCTCTGGCAGGTGTCGGGCCGTGGCAGCCCCGGGCTCCATCATTTAGCCGCTACGAGCGGCCTTCCGCCGAGAGGCGCTCCCGGTCCGGCACCGCCCCCTCCCCCGCCCCGTGTTCCGTCCGCCCGGTTCACCTTTGTTCGGTAGCATGACGCCGAACCTGAACGGCACGTGAACCCGGAGGACGCACGGATGGCCTTTCGCATCTTCCCGGAGGACGAGCGCGTCACGGATCTGCTGGTGCAGATGTCCCAGTGCGTGATCTCCGCCGTGGAGCAGCTCTCCGAGCACATCGGCTCGGTGGAGAAGGTGTGGGAGCAGCCCATCACACAGCTGCTGGACACCGAGGACCAGTGCACCAACCTGTACTTCTCCCTCATGACCACCACCCGTTCCTCCTACGTGGTCCCCATCCCCCGCCAGGACCTCTACATCCTGGGGCACTGGTTGCTGCGTGCCGTCCAGGGCCTCGTGGGGTGCGCGGAGCTGCACCGGCAGTACCGGGTGGAGCGCCCCAGCTCCCACGCCACCGAGCAGCTCGCGGTCATCCAGCACATGGCTCACATGACCAGCAAGGCCATGGGGCGTCTCTCGAGGCTCGACGAGCTGGACGACTACTGGTTCGAGATGATGCGCCTGACCCGCCAGGCCGAGCGCACCCAGCGCACCTACCGGGCTGAGCTGCTGGAGAACTTCAAGCCCGGCCAGGCCATCCGCCGCATGGACACCGCCCAGCAGCTCTTCGACGCCGCCGCGGCGCTCGGGCAGGTCTCCGCCGAGGTGGGCCGGATCCTCGTGACGGAGTACTGACACGTCATGACCGACGTCCTGGCCTTCGTGGGCATTGCCCTGACCCTGGTGTTCACCGTGGTCAACGGTTTCCACGACGCGTCCAACGCGGTGGCCCTGCCCGTGCGGTTCAACGCCCTCACACCCCGGGTGGCCCTGTGGCTGGGTGCGGTGTTCAACTTCGCGGGGGCCCTGGTGGTGGGGCTGGTGCTGCACCGGATGATCACCTTCGAGATCCCCGTGCCACTCGACACCGTGGGCACCGTGGTGCTGCTGTGCGCCCTGGTCACGGCAGTCGGCTGGGACCTGCTCACCTGGTGGTGGCGCATGCCGTCCTCCTCCACCGCCGCCTTCGGCGGTGCGGCGGTCGGTGCGCTGCTGGGCGCGCGCGCCGTGGACCTGCACCAGAACCAGCTGCCCCTGGGCCCCTACTTCTCGTGGCACATCCTGGTCCCCATGCTCGTGGCACCCGTGATCGCCTTCGGCCTGGCCTTCGTGGCGGTCGTTCCCCTGGTGCACCTGCTCCAGCACGAGACCCCGGGTCGCGTGAACTTCCGTGCGGGCGTGGTGCAGGCCACCGGGGCCGCCGCGATCCACTTCGGCCACGGCATCCAGCACGCCCGGCGCACCCTGTGGATCATGCTCGTCCTGCTGCTCACGGTGGGCGCCGGGTTCTCCCGGGAGAGCATCCCCGTGTGGCTGCCGGTGGTGGTGGGGCTGTGCCTTGCGTTCGGGACGCTGCTGGGTGGCTGGCGGATCGCCTACACGCTGTCCTCGCGGGTGGTCTCCCTGGACCCGCTGCGCGGTGCCGTGGCGCAGACGGTCTCCGGCGCCCTGCTGTTCGTGGGCGGCTTCCTCTCCCCCATCCCGCTGTCCAGCTCCCAGACGAGCACCGCGGCCATTCTGGGGGCCGGTTCCGCCCAGCGCTTCCGCACCGTCTACCACGCCACCCTGCTGCGCGTGATCGCCACGTGGCTGGTCACGGTGCCCGTCTGCGGGCTGGTCTCCGCGGTCCTCTTCCTGGCCGTCTCCCCGCTCGTCCCGGCGCCCGCGGCCTGAGTTCCGTTCTCGCCGGCCCACGACGACGCCACCGCGAGGTCCCCGCGGTGGCGTCGTCGTGGCGGGCGGCCCGCCTGGCGTGCTCTCGACCCGGAGGCGGGCTTATCAGCCGAAGCGGCCGGAGACGTAGTCCTCGGTCTCCTTCTTCTGCGGGGTGTTGAAGATCTCGGACGTGGGCGCGTACTCGATCAGACGGCCCGGCTTGCCCGTGCCCTCGATGTTGAAGAACGCGGTCTTGTCCGAGACGCGTGAGGCCTGCTGCATGTTGTGGGTCACGATCACCACGGTGTAGTCGGTCTTGATCTCGTTGATGAGATCCTCGATCGCGAGTGTGGAGATGGGGTCCAGCGCGGAGCAGGGCTCGTCCATGAGGATCACCTCCGGTTTCACCGCAATGGCGCGGGCAATGCACAGTCGTTGCTGCTGTCCGCCGGAGAGGCCGGAGCCGGGCTTGTTGAGCCGGTCCTTGACCTCGTTCCACAGGTTCGCGCCGCGCAAGGAGCTCTCCACGAGCTCGTCCGCCTCGCTGCTGGAGATCCGCTTGTTGTTGAGCTTCACCCCGGCGAGCACGTTGTCCCGGATGGACATGGTGGGGAACGGGTTGGGGCGCTGGAACACCATGCCCACCATGGAGCGCACGGTCACCGGGTCCACGCCCTTGCCGTACAGGTCGTCGCCGTCCAGCAGCACCTTGCCCTCGGCGTACGCCCCCGGGATCACCTCGTGCATGCGGTTCAGCGTGCGCAGGAAGGTGGACTTGCCGCAGCCCGAGGGTCCGATGAACGCCGTCACGGAGCGGGGCTCGATGTTCATGCTGACGTCCTGGACCGCCAGGAAGTCCCCGTAGTAGACGTTGAGGTGTTCGACGTCGATGCGTTTCGACATGGTTCTTTGTCCTTCGGTCAGGTCGGTCGGCGCTCAGCGGCCGGCGGTCTTGGGAGCGAACGCCCGGGCGATCAGGCGCGCCACGAGGTTGAGCAGCATCACGATCACGATGAGGATCAGCGCTGCGGCCCAGGCCCGCTGCAGGGAGGGGTCCGGGTTCGTGGGCGAGGTGGGGTTCATGATCTGGTAGTAGATGAACGTGGGCAGCGTGGTCATCCAGCCGGAGAACGAGTTCCAGTTGATGGCCGTGGCGAAGCCCGCCGTGACCAGCAGCGGCGCGGTCTCCCCGATCACGCGGGCGATCGCGAGGGTCACGCCGGAGGCGATGCCGGAGATGGCAGTGGGGATGACCACCTTGAGGATGGTCCGCCACTTGCGCACACCCAGCGCGTAGGACGCCTCGCGCAGCTCGTTGGGCACGATCCGCAGCATCTCCTCGGTGTTCTTGACCACCGTGGGGATCATCAGCACGGTCAGCGCCACCGCGGCGACGAACCCCGTGCGGGTGGAGGGACCGAAGACCATGCCGAACAGCGCCGCCGCGAACAGACCCGCCACGATGGAGGGGATGCCCGTCATGACGTCCACGAAGAACGTGATGGCCCTGCCCAGCCAGCCCCCGCGGGAGTACTCCACGAGGTACACGGCCGTGAGCAGTCCAACGGGCACGGACATCAGCGTGGCCCAGAACGTGATGGAGACGGTGCCCACGATGGCGTGGTAAGCGCCGCCCACCACCTCGCCGGGAGCACCGGCCTTGTTGTCCTGGAAGCCGGTCACACCGTTCATGGACGTGGTGAGCAGGTCCGCGGTCAGGCCCGGGACCCCGTTCACCAGCACCGTCCAGATCACGGAGACCAGGGGGATCACGGCCAGGATGAAGGCCGTGTAGACCAGGAACGTCATCAGGGAGTCGGCACCCGCGCGGCCCCCCTCGACCGCGGTCACCGCGAGGGGCCCCACGACCAGGAAGATCACCGCGGCGAACAGCGCCCAGAGGGCGATGCTGAAGCCGATGAGCGAGGCGATCGCGGCCCCCGCCACGACCGCGGCCACACCGATCACGGGGATCAGCCACTTGGGGCGCTGCCCGCGGGTGAGCTTGGACTGGCGGACGGGTGAGACGCCGGGAGAGTTGGTGGAGGTGGACATCAGTTGGCTCCCGAGAATTCCTTGTAGCGGGCGATGATGGCGCGAGCGATCATGTTGACCACCAGGGTGATGAGGAACAGCACGAGGCCGGCGGCGATCAGCTCGGACATCCGCAGGCCGTAGGCCTCGGGGAAGTTCAGGGCGATCTCCGCGGCAATGGTCTGGTTGCCGGACTTGATGAGCGAGGGGATCAGCGGGCCCGTGGAGAGCACCAGGGCCACCGCCATCGTCTCGCCGAGGGCACGGCCCAGGGCCAGCATGATCGAGGAGATGATCCCGGGCCGCGCGAACGGCAGGACCGACATCCGGATCATCTCCCAGCGCGTGGCGCCGAGCGCCAGGGCGGCCTCCTCGTGCAGCTTGGGCGTCTGCGTGAAGATCTCACGGGACATGGAGGTGATGATCGGCAGGATCATGATGGCCAGCACCACGCCCGCGGTGAGCATGGTCTTTCCCGTCTGGGACGCGGGGCCGCCGAAGAACGGGATGAACCCCAGGTACCCGGTGAGCCAGGTGTACAGCGGGACGAGCGCCGGGGCCAGCACCGTGGCACCCCACGCGCCGTAGATCACGGACGGGATGGCCGCGAGCAGGTCGATCACGTACCCCACGGGCTTGGCCACCCTGGCCGGTGCGTAGTGGGAGATGTAGAGGGCCACCAGGATCCCCACCGGAGTGGCGATGAGCAGGGCGATCAGAGCCGCGATCAGCGTTCCCACGACGAGCGGCCAGATGTAGGCGAAGAAGCCCTTGCCCCCCGTCACGTCCCCGGGGGCGGCGGTGAACGTGGGGACCGCCTGCAGGAACAGGAACATCGCCACGGCGGCGAGGACCACGAGGATCAGGATGCCGGCTGCCAGGCTGAGCCCGGAGAAGACGGAGTCACCGGCACGGCCGGCCGCCGAGGACGAGGTCCCCGGCTTCTCTGTGCTGACGGTGGTGGACATGAACCAGTCCCTTCGTACGGGTGGGGTGAGCGCTGGGCAGGGCCATCGTCCAGCCTAGGACGTGGCGCGGGTGGAACGGCCGCGGACGTGGGCGCGGCGTCGGCGCTCAGAACGCGCCGACGCCGCACTCACGGTGACCGGGGTGGATCAGCCCTTCGCGGAGATGGTGTCCACGGCCGCCTTGGCCTTGTCCCGCAGCGCCGGGGACAGCGGAGCCGAGCCGGAGGAGTCCGCTGCGGCCTTCTGGCCGTCCTCGGAGATCACGTAGGACTCGAAGGCCTTCACGAGGTCCGCGGTCTCCTTGGAGTCGTACTGGGAGCACACGATGTGGTAGGACACCAGCACGAGCGGGTACGCGTCCGCCTCCTTGGTGTCGCGTGCGATCTCGATGGCCATGTCGTGCTCGCCACGGCCCTCGACCTGCTGGGAGACCTCCACGGCCTTCGAGGCGGCCTCGGGCGAGTGCTTGACGTACGTGTCGCCCACCTTGATGGCCGCGGTGCCCAGGTTCCCCACGGCGGAGGAGTCGGCGTAGGTCACCGCACCCTCGGTGCTGGACGTGGTTTTGACCACGCCGGAGGTGCCCTTGTTGTTCTCCGCGGCGTACTTGGACGGCCAGGCCTGGTCCGGCTCGTCGGTCCAGTCCTGGGGAGCGGCCTTGCTGAGGTAGTCCGTGAAGTTCTCGGTGGTTCCGGAGTCGTCGCTGCGGTGCACCACGGTGACCGCGGTGTCCGGAAGCTTGGTGTCCGGGTTCTGCTTCTTGATCTCCTCGGCGTTCCACTTCTTGATCTCGCCCTTGAAGATCTTGGCAATGGTGGGCGCGTCCAGGTTGAGGGACTCCACGCCGGGCAGGTTGAAGGCCACGGAGATCGGGGAGACGTACACGGGCAGGTCCATGGCGCCGGCGTCGCCGCACTGCTTCTTGGCCTCCGGCAGCTCCTTCTCCGAGAGGTAGGCGTCCGAGCCGGCGAAGTTCGCGCCGCCCGCCAGGAAGGCCTTGCGGCCGGCCCCGGAGCCGTCCGGGGAGTACTGGATGGTGGCGCCGCTGTTGGAGGACTGGAAACCGTTCTGCCACGCGGTCATCGCCGCCTGCTGGGAGGAGGCGCCCACGCCGGTGAGGGTGCCCTTCACACCGCTGCTCTCGCCGCCGCCCCCACCGCTGCTGCCCGTGGGGTTGTCGGAACCGCAAGCGGTCAGGGCGAGGGCACCAATGGCCAGAACTGCGGCCGAACGGCCGACGTGCGAAACCTTCACTGTTTCTCCTTCGAAAGCGTGTACCGGCGGATCCGGTGGGTGGGAGACGCCGCAGCCCGGCGCTCGTCGACGCCGCACTCGCAGCGCGCCCGCGCTCACGGTAGGCACCGGATGTTGCCAGATTCGGCCACCAAGGTGAACGGGCGATTAACAACTGCCGGGCCCCGGCAACGGCCGCCGCACGCACCGGGCGAAGGGCGCCCTCCTTGCGCGCCTAGGATGGGGACATGGCGTCCTCGGAAGCAGCTTCAGCCCGCTCCCGCCTCGGTCGTGCCACCGCCCACGTCACGCACCGCAGCCGCACCGGCTGGGCGCGCATGACGTCGGGAGTCTTCCAGGCCGTCCAGATGACCGTGGCCGCCGTGGGCGCCTACATCATCGCCGAGCGGGTGCTGGGCCACCACGGTCCCATCTTCGCGGCCACCGCCGCCCTCGTCTCCCTGGGCTACGCCAAGGGCGGGCTGCGGTACCGGCGGGTCCTGGAGGTCTCGATCGGCTGCACGCTCGGGATCGTCATGGGGGACCTGCTGATCCACGTGCTGGGCCCCGGGGAGTGGCAGGCGGCCGTGGTGCTGCTGGTCTCGCTGCTGCTGGCCCGGTTCCTGGACAACGGCGCCATCTTCACCACGCAGATGGGCCTGCAGTCCGTCCTGGTGGTCCTGCTCCCCCCGTCCCAGGACGGCGTGTTCGCGCGTTCCCTGGACGCCGTGGTGGGGTGCCTGTGCGCCCTTCTGCTGGCCTACGTGGTGCCCCAGGACCCACGCCGTGAGCCCCGTCAGGACCTCAGCGCGCTGATCAGCGAGTTCACGCGGATGCTCTCGGACTGCTCGCGGGCCGTGGCGGACACGGACTCCCGGCTCGCGTGGCACGCGCTGGTGCGAGGGCGCCAGACCCAGCCGCTCGTGGACTCGGTGCGCACGGGTCTCACCGGCTCCAAGGAGATCGTGCACGCGTCCCCGCTGTACCGCCGCCACCGCAGGGAGATCGAGGACCTCGCGGAGAGCACCCGGTACCTGGACCTCGCGGTGCGCAACTCCCGGGTCTTCGCGCGCCGCCTGGCCTCCGTGCTCAACCGTGTCACCCTAGCCGACGACGCCGTGACCTCCCTCTCCGAGGCCCTCGCGGACCTCTCCGACGCCGTCCTCAGCCTCGGGCACGCCCTGGGTGAGGGCCACGCCCAGAGCCGGGAGAGCTACCTGCGCCAGACCCGCAACGAGCTGTTCTCGGTGGCCGGGCGGCTGGAGCCGGGGGCCATGGGCATCCGCACCATGGAGGGCGAGGCCCTCGTGCTGCTGCTGCGGCCCATGGTGGTGGACCTGCTCGAGGCCACCGGGGTCTCACACGAGGCGGCCGCCAGGCACCTGCCCGCACTCGAGCGGCGCTGAGCCCGGGCCGCGGACGCCGCCAAGCGACGTCGCCCCACCCCTGACCTGCGGCACCGGCGCCCGAGCCCTGGACGCGCCGTGGCCGCGGTTCCGCGCGGGACACGGTGCCCGGCGCGGTCCGGCTCCCGCCGCCGCGCACGACGTCGCTCCCGGCCGCTTCTGCGCGTCGGAGCGGGTGCCTACCGTGGTGCCATGGCCACCAAGACCCGCAAGCAGTCCACCACCTACCGCTGCTCCGAGTGCGGCTGGACCACGGCCAAGTGGGTGGGCCGCTGCGGGGAGTGCCAGGCATGGGGCACCGTCCAGGAGACGGGCTCGGACCGCGAGCTGGGACGCACCCGGGCCGCGAGCACGGTGGCCGCACCCGCGCAGCCCATTGCCGCAGTGGACTCCTCCGTGGCGCAGTTCACCCCCACCCACGTCCAGGAGCTGGACCGCGTGCTCGGGGGCGGACTGGTCCCCGGAGCGGTGATCCTGCTGGCAGGAGAGCCCGGCGTGGGCAAGTCCACGCTGCTGCTGGACGCCGCCGCGAAGGTCGCCGGCGGGGCGTCCCCGCGCACGGTGCTGTACGTGACCGGTGAGGAGTCCGCGGCCCAGGTGAAGCTGCGGGCGGAGCGGATCAACGCGCTCTCGGACTCCCTCTACCTCGCGGCGGAGTCGGACCTCTCGGCCGCCCTCGCCCAGGTGGAGGCGCTGTCCCCGGAGCTGCTGGTCGTGGACTCCGTGCAGACGCTGGCCAGCCCCGAGATCGAGGGCTCGGCCGGTGGTGTGAGCCAGGTGCGGGAGGTGGCCGCGAGCCTCATCCACGCCGCGAAGACCCGGAACATGACCACCCTGCTGGTGGGCCACGTGACCAAGGAGGGCTCGATCGCCGGGCCTCGACTGCTGGAGCATCTGGTGGACGTGGTGTGCCAGTTCGAGGGGGACAAGCACTCGCGCATCCGGCTGCTGCGCGCCGTGAAGAACCGTTTCGGGCCCACGGACGAGGTGGGGTGCTTCGACCTCGAGGAGAACGGCATCCGCTCCGTCTCCGACCCCTCCGGCCTCTTCGTCTCGCGCACGCCCGTGCCGGTGGCGGGCACATGCCTGAGCGTCACCGTGGAGGGGCGACGCCCCCTGCTCGCCGAGGTGCAGGCGCTGCTGGACAGGTCCAGCACCGCGCAGCCCCGCCGGGCCACCTCCGGGCTGGACAGCTCCAGGGTGGCCATGCTCCTCGCGGTGCTGCAGCGCCGCGCGGGCGTCGCCCTCGCAGCCATGGACTGCTACGTGTCCACCGTGGGCGGTGTGCGGCTCACGGAACCCGCCACGGACCTCGCGGTGTGCATGGCCCTGGCCTCGGCGGCCCAGGACCGCCCGCTGCCGCAGCGCCTCGTGTGCTTCGGCGAGATCGGGCTGGCCGGGGAGGTCCGGCCCGTGCCGGAGATCAACCGCCGTATCCAGGAGGTGGCCCGGCTCGGCTTCACCCACGCCGTGGTGCCCGCCTCCCCCAGCGGTCCCGGAAAGATCCCGACCGGGTTCTCCGTGCGGGAGGTCACCACGGTGGGCCAGGCCATGGAGCTGCTCTTCCCACCC
>NZ_PHOA01000043.1 GCF_003687455.1 Kocuria tytonicola | reverse complement strand
GAGGGCGACGTCGTCCCGCTCCCCCGTGCTGACCCGCACGGCGTGCTCCACGGGGGTGACCCACACCTTGCCGTCCCCGGGCTCCCCGGTGCGGGCGGCGGTGACGATCACGGTGACGAGCTCCTGGGCCTCGGCGTCCTCCACGACGGTCTCGATGCGCACCTTCTCCAGCAGGTCCACCGTGTACTCCGCGCCCCGGTACACCTCCCGGTGACCGCGCTGGCGGCCGTAGCCGTGCACGGACAGGACGGTCATCCCCTGCACGCCGTGGTTCTCCAGGGCGTCCTTGACGTCGCTGAACTTCTCGGGACGCACCACTGCGGTGACGAGTTTCACTGGTTGCTTCCTTCCGTGACGGGAACGGGGGCCTCGGCGGTGCCGGGCAGGGGGCGCGGCGGGGCGTGACCGGCGAAGTGGCCCGTGGCCTCGTCCTTGAGCGAGTACGCGGACTCGGCGTGCTGCGTGAGGTCCACGCCGATCACCTCGTCCCGCCAGGTGATCCGCAGGCCCATGGTGGCCTTGAGGACCAGCCCGATCACCAGGGTGAGGACCCCCGTGTAGAGGACCACGAACAGGGTGGCCGCGAGCTGGGTGCCCATGAGGGACCAGCCACCGCCGTAGAACAGACCCGCGCGCCCCTCGGAGGGGATGGCCAGGAAACCGAGTGCCACGGTGCCCACGATGCCCGAGACCAGGTGCACACCGCACACGTCCAACGAGTCGTCCAGCCGGATGCGGTACTTGAAGCCCACGGCGAGCGCCGAGCCGACCCCGGCCACCGCGGACAGGACGATCGCGCCCACGGGGGTGACGTTCGCGCACGCCGGGGTGATGGCCACGAGCCCGGCGACGACGCCGGAGGCCGCACCGAGCGACGTCGCGTGCCCGTCCCGGAGGCGCTCGGTGAGCAGCCACGCAAGCATGGCCGCGGCCGGGGCCACGAGGGTGTTCGTCCAGATCAGGGCGGCCTGCTCCACCGTGGTGGCCGCACCGGCGTTGAAGCCGAACCAGCCGAACCACAGGATGGCCGAGCCGAGCATCACCAGGGGCAGGTTGTGGGGGCGCTGGCCCGAGTCCCGGCCGAAGCCGCGGCGGGCCCCGATGAGCAGGATGAGCACGAGTGCCGCGACGCCGGCGTTGATGTGGACGGCCAGCCCGCCCGCGAAGTCGATGGGCTCCCCGAAGATCCGCCCCAGGGCGCCGTCCTCGGAGAACAGCCCGTCACCCCACACCATGTAGGCCAGGGGGAAGTAGACCAGCGTGACCCACACCAGGGTGAACACCACCCACGTGCCGAACCGGGTGCGGTCCGCGATCGCCCCGGAGATCAGTGCCACGGTGATGATGGCGAACGTGACCGAGAAGTCGGATGTCAGCAGGTCCTCGGTGCCCAGCAGACCGTGCAGCCCCAGGTGGGCGAAGGGGTTCGCGCTGAACCCGCCCAGCACGGGGTCGCCGCTGAGCATCGAGGCGCCCCACAGCACCCACACCACGCCCACCACGCCGAGGGCGGCAAAGCTCATCATCATCATGTTCAGCACGCCCTTGGCGCGGGTCATGCCCCCGTAGAACAGCGCGAGGCCGGGTGTCATGAAGAACACCAGCCCTGCCGCCACCACGGTCCACACGTGTCCGGCAGTCAGTTCCACCCGGATCACCTCGTCCCTGGTCTCTGGCGAGCACATCCTTTGCGCTCCGTGGTCCCAGTCAACGCACCCCTTGTTACCGGCAAGTTCCCGTGCGGGTAACGACTGTGTTTCAGCTCACGCCTCCATGTTGCGGGCGTGTTAACACCCGCCGGACCCGGGCCGCGTCCCGCCCGGAGGAGCCGGACCGCGTCCCACCCGCCGGAACGCGAACGGCGCCCGCCCCCGGGAACGGGAGCGGGCGCCGTCGGCGGCTCAGGGGGGGGGCGGGGCTCAGTCGATGATCGCGTCCACGAACTGCTCAGCGTTGAAGGGGGCGAGGTCGTCCGGGCCCTCCCCCAGGCCGATGAGCTTGACCGGCACGCCGAGCCCGCGCTGGATGGCGACCACGATGCCGCCCTTGGCGGTGCCGTCCAGCTTGGTGAGCACGATGCCCGTGATGTCCACGGCCTCCGCGAAGACCTTGGCCTGGGTCATGCCGTTCTGCCCGGTGGTGGCGTCGATGACGAGCAGCACCTCGTCCACGGCGGCGGCCTTCTCGATCACGCGCTTGACCTTGCCGAGCTGGTCCATGAGACCGGCCTTGTTCTGCAGCCGCCCGGCGGTGTCCACGAGGACCACGTCCGCCTCCTGCTGGATACCGGCCGTGACGGCGTCGTACGCCACCGAGGCGGGGTCCGCGCCCTCCTGCTCGGAGCGCACCGTGGGCACGCCCACCCGGGCGCCCCAGGTCTCGAGCTGGTCCGCGGCGGCCGCGCGGAACGTGTCCGCGGCCCCCAGCATGACGTCCTTGTCCTCGGCCACGAGCACGCGCGCGAGCTTGCCCACCGTGGTGGTCTTGCCCACGCCGTTCACACCCACCACGAGCACTACCGCGGGCTTGCCGGGCGCTGACTCCGTGCGCAGGGAGCGGTCCAGGGTGGGGTCCACGAGCGCGAGCATCTCCTCGCGCAGCAGTGACTTCAGCTCCGCTGGGTCCTTGGTGCCGTCCACCCGCACGCGCTTCTTGAGGTTCTCCACGAGCTCCAGGGAGGCGTCCGTGCCGAGGTCCGCCATCAGCAGCGTGTCCTCGATCTCGTCCCACGTGTCCTGGTCGATGCGCTCGCGGGACAGCAGCACGAGCAGGCCCTTGCCGAACACGTTGTTGGACTTCGCGAGGCGCCCGCGCAGCCGCGCGAGCCGACCGCGCGCGGACTCGGGCCGCTCCAGGGTGCTGACGGGACGGTCCTCGAGGGCGGTGTCCCCGTCCACCTCGGGAATGTCGTCGATGTCGCGGGTGCCCGCGTACCCACCCTTCGGCGCCCTGGGCTTGCGCAGCAGCACCACGCCGAGCACCACGAGCACTAGGACCGCCGCGGCGGCAATCAGTATCCACATCTGCGCAATAGTCTCCACCCGTCTAATCTCCCATAAACTGCCAGGCGTGTCCCGCCCCGAAACCCCCGACTCGCACGAGGCCTCCGCGGCCCCGGTCCCCGGTGCCGCCGATGCCACGCCGGGCACGGCGCAGACACCGCCCGACGACGCTCCCGCCGCTTCCGCCCGGCCCTCGGCCACCCGCTCCGACGACGCCGCTGCCGCACCGCCCGCGGCCACCGTCCCGGAACCCATCAAGGTCCTGATCGCCGCCGCGTTCGTGATCGCCCTGGGCTACGGCCTCGTGGCACCCGTGCTCCCCCAGTTCGCGGCGAGCTTCGGCGTGGGTGTGGCCGCGTCCTCCGCGGTGATCAGCGCGTTCGCCCTGTGCCGCCTGCTCTTCGCCCCCGCCAGCGGGGCCGTGGTCAACAGGTTCGGCGAGCGCCCCACGTACCTGGTGGGCCTGGTGGTGGTCGCGCTGTCCTCCGCGGCGACGGCCTTTGCGCAGAACTACTGGCAGCTGCTGGTCTTCCGGGGCCTCGGTGGCATCGGCTCCACGATGTTCACGGTCTCCGCCATGGGGCTGATCGTGCGGCTCGCACCGCGCACCATGCGCGGGCGGGTGTCCGGGTACTACGCCACGTCCTTCCTGCTGGGCGGCATCCTCGGACCCGTGCTCGGCGGGTTCCTGGCCGGACTGGGCATGCACGCCCCGTTCCTCATCTACGCGGGCGCCCTGTTCGTCGCCGTGCTCGTGGTCTGGGCGCGGCTCAAGGACGAGACGCTCGGGGCCAGGCGCGCCGGAGCCGCCCAGCCGCCCATGCGGGTCCGCGACGCGCTCGACGCCGGGGCGTACCGCGCCGCGCTGGCCTCCAGCTTCTCCACGGGGTGGACCGCCATGGGTGTGCGGGTGGCGCTCGTTCCGCTGCTGGCCGCCCAGGTGGTGGGTGAGGGGCCCGCCGTCGCCGGTCTCGCCCTCGCGCTGTTCGCGGTGGGCAACGCCGCCGCGCTCACGGTCACCGGGCGCCTGACGGACCGGATGGGCCGCAAGCCCCTGGTGCTCACGGGGCTGCTGGTGTGCGGGCTCGCGACCATCGGGGTGGGCTTCAGCACCTCCGTGGTGGCATTCGCGGTGCTGTCCCTGCTCTCGGGCGTCGGTTCCGGAACGCTGAACCCCGGTCAGCAGGCGGCAGTGGCGGACGTGATCGGCCCGGACCGCGCGGGCGGCAAGGTGCTCTCGCGCTACCAGATGTGCGCGGACGCCGGGCAGATCCTCGGTCCGGTCCTGGCCGGCGCCCTGGCCGACGCCGCCGGGTTCGGCTGGGCGTTCGGCGTCTCCGGGGCGCTCATGCTGCTGGCGGCCCTGGCCTGGCTGCCGGTGCGGGAGACGCTGCCGGAGGCCGCCCAGTCAGAGACGCGCCAGCCCCGTGCGGGCGGGACGGTCGGCAGATGACGGGGTCGGGGAAACGGTCCCCGCGCCGCCGTGCGCTGATCCGCTACCTCGTCCTGTTCGTGGTCACCCTGGTGCTAAATGGTGTCCTGAAGGAGCTGCGCAACCGAGGCATCCTCACCACCCCGATGCTCGTGGGGCTTTTTGCGGTAGTCCTGCCGGGGGTCTGGGCCCTCCTCCGCTACTGGTGGCTGCCCCGCGTCTCCCGGGCCCGCCCGCAGCATGACCGGATTGTCACGGAGGCCCGCTGGGCGTCTCCGCTGGCACCCGGGGCCGTGATCGAGCGGCTGCGCACGGAGTTCGTTGCTCCGGAGTTCCGGACGACCGCCACGGACTCGGCGCTCCACATTGCCACGGGCTCTGACGAGACCTTCCGGTGGCGGGGTGCGGGGTCGATGAAGGGCTGGGAGGCGTTGCCACTCGCCATGGACGTGGTGCTCACCGCCACATCGGCCGGGTGCGACATCGTGGCGCTGGCCCGGGACGACCTGGGGTGGTACGAGAAACCCCCGGAGTTCTTCGTGGAGAACGAAGTTCTGCGTCGCGGCGCGGCCCTCATCCGCCGCGCACGGGCCGCCACCGAGAACCCGGCCGCCCACGGCTGACGCGGTCCGAGCGGGGAGGCGGTCGAGCGCCGTCGTCGCCCGCCGCGCACACCTACCGCAGCTGCGACAGCTGCTGGCCCACCACCAGGCTCACTCCGTCCCCGCGCATGGACACCCCGTAGAGGGCATCCGCGATCTCCATGGTGCGCTTCTGGTGGGTCACGATGATCAGCTGCGAGCTCTCCTGCAGCTGCTCGAAGATCGTGAGCAGGCGGCCCAGGTTGCGGTCGTCCAGGGCGGCCTCCACCTCGTCCATCACGTAGAACGGGGACGGGCGGGCCTTGAAGATGGCCACGAGCAGGGCCAGGGCGGTCAGTGAGCGCTCACCGCCGGAGAGCAGGGAGAGCCGTTTGATCTTCTTGCCCGCGGGGCGCGCCTCCACCTCCACGCCGGAGTTGAGCATGTCGTCCGGATCGGTCAGGCGCAGGCGCCCCTCACCCCCGGGGAACAGGGTGGCGAACACGGAGACGAACTGCTCGGCGGTGTCCCGGTAGGCCTGGGAGAAGACCTCCTCCACGTGCTGGTCCACCTGGCGGATGATGTTGCGCAGGTCCGTGCGCGAGTTCTTGACGTCCTCCAGCTGGGTCACCAGGAACTTGTGCCGCTCCTCCAGCGCCGCGAACTCCTCGAGCGCCAGCGGGTTGACCTTCCCGAGGGCCTTGAGCTGCTTCTGGGCCCGCTGCAGCCGGGTCTGCTGCTCCTCGCGCCGGAACGGGGTGCCGGGATCGGTCATGCTCGGCAGGGCGAGCTGCACGGAGCCGCCGGACTCCTCCGCGGTCTGGGCCGCCTCGATCGCGGCGTCCGCGTCCGGGACGGGCAGGTGCGGCCCGTAGTGCTCCACCAGGAAGTCCGGGGTCATCCCGAGCTCCTCGAGCGCCGTGGCCTCCAGCCCCTCCAGCCGTGCGCGGCGCTGCGTGAGCTCCAGCTCCGCGCGGTGCAGCCGCTCGGTGAGCTCACTCAGCTCGCGGGTGGTCCCGTCCCGCTCGGTGCGCAGCCGGTGCGCGGCCTCGTCGAGTCCCGCGCGCTCGGTCTCGACGGCGTCCCGCTGGGCGGCGGCCTGCCGGGCCGACTCCTCCGCGCTCACCCGCAGGTGCTCGGCCGCAGTGCCCACGGCCCGGGCCACGGCGGCCTGCACGCGGCGTCGTTCCGCGCGCCGGGCCGCCTCCGCCTGCGCGGCCCGCTCGGAGCGGGCGGCGCGCAGCTGGCCCTCCGCCCGGGAGAGCGCGTGGCGGTGCTGCTCCTCCAGGCCGCGCAGGGCCAACCGGGCCTCGGTCTCCGCCTCGCGGGCGGTCTTCGCCGCGGCATCCGCCCGGTCCTTCGCGCCGGCGGCGGTGATCTGCTCCCGCTCGAGCTCCGCCTCGTCCCCGTGCTCCGCGGACTCCGCGCGCTCCAGGGCCTCCCGCAGCTCCTCCTGCCGCCGGGCCATGCGCTGCTCCGCGGTGCCCAGCACCTCCCGCCGCCGGGCGAGCTCGGAGTCCGCCGACGACGCCGTGGCCTCCGCCCTGCTCAGCGCCGCACCGGCCGCGGCGGCCGCCTGCTGGTCCTTCTGGGCCTGCTGGGAGGCTTCCCGCTGGGCACGGGCGGCCTCGGCGCGCGCCATCTCGGCCCGCTCGGCCTCTGCGGTCGCCTTGTCCGCCGCGGCGCGCAACCCGTCGAGACGCGCTTCCTCTGCCTCGATGCGCGCGAGGATCTCCAGGTTGCCCGCCGCCTCGGTGGCCCCGCCCTGCGCGGTGCGGGTCCCGTGGACGTCGCCGTCGCGGGTGACCGCGCGCAGCAGGGACGCCTCTTCACCGGCCGCCGCGGCGGCGTCGAGCACGGCGAGCGCTTCCGCGGGCCCGGGGACCAGGACGGTACGGGCGAGTTCCGCGCGCACGCTGCGCAGGACGACGTCGCCGTCCCCGGCTCCCGGAGCGGGCGACAGCACGGACGCGGCCGGGACGCAGCCCTCCGGGAGGGAGAGGTTCAGGGGTGCGGAGGGGGCCGGTGCGGTTCCGGTGAGGACGAGGTGGACCCGGCCCGACCCGGCCTCGCGCAGCGCGGCGAAGACGGTGGCGGCGTTCGCCGCGGACCCCACGGCGAGCGCCTCGGACCACGCGCCGAGGGCCGCGGTGACCGCCCGCTCCCACCCCGGGGCCACGCGCACCGCGTCCGGCACGCTGCCGAGCACCGCGGTGGCATCCGCCACCGCGGCGGAACCGTCCGGCTGGCGCACGGACTGGCGCAGTGTGTCCAGCCGCACCTGGGCGGCGTGCAGCTCGCTCGCCGCGGTCTGACGGGCGGACTCGGCGGCGCGGGCCGCCGCGCGTGCGGTCTCCGCGTGCTCCTCGGCCTCCCGGGCGCGCGTGGCGGAGCGCTCGACCGCCCCGGCGCTCGTCTCCGCGGCGTCGCGCAGGGAGGAGGTGTCCAGGGTGGCCTGCTCCGCGCGGGAGGCGACGTCCGCGATCTCCGCGCGGACGCGCTCCACGTCCGACTCGGCGGCGCTGAGGGCCGAGCGGGCGGAGGTCACGGCCGCGGCGAGCCGCGCCTGCCCCGCCCGGCGGTCCGCGCTGCGCTGCACGAGCTCCGCGGTCCGGCGCTCGGCCCCCCGTGCGGTCTCCTCCGCCGCCTGTCGTGCCGTCTGCGCCTCGTTGAGCGTCTGCTGCGCCCGGGCGACGCGCTCGGCGAGCCGCTCGGCCTCCTCCCGGCTGCGCTGCGCCTGCTCCTCCAGCGCCTGCGCGTCCCGGCCCGGCGCTTCGGGCGCCTGCTCGCTGCCCAGCAGCCGACGCCGCTCCCCCGCCAGCGCGGACAGCGCCCGGAAGCGGTCCCGCACGGTGCTCAGCTCGTACCAGCTCGTGCGGGCGGCGTTCAGCGCCGGGGCCGTCCGCGCGGCGTCGGCCTCCGTGCGGGCGAGCCGCTCGTCGAGGCGCGCCACGGCCTGCTCCAGCTCGTCCTTGCGGCGCCGCGTCTCGTCGCTTGCGCCCCGGTCCGCGTCCATGCCCGCCCGGGCCGCCACGAGGTCGTCCGCGAGCAGCCGGGCGCGGGCGTCCCGCACGTCGTACTGGATGCGCTGCGCCTTGCGGGCGGTGCGGGCCTGGCGGCCCAGCGGGGTGAGCTGACGCTCGATCTCCCCCGTGAGGTCCTCCAGCCGGTCCAGGTTCTGCTGCACCGACTCCAGCTTGCGCAGCGTCTTCTCCTTGCGGCGGCGGTGCTTGAGGATGCCCGAGGCCTCCTCGATGAACCCGCGGCGCTCCTCCGCAGTGGCCTGCAGGATCCGGTCCAGCTGACCCTGGCCCACGATCACGTGCATCTCGCGGCCCAGGCCCGAGTCCGAGAGCAGCTCCTGGATGTCCAGCAACCGGCACGAGCGGCCGTTGATCGCGTACTCGGAGCCGCCCGAGCGGAACAGGGTGCGGGAGATGGTGACCTCGGTGTACTCGATCGGCAGGGCGCCGTCGGCGTTGTCGATGGTCAGGGACACGTGCGCGCGGCCCAGTGCGGCGCGGCCGGACGTGCCCGCGAAGATGACGTCCTCCATCTTCCCGCCGCGCAGGGACTTGGCCCCCTGCTCGCCCATCACCCAGGCCAGGGCGTCCACCACGTTGGACTTGCCGGAGCCGTTGGGACCCACCACCGCGGTGACGCCGGGCTCGAAGTGGAACGTGGTGGCCGAGGCGAAGGACTTGAAACCACGCACGGTGAGGGTCTTCAGGTGCACGCGGGGGATCTCCTGGGTCTGGCGGTCCGGACGTCCGGACGGTGAGGGCGTTCGACCCTGCCGAGGGGCCGTCTCCGGGGGTGGGGTCCGAGTCTACCCGCGGGGTGTTTCCGCACCTCGCAGAAGCACCCCGGGCACGGGGTCGCGCGGCGTACCGGCAGCGCGGGAGGAGCACCGCGCTCGCCCCGGGAGAGCTGTCAGAATGGGCCGCTAGACTGGACCGGTCCATCCCGCATCTTCACCCGGACGCCGAGGTCCATCACCGACGATCGACTCCTCGACGGCACGGGTGGCGTCTGATCGAAAGCGCCACATTGACCGGAAACTCCACCATCAGAAACCGCAACGCCGCCGTCCTGTCGGTCACCAAGACGGAAGCGGACGTGGTCATCCCGTCCACCCGGTTCGATGAGGAGTTGGCCCACACGTTCAAGCGGCTGCGAATGCCCAAGGGCCTGCTGGAGCGGCTCGCGGGCATCAAGGAGCGCCGCGGCTGGGCCCCGGGCCGCCACTTCACGGACGGCGCCACGGAGGCCGGCCAGGCGGCGCTGGAGCAGTCGGGGATCCGTCCGGAACAGATCGGGCTGTTCATCAACGCCTCCGTCACGCGCGACAACTACGAGCCCGCGGTGGCCGTGGGCATCCACGAGCGCCTGGGCCTGCCCAGCTCCGCCCTGAACTTCGACATGACCAACGCGTGCCTGGGCTTCGTCAACGCCCTGACCGTGGCCTCGTCCATGATCGACGCCGGTGCCATCGAGTACGCGCTCGTGGTCGCGGGCGAGGACCCCTCGCCGTGGCACCGGGCGGCCATCGAGCGGCTGCGCGAGGACGACATCACCCGCGAGCAGGTGGTCCAGGAGTTCGCCACGCTCACCCTGGGCTGCGGCGCAGCCGCCGCCGTGGTGGGTCCCGCGGACCGCCACCCGGACGGCCACCGCATCGTGGGCTCCGTGACCCGCGCGGGCACCGAGTTCAGCCGCCTGTGCATCGGCGGCGGGGACGGCATGTTCACGGACGCCACCGGTCTGCTCAACCACGGCGTGGGGCTCGTGGTGGAGGCCTGGCTCGATGCTGAGGCGGACGGCTGGGACTGGCGGGACATGGACTCCTACGTGACGCACCAGGTCTCCAACTCCCACACCAACAAGCTCATCGAGGACATGGGGATCGACGGCTCCAAGGTGCCCCTCACGTTCCCGTACTGGGGCAACGTGGCGGCCGCCGCCCTGCCCATGACCCTGGCCCTGGAGGCCGAGCGGCTCGAGCCCGGTGCCCGCGTGCTGTGCCTCGGCGTGGGCTCCGGGCTGAACACCACCCTCATGGAGATCGCCTGGTGAGCACGCCCCACCCCGGTGACCCGCAGCGCGGGACGCCCCCGCACGCCGCCCAGAACCGCGAAGGAGCACCCGTGACCGCCAGCACCTCCCCCCAGCGCAGCGGCACCGACCGCCTGCCGTTCACGGACACCCCGCTGCCGGGCGTGGACCCGGCGTGGTCCACCGTGCTCACGGTGGCCTCCACCGCTCCCGTGGAGCCGGTGGCCGGGCGCAGGCGGCGCTGGCACGTGCTGGACAACGGGGACGCGATCGCCGCGAGCGGGCGCACCCCGCAGGGCATCGTGCTGGCCGTGCACGGCAACCCCACGTGGTCCTACCTCTGGCGGGACGTGCTGCGGGCCGCGCAGGAGGCCGAGCGGCCCTGGCGCGTGGTGGCCGTGGACCAGCTGGACATGGGCTTCTCCGAGCGCACCGGGCTGTTCCGCCGCCTCACGGACCGCGTGCAGGACCTCGGCGACCTGACCGCGGCGCTGGGCATCGACACCGCGGGCCTGCCCGTGGTGACCCTGGCCCACGACTGGGGCGGGCTGATCTCCCAGGGCTGGGCCCAGGAGCACCCCGCGATCCACGCGGCCACCGTGCTCACCAACACCGCCATGCACCACGACAACGCCGAGCCCATTCCCTCCGCGCTGCGGCTCGCGCTGAACCGGGCCGTGCACGCCCCGCTCACCTCGGGCTCCACCGCGTTCCTGGACACCACGCTCGCCCTGTGCGACCCTGCACCGTCCAAGGCCGTGAAGCGCGCGTACAAGGCGCCCTACACCTCCCGCGAGCGCCGCGAGGGCGTCGAGCACTTCGTCGCGGACATCCCCGCACCCGAGGAGCACCCCTCGCACGCCGCGTACGAGCGGATCGCCGGGCGCATGAGTGCCCGTGAGGTCCCCACGCTGCTGCTGTGGGGCACGGGCGACCCCGTGTTCCAGCAGCGCTACCTGGACGACCTCCTGCGCCGTGCACCCCACGCGGACGTGCACCGCTTCGAGGGAGCCAGGCACCTGCTGCCCGAGGCCCGGGACATCGCCACCCCGCTGCTCACGTGGCTGGACGAGCACGTCGGGGACGCGGAGCCCGTCGTGGCCTCCCACCGGGAGCAGCGTGCCCGCGGCCGCGGGGAGTTCGTCCCGTTCTTCGCGGAGCTGGACGCCCGCCGCCGCGACGACTCCCCCGCCGTGGTGGACATGGGCCCCGTGGCGCAGACCGTGGACGGCTCCGCACCGTCCCTGAACGTGGAGCGCAGCGTGAGCTGGCGGCAGCTGTCCGCGGACGTGGACCGGCTGGCCGTGGCCCTGCTGCGCACCGGCGTGCGCCCGGGGGACCGCGTGAACCTCATGGTCCCCCCGGGCTCCCTGCTCACCACCCTGATCTACGCGTGCCTGCGCATCGGAGCCGTGATCGTGGTGGCGGACCAGGGGCTCGGGCGCAAGGGCCTCACCCGTGCACTGCGCGGCTCCTCCCCCCGCTGGTTCATCGGCATCCGCAAGGCGCTGGTGGGCGCCCGTGCCCTGGGCTGGCCCGGCACGCGGATCGCCGCGGACGCCATGGACCCGGTGTCCAAGAAGCTGCTGGGCGTGTCCCACACCGTGGCCGAGCTGATGGACTCCGTGACCACGGTGGCCCCCGCCGAGATCCCCGCCGTGGACCCGGACGCCGAGGCCGCCGTGCTGTTCACCTCCGGCTCCACCGGGCCGGCCAAGGGCGTGGTGTACACGCACCGCCAGATGGCGGGCATGCGGGACACCATCCGTGACACCTACGGGTTGCGCGCGGGAACCGGTCTCGTGGCGGGCTTCGCGCCCTTCGCGCTGCTGGGACCGGCCCTGGGTGCCGCCTCGGTGACCCCGGACATGGACGTCACGAGCCCCAAGACGCTCACCGCACGCGCCCTCGCGGAGGCCACCATGGCCATCCGGGCGAGCGCCGTGTTCGCGTCCCCCGCCGCCATCGCCAACGTGCTGGCCACCGCGACGGAGCTCTCCCCCGCCGAACGGGACGCGCTGGCCCGGGTGGACCTCATGCTCTCCGCGGGCGCTCCCATCCCGGAGGAGCTGCTCGCCCGGCTCCAGGAGCTCATGCCCGCCGCCGAGCTGCACACGCCCTACGGCATGACGGAGGCCCTGCCCCTCACGGACGTGAGCCTGGACGTCATCCGCGCCGCGCGCGAGGACGCCCAGCGCGGCGTCGAGGGCGCGGGGCGCGGCGTGTGCGTGGGCACCCCCGTGGAGGGTGCCCAGCTGGGCGTGCTGCCGCTGCGCGCGGACGGCACCGTGTCCTCCGAGATCGTGAGCACCCCGGGTGTCACCGGCGAGATCGTGGCCCGCGCCCCGCACGCGAAGGACCACTACGACCGGCTGTGGATCACCGAACGGGCCTCGGACCTCACCCCGGGTTGGCACCGCACCGGGGACGTCGGGCACTTCGACGCCCGGGAGCGGCTCTGGTACGAGGGCCGGCTCGCGCACGTGATCACCATGCCCTCGGGCCCCGTGTCCTCGGTGGCCGCGGAGCACGCCGCGCAGACCGTGCCCGGCGTGGGTCGGGTGGCCGTGGTGGGTGTGGGCCCCACGGGCTCGCAGTCCGCCGTGGCCGTGATCGAGACCGTGCCCGCCGCCTCGAAGCCCGCCCTCGCGGACGCCGAGCTGAGCGAGCGCATCCGCGCCACCGTGGACTTCGCCACCGGCGTGCCGGTCAGCGCGGTCCTGGTGATTCCCGAGCAGCCCACGGACATCCGCCACAATTCCAAGATCGACCGAGCCGTGTTGAGTGACTGGGCCGAGCGCGCCCTGGCCACCGGAAAGCTGAGTGCACTGTGAGCGAGCAGAACACCTCCCCCTCCCGCCCCGGCGCCGGACGCCACCGCGCGCCCGAGCAGCACGGCGACGCCGCGGCGTCGCGCCCCGAGCACGACGCCGGGGTTCCCGGTGCCGCACGGATCGCGGACCCGGAGCGCGGGGGTGCCACGGCGACGGAGGGCGTGCTCGACGGCGCGGGCCGCACCGTGCTGGTGACGGGCGCGTCCGGGATGCTCGGCGGCGACGTCGCCCGCGTCCTGCTCGCGCGCAACTGGCGTGTGCGCGTGTTCCAGCGCGGCCACGCGGCGGTGGCCGAGCGCAAGGGTGTGGACGAGGTGCTGGGCTCCATCACCGACCCCGAGGACGTGGCCCGTGCCCTGGACGGCGTGGACGACGTGGTGCACCTGGCCGCGAAGGTCTCTTTCACGGGCGACTGGGACGAGTTCGTGCGCGTGAACGTCACGGGCACCCGCGTGCTGCTGTGCCAGGCGCAGAACGCCGGGGTGAAGAACGTGGTGTTCGTGTCCTCCCCGTCCGTGGCGCACGCGGGTGTGTCGATCGAGGGCGCGGGCGCCGAACCGGCGAACCCGGAGACCGCGCGCGGCAACTACGCCCGTTCCAAGGCCGCCGCCGAGCTGCTCGCCCTGAGCATGGACGGCCAGCGGGACCTCAAGGTCGCGGCGGTGCGCCCGCACATCGTGTGGGGCCCGGGTGACACGCAGCTCGTGGAGCGCGTGGCGGACCGTGCGGCCGCGGGGCGGATGCCCAACCTGGACCACGGCGCGGCGATGATCGACACCACCTACATCGACAACGCGTCCGAGGGCATCGTGCGCGCGCTCGAGCGGATCGACGTGGTGCACGGGCGCGCCCTGGTGCTCACCAACGGCGAGCCGCGGCCGGTGGGCGAGCTGATCGCCCGGATGTGCCGCGCCACCGGGTCCGAGGCCCCCACCCGCTCGATCCCCGGCGGCGTGGCCCGGTTGGCCGGCAAGGTCATCGAGACCGTGTGGCCGCACCTGCCCGCGAAACTGCGCCAGGGTGACGGCGAGCCGCCCATGACCGAGTTCCTCGCGGAGCAGCTGTCCACGGCGCACTGGTTCGACCAGCGCGAGACCCGTGAGCTGCTGGACTGGACCCCGTCCGTGAGCCTGGACGAGGGCTTCTCCCGGCTCGCGGCGTACTACCAGGACCACCCGCGCCCGCACCAGCGCACCGGCTCGGTCTCCCTGGACCGCGTGGAGGACGTCGCGGACGAGCAGCGCGCCCGCGCGGAGCCCTCCTCCGTGGCGTCGGACAGCGAGAACAGCAACCTCTCCACGGACCTGCAGAGCGTGCGCTCGGTCGAGTGACGTTGTCCCCTCTGAGTGCCACGGTGCCCGCGCCCGCACGGTCGCGGGCACCGCTCGTTCCGAAAACCCGTCAGCTTCGACGCCGACGGGTGAAGGACGGCCTTACGGGGCAGGGACCGCCCACCCCCTATGGCACACCGCGGGGGGTTACGCTCTGAACCGCCTGGGCCGCCTCTGGCACCGCGAGCACCGATACGAAGACCGATTGGCGAACTGCTCGCGCACGATGACACAGTCCTCCCCGGCCGCCGCGCAGCGCGGGCAAGGCTCCCCCGCCCGCCCGTACGCATTAAGGGAGCGCGAGAAGTACCCCGACTCGCCACCATTAACACGTTTATGTACAGCGCATTGCATCCCCAGTCGACTCGTCATCAAATCGGCATTCGACTCGTGCTCAGGTCCCCGGTGCATCGGAACGCCCCAGATCTGGCGACCGTTCACAAACTAATGAGCCTCGCATCCGCTGCGTGCCAGCCTTGCACCAAAATGGTCAACCCGTTGCCGCAAGGCGCGGGCTAATTTACTTTCCCCGGGGGCATGGCCGAGTACGCGAAGCCGTGGCTGTCCGTCCACGAACAGATCGATCGACTGACGAGGCACGGAATCGAGATCGGAGACCGCACCCGAGCCGCGTCGGTCCTACAGGCGGTCGGCTACTACCACCTCGCTGGGTACCTCTAACCGTTCCGTGAGTCCGAGGATGACATCGACGACGAAGGCCGCGTGCGGATCCGTGTGCTCAGCGGCTACAGAGCCGGCTTGAGGTTGCAACATGCCGAGGACCTCATCGACTTCGACCGGCGTCTGCGCTTGCTCGTGATGGACGGCATCGAGCGTATCGAAGTGGCTGTATGAATGCGGATCGGGTACGTGCTCGGCTGAAGGTCCCTCTTCGCCTACGAGGACCCGGTCTGTTTCACTGAACCCTTCACCGCCAAGAGCACCGACGCTCGGCATCCCGCGCCGAGCAAGCACTTGCAATGGCTTCGGCGCGTCAACGAGAGGAAGACCCGCTTGGACGAGCAGTTCGTCGAGCACTTCCGGGAGGCGTACGACGATCGGATGTCGGTCCGGGCGCTCACTGGATCCCTCGAGCTGGGCCACCTCTCAATCCTCTATCGGGGGATGAGCCAACAAGATGCCGAGGAGATCGCCCTGGCGTTCGGAGTCCCGACCAAGCGCATTATGAGCAGCTGGTTGGCCAGCCTGAACTGCGTTCGCAACGACGCGGAGAACCATTCCCGGCTGTTCAACATGAAGCTCCAGCACGCGCCAACCCGGCCACAGGCGGGGCTGATTCCCGTCCTCGACCACTTGAAGGACGATGAGACGGCCAAGGGTGTCTTCGGCACCTACAACGCGCTCGCCGTCATTATGTATCTCCTGCCGGCCATGGACCCCTACTCTGACTGGGCGCAACAACTCGCCGCGCTGCTGCGGAGGTTCCCGACATCGCATGCCCTGGCGGTCGATTCGATTGGCGTGCCACGCGATGGGGAGACGTTCGATCCCTGGCGAGGCTGACGCCTGCAACCGGCTCGGACCGAACTCGCAATCTGGGAGCTGATGCGCGGACGCTCCGTCCGCAAACCCTGCCCTTGAGAGTCGTCGCACCTGGCAGTCTCTTCAAGGACGTTGCCCCAGGGATCTCCTACTTGTCGGAGGGTGCTGGTAGGCAAGACGGCATGGACTCCGAACCGGAACATCGCAAGGCACCCAACTCCCAGAAGCCCCTCGTCGGCGGCCATCCAGAGGACCACACAACCGGCAAGAAGGTACACGCGACGCACCGTACCCGTCAGGTGAAGATTCGCGGTCTCATCGTGGACCCCCGTGGCGCAGAGGAACCAGTCGAGGTCTGTGTGAACGACCAGGCCGACTGGGAGTTGATATATAAAAACCCTGAAGTCCACGTGAAATGCATCGTCTCTTCGTGCGACACGCTGCTCATGGCGAAGCGGATGAGCGCAAGCGGTCTTCGCTTCCTCGCCATCCGTTCCGGAGGTTGCGACCATAACCAGGTTGAGATGCCAGTCAGCCCTGGCGAGATAGAACAAGACCCCGCCACGCTCGACGGAGGAGGCGGGCCAGAGGGAGTCGAGCACCTGTGGATCAAGGGCCGCCTGTACAGGATCGCGAAAACGCTGGGGGCAATGGCCGTGGTCGAGCACTCCCCCACCCACGGCGATGTCTTCCTGCCGGAGCACGACCTCGTCCTTGAGTATCAGCGATGGAACACAGACTTCGCCAACCGAACGCTACAGCGCACAACGGCCGGTGCAGCAAAGACGATTTGGCTGTTCCCGACAGAACTTCCCGAGCGCGCCCCCAAGTCTCTGAGTGCAGCCATCCGCAAGGAGGTCTTTCAGAACGGCGGCATCTACGTCTCGGTCCTCAATCCGAACGACAACTACGCACCTCAGCGACCCTGGGAAGATCCCTCGCAAGAGGGTAATGCTCTCCTCTTCGCGCGGGGATCGATCGCGGAGTTCGATCCTGACCGCCAAGCGCTGATCTACAAGTCCCGTTCGTTGGCGGCGATCCTCGCCGAAATCCTCAGCGGCGAGCGAGTGCTGCAGCAGGCCCCCGTTTGGAAGAAGAGATTTCGACGTCTGGAGATGGCGCGAGTCTGGGTTTTGCGAAGCGACCTTGAGTTGTCAAACGCGGCCCAGTCGAGACGACGTTCCGTCTCACCGCCAGCATCAAGCAATCACACACCATCGGATCATCCCGAGGAACCACGCCCTGAACAGGCGGTCCGTCCTGCCGCCGAACTGGCTACGGGACTGGACACCCCTCAATGGCGCTCTGACGCGGCACCTTCAGCGGCTGCGTCCGACCGCTCCCCTCTCACCGAAGATCAGGCAAGGGCGGACGCCGAACCGATCGTTGAGCAGGACACTGTTCCCACCGTCGAGGCCGTTGCACCGATATCCCCGAATACAGACGATCAAGATGTGACGACCGAACTGTCAGCGCCTGCCAGGAGCTTGTGGAAGAGGTTTACGGACTGGCTCCGCCGACCATGATTGGGCACACCTCGCACCCGCCGCTAAGAGCGCCGGCTCATCGCAGCACACCCCAGACTCCACAGCGGATCACTCGCGCAAAGACCATCGTGACCGTGACTCAATCGGAGCTTGCAGCACCCCAGCCTCGACAACCCGCAATGCGACCGGTCGTCCAATAATCGCCGCGCGAACCGTTCATCAGCTCCGGACGGGTCAAACCTGCTTTTGGCCCCCGCCTAAGACAATTCGTCATTCAACTACCGGGCCCTACGACGTAGGCGTTACGGAGCCATGTGCGCATCTGTATCTCGAGGTCTTCCTGGAGTGCGTCCTGAAACGGACCAGACAAGAGGGGCCACAAACAGTGTCGGATGACGTCGGGGTGTCGGTCCGGGTCCGGGCATGTGATCGCGCCGATCAATCGTAGGTGCTTGAACACGGACTCTTCGCCGATCGCCTTCGCCGCAGCGATGACGGCCATGACAGCCTTCTTGATCAGCGACTCTAAGAACGAGTACTCGACGAGTTCGAACGCCGCGACGACGCGGTACTTGTATTGGTAGATGTCGCGTGCATGAGTGTCGTCTGTCCGATCGAATGAGATGTCTTCGCGTAGCCTCATCAAGACTGCACCAACTAGGTAGTCGACGGACGAGGTGATGAAGCTGGAGGCTTCGTCGTAGAGTCGACAGATCGTCGCCATGACCACGCACCACAAGTGACGGTTGCTTCGGCGGTCGGGCCCTCCGCCGTCGAGGTGACGTTGGAAGTCCGCACCAACTTCATCGGATATCTGCTGCGCCAAAGCGGCGATAACGTCAATCTCCGTATCATCTCGCGCCTGCCCAATGAGGGTGATGACCAGTTCGCTGACGATGCCCGTCACCGCCGGCTGGCGGTCAGCAACATTGTCTTGGATAGTCGCCGTCTGCGCCGCCCTAGGTGTAAGAGGGCATGACGTTGTTGACTCGGGCGGGGGTGCGTGAGGCCGGGGGCTGATCACCGCAGGCGGTGTGAGGTCGATGGTAGTTGAAGTGGTTCACCCACACTCCGATCGCCTCCCG
>NZ_PHOA01000042.1 GCF_003687455.1 Kocuria tytonicola | reverse complement strand
GGGCGGGGCCGCACCGCGCGGTCCGCTGGCTGGGCTCAGTACAGTGATGCCATGCGAGTACTCGTGGTCACGACCTGGTATCCGGAAACTCACGCTCCCCACCGGACGCCTTTCGTTCCTCGCCACGTGCGGGCCATCGCTCGCCACCACGAGGTCCACGTGATCCACGTGAAGCTGCTTGACGACAGTCCTGCGGTGGACGAGGAGTTCGACGGCGTCAGGGTCACCCGCGTGGGGTTCGACCCCGGGCATCCATTCAGCCTGGCCCGGGCCCTCTCCACGATTCGTCACTGGGCCAGGTGTGCGGATGTCGTGCACACCATGGCCTTCTCGTCGGCTCTTGTCGCCGCTCCAGTAGTCCGACGTCTGCCGTGGGTGCACACCGAGCACTGGAACGGCGTCCTGTTCCCGGAACACGTCAACACGGTGTGGCAGTGGAGCGCCGGGCTCCGCCACGTTCTGCGGCTGCCGCGTGTGGTCACCGGGGTCAGCACCCTCATGACGGACACACTGGCTCGGTTCGCGAGACCGGGAGCCGTGCGTCTGGTGGGAAATGTGGTGGACTCCTCACCTCGCATCACGCCGCGCTCAGACCAGCCCCTCCGTCTCGTCGGCGTCGGTGCCGCCACCGAGCACAAGGGTGTCGTGCTCGCGGTGGAGACGCTCGCGGTGCTGCGGTCCCAGGGCCACGACGCCTCACTCTTCTGGGCGGGAGACGGGCCCTGCAGAGAAGCGGCACTGGAACGGGCGCGAGAGCTCGGCATTGCGGAGCACGTCGATCTTCCCGGGTTCCGGAATGCCGTCCAGGTCCAGGAGGACCTCGCGGCCGCGTCCGTGTTCCTGCTGCCGTCGAAGTCTGAGACGTTCTGCGTGGCCGCGGCAGAGGCACTGGCGGCTGGGCGTCCGGTGGCCATGGGTGCGCGGGGCGGCCAGCGGGACTTCGTGGACGGCACCAACGGCCGACTGGTCGAAGAACGGACGGCGGAGGCGTTCGCCGCTGCCGTGGTCGATCTCCTGAGCGACCCCGGTCTCGCACCGGCCCGAGAGATGGCCGGGGCGATCCGGTCGCGGTACGGCCTGGAGGCGGTCGCTGACGACTTCTCGACCATCTATGCCCGAGTGGTCTGCGGCTGAGCGTTCTACCCGCTCTGACAGGGCAGGGTGCCAGCGGTCAGGGCCGGGCTGCCGGGACTTTGACCCGGTGCTTGCGCGACCTATAGTCTTGAAGTCGTCGATTTCCAGGGTGAGATCCACTGGACAGACGACACGGAGACGTGCCAGAGCGGCCGAATGGACTTCACTGCTAATGAAGGGCTCGGTTTAACCCCGGGCCGGGGGTTCAAATCCCCCCGTCTCCGCTCCACCAGAAAGAACGACGCCGCCCGGGTGACCCGGGCGGCGTCGTTCGTCCTGTACGTGCCTGATCGTCACAATCCCGCGTTTACGATTGCATCCCCTCTGCATCGTTCTGCATGGATACACTCCCAAGCAGCACGCAGCCCACCCGCAGCCGATCCCGGGGCCGTGCCGGAACGGGAGAGTCCTCATGCGCGAGGCACGGACATGGATCACCGCGGGACTGTCGCTGGCTCTGGTGGCCGCAGCGGGACCGGCCGCGGCCGCACCACTGGGCGAAGCGGCGTCGTCGGAGCAGGCGGTGCAGGCGCAGCCCGACACCGTGGGAGGCGTGGCCTCCCTGGGGCGGGGCACCGCCGGGCAGGGCAGGGTGCTGCCGGAGACAGACCGGATCCTCGTGACGTTCAAGGACCGGGTGCCCACCACCGCACAGGACACGGTGCTGCAGGGTGCGGAGAAGAACACGGAACTCGCGGACCCGGACATCGTGCGGACCACGGGGACCGGCGAGAGCGTGGTGGAGTCGGAGGAGATGCTCAGCCCCGTCGAGCAGCGGGAAGCGGTGGCCGCCCTCGAAGCCGATCCTGCGGTGGAGTCGGCGGAGCCGGACCAGATCGTGGTGGGTGCGCTCGCCGCCACGCCGGCCCGGAACCCGAACGACACGAACTGGAACTACCAGTGGGGCCCGCGCAACATCGGTGTGCCGGGGGCGTGGAGCCAGGCCACGGGGCAGGGTGTGGTGATCGGCATCGCGGACACCGGCCAGATCGACCATCCGGACCTGAACGGGAAGACCGTGCCGGGCTACGACTTCCTCTCGGACACCTACCATTCGCGGGACGGCAACGGCCGCGACCCCAACCCGCAGGACCAGGGGGACTGGAGCCCGGGCAGGCCGTCCTGGTGGCACGGCTCGCACGTGGCGGGCATCGCCGCCGCGCAGACCAACAACCGTCAGGGCATCGCGGGCACGGCTCCGGACGCGAGGATCCAGCACGCCCGCGTGCTCGGGGCGGACGGCCGCGGCTACGTCTCGGACATCGCGGACGGTGTCATGTGGTCCGCCGGACTGCCCGTGCCCGGGGTGCCCGCGAACAAGAACCCCGCCAAGGTGGTCAACCTGTCCGAGGCGTGGGACGCCGGTTCCTGCCCGGCGGTGATGCAGAACGCCATCAACCGCATGCACACGATCAACGTGCCCCTCGTGGTCGCGGCGGGCAACGCCGCCAAGAGCGCGAACCTGGCCTCGCCCGCGAACTGCCCGGGCGCCGTCGTGGTGGGGGCCACCAGCTACCGCAACCAGCTCACCGGCTACTCGAACTGGGGCCCCGTGCTGGACGTGGTGGCCCCGGGTGGGGACACGGCCGCGCCCATCTGGTCCACCGTGAACACGGGGACGTACTCGATCGGCAGGCCGTCCTACGGGGACCTCAGCGGCACGTCCATGGCGGCGCCGCACGTGGCCGGGGTCATCGCCCTCATGAAGGAGCGCAACCCCGATCTGGGGGTCGAGGCGATCCGCACCACGCTGCGGAACACCGGGACCAACGTGAGCGGCTACCGCAAGGTGGACGCGGCAGCGGCCGCCCGGGCGGTGCCGCGTGCCACGCCCACGGTGCGCGGGGCGATCGCCACCTACTACAACTCCCACGGCGGCGCCCGCAGCATCGGGGCACCCACCACGTGGGAGCAGAGCACGGGCGCGGGCGGCGTGGTGCAGAGCTTCGTGAAGGACGGCCGCGCCACACGGATCTACTGGTCCCAGACCACGGGCGCGCACCGCGTGGAGACGTGGAAGGGCATCGGGGCCCGGTACGGGCAGCTGGGTGGGCCGGCGGCACTCGGGCTGCCGTCCACGGACGAGGCGCCCACCGCCACCGGCGGCGCGTACCAGAACTTCGTGCACCCGGCCACGGGGCGCAGCACCAAGGTGATCTGGAGCAGCGCCACCGGCGCCCAGCCCGTGGTGGAGACCTCCGGCATCGGCCGGCAGTGGGCGCGGGACGGCCACGAGGCAGGCGCGGGCTACCCCGCGTCCCCGGAGGTGGCCACCCCCACCGGCGCGTACCAGCGCTTCCGCAACCCCACCACGGGAAAGGTCACCCAGTACACCTGGACCCGGGCGACCGGCAGGGTGGAGCGCACCGAACTCGCCTGAGCCGCAGACTCCCGGTACGACGACGCCGCACCGGCCGCCCGCGCGGGGCGCCCCACCGGTTCGAGGACTCGGCCCGGGCTCCGCGGCGGCCCGGTCCCCCGGCCCGCACGATGGCGCGCCGCCCGGCGCGGACGAGCACCGGTGCCCCCGATATCCTGGACCGCATGGGTATTCAGCAGCGCGTGGTGGTGGTGGGGGCCGGTCCCCGGGGACTGTCGGTGGTCGAACGGCTCGTGGCACGGTCGGCGCACACGGGTGCGGCCGTGCACATCGACCTGGTGGACCCGTTCCCCCCGGGCCCGGGCCACGTGTGGCGCACGGACCAGTCGGACGTGTTCCTCATGAACACCCCCTCCCTGTTCCCCACGGTGCTCGCCGCGCCGGACGTGCTGGACGTGCCCTCCGTGGCCCCGCTGCGGGGGATGAGCTTCGAACGGTGGCGCCGCGGTGTCGTCGCCGGGCAGATCGAGCCGGTGACCCCGCTGAGCGAGGAGCAGCTGCGGGCTCTCGCGGAGCTGACCCCGCAGGGCTACCCGCCGCGCGCCGTGTACGGGCGGTACCTGGAGTGGGTGTTCACCACGCTGCGCGAGAACCTCCCGGCCACGGTGCGCCTGGACGTGCACCGCGGTGAGGCTGTGGACGCGTGGGTGCGCACGGACGGGCGGCACCGCTACGGCGTGGAGCTCGCGGGGGGTGCGGTGCTGCCGGCGGACGCCGTGGTGCTCGCGCTCGGCCACCTGGATGCGCACCTGCGCCCGTCCCAGAAGGACCTCGTGGACGGCGCGGCCGAGCACGGGCTGACCTACTGGCCGCCCACCGTGCCCGCGGACGCGTTCTGGTCCGAGCTGCCCAGCGGGGAGACCGTTCTGGTGCGCGGGATGGGCCTGAACTTCTGCGACGCGCTCGCCCGCCTCACCGAGGGCAGGGGAGGCACGTTCGCCCAGGACCCGGAGCACCCGGACAGGCTCGTCTACCACCCCTCGGGCCGGGAGCCGAAGGTCGTGGCCGGCTCCCGCCGAGGCACGCCCTACCGAGCGAAGCCCGTCCTGGCGGGCTACTACGCCGCGTCCCTGCAGACCCGATTCTTCACGCTCCACGCAGTCCGGGGCCTCGCGGAGCAGGCCCCGGGGCCGCTGTCCTTCGAGCGTCAGCTCTGGCCGCTGATCCGCAAGGACACCATCTGGAACTACTACACGGTGCTGGCCCGCACCGCCCCGGACGCCTTCCTGGGGGACCCGCAGGAGTTCCTGCGCCGCCTGGACGAGATCCTGCTGGACACCGCGGACCCCAACTGGGCGCACCGCAGCGACGCCCTGATCAGCGACTTCGTGGTGCCCGGCCGCCAGCTGCAGCAGGCCCGGCTCGCCCGGCCGTTCGAGGACGTGAGCTTCGCGAGCCACGACGAGTACGCGGCCGCCGTGGTGCACTACCTGGACCGGGACGTGCGTGGCTCCCTGCGGGGCGAGGACGATCCCGTGAAGATGGCCATCGCCTCCCTCAACGCGGCCCGCACCGTGCTCAAGTGCGTGCTCGTGGAGATCGGGATCACCGACTCGTCCTGGGTCCACGAGCTGCGGCGCCAGTTCGAGCCGCTCGTGGAGGGCCTCGCCTCCGGCCCACCCGTGCTGCGCATCCAGCAGCTCGCCGCCCTCACGCGCGCCGGCATCGTCCGCTTCCTGGGCCCCGAGCCGCGCTTCGCCGTGGACCGCTCCCAGGGCTGCTTCGTCGCCGCGTCCCCGTGGGTCGAGGACGCACCCGTGCGCTCCCGCTGGCTCATCGAGGCCATGTCCCCCACGAACGACGTCCACCGCAACATCTCGCCGCTGCTCACGAACATGCACGAGCGCGGGCTGGTGCGCGCCAAGCTCATGGAGACCCGCGACGGCGCCTCTCCCGAGACGAGCACGGGCCTGGACGTCTCCCCGGAGCGCGCTCGCGGCGCGCAGGACGACGACGCCGCCCCGCACGCCTTCGTCTACCGCGCCGTGGGCGCCAAGGACCGGGTGGAGCACGGCATCTACGTGATCGGGCTGCAGCTGTCCTCCGTGCAGTGGGGCGTGTCGATCGCCGCGGAGGCGGAGGCCCCCGCGCACCTCGGGGCCAGGACGCTGGCGGACGCGGACCAGATCGCCCAGGACGTCCTCGCAGGTTCGGCGCCGCAGGTCTGATCGCCGCAGCATGCACCGGCGGGCGCACGCCCGGGGGGGGCGGCGCGGTTCTCGCGCGCACGGGCGTCCGGTGCTCTCAGAGCCTGCCCACTCGTTCTCGACGTCAGCCCTGCGGGGCCGGTTGCGGCGGGGGCCCGTGCGGGTGTCCAAGCGCCGTCGTGGGGCCGGGCACGGGCCGACACCGCGGCGTCGCCCGGGGACCTCAGCCCAGGACGGCCCGGGCGGTCAGCTCGTCCGTGACCAGGTGGGAGACGTAGCCGGCCTGCAGGGCGGCGCGCAGCGCGGGAACCTTGGCGGTGCCCCCGGCCACGCAGATCCGGATCTCCTTCTGCCGGAGGTCGTCCAGGGGCAGGGCCACGGTGCGCTCGTCGAGGCTGGGCACCGCGGGGCGCCCGGCGGCGTCGATGAACCGTGAGCAGAGGTCTCCCACCGCGCGCTGCGCCACCTCGCGGCGCTCCTCGCGGCTGAGGTAGTCCCGCAGCAGCAGGGGAGCGTCCTCGGAGACCGAGCCCACGGTGAACAGCGCGGTGCGCGCGCTGCGGCCCAGGTCCAGCACGTACTTGATGTGCCGGTCCTGTGCCACGAGCCGCTTCACGCCGGGGCTGTCGAAGAGCACCGGCAGGGGCAGCGCGTGCGGGTAGGCGTTGAACGCGGCGCACAGCAGCCGCACGGTCTCGTGGTGGCCCGCGAGCGGGGAGTCGAGGCTGCTGCCGCCCTTGAGCTGGACCATGTGCACGCCCGTGCGCGGCTGCGGGGTCAGCGCGTTCGCCACGGCCCGCATGGTGCGCCCCCACGTGATGCCCACGAGGTCCCCGTCCGCCACGTTCTCCTCGAGCACCTGGGCACCCATGCCGCCGAGTTCGGGGAGCAGCTCGTCCTCCGTGTCCGCGGCGGCGACCACCCGCGCCTGGGTGAGTCCGTAGCGCGCGCACAGCTCCCGTCCCACGTCCGAGGACACGGCGCGCGGGTCCCGGATCTCGATGCTCACGAAGCCGCGGTCCTTGGCGTGCTGGATCAGCTTGGACACCGTGGGGCGGGACAGGCAGAGCTGCCGTGCCACATCCGCCTGGGAGAGCCCGCGCTGGAAGTACAGCCGCGCCACCTCCAGGGACTGCCTGTCCCGGGAACTCAGCTCCACGGCACACCGGTGCGCGCGGTGGCGCGGTGTGGCGCACGTCCGGGCGCCGCGCCGCTCGGGACGACGCCGCCGGGCGCCGTGGTGCGCGCGGGGCGGACCGCGCGCGTCACAGCCCCATGATCACGCCGACGAGCGCGGCGTTGAGCATGTTGGTGAGGAAGCCGCCGAAGAGGGCGAACATGCCCAACTTGGCGACGTCCCCGCGCCGGTCCGGGGCGAGCCCTCCGATGGACCCGATCTGGATGGCGATCGAGGAGAGGTTGGCGAAGCCCGCCAGGGCAAAGGTGGTGATCAGCACGGACTGGGGATCCATGCCGGGAATGGCGGGACCGAAGGACGTGTAGCCCACGAACTCGTTGAGAATGGTCTTCTGGCCGATGAAGTTGCCCACCTGCGCGGCGTCCTGCCACGGCACGCCGATGGCCCAGGCGAGCGGCGCGAAGATGATGCCGAACAGCCCCTCCAAGGACCAGCCCTCGAACCCGAACAGGGAGCCGAACCAGCCCAGCACGGACGAGCCCAGGGCGATCAGCGCGATGAACGCGATGAGCAGGCAGCCCACGATCACGGCGATCCGCCCGCCGTTCAGTGCGCCGGTTCCAATGGCGTCGATCAGGTTCTTCGACTCGGTGTCACGCACCTTCAGCACGTTCACCGAGGCCTCGGACTTCTCGGTCTCGGGCATGAGGGCCTTGGCCACGAGCAGCGAGCCGGGAGCGTTCATCACCGAGGCCGCGAGCAGGTACGGCAGCGGCGCACCCAGCAGGGAGTAGCCCACCAGGGTGGATCCGGCAGCCGCGGCGAAGCCGCCGGTCATGCACGCGAACAGCTCGGAGCGCGTGAGCCTGCTGATGTAGGGCTTGATCATCAGGGGTGCCTCGCTCTGGCCCAGGAAGATCACCGTGGAGGCGAACACGGACTCGATCTTGGAGGTGCCCATGATCTTGTTGAGCACGGTGCCCAGCACGTGCACGAACACCTGGATGACCCGCAGGTAGTAGAGGGCGCTGATGAGCGCGCCCAGGAAGATGATGACGGGCAGCACGTTGAGGGCGAAGACGAAGCCGTTCTTCTCGTCCATGAGCCCGCCGAAGACGAACTTGGTGCCCTCGTTGGTGAAACCGATCAGTCCCTGCACCAGGTCCGAGAACCACTTCAGGGCCTCGAATCCGGGACCCCACTTGAGGATCAGCAGGGCCACCCCGATCTGCAGGGCCAGACCCACGGCAAGGGTGCGCCACTTGATGGCGCTGCGGTGGCGGGAGAGAAGGACGATGGTGCCCAGGATGAGGATGATCCCCACCAGGCCCTGGTAACGGTCCACGGTGACCCCAGCTTTCGTTTCCGGTGCGCGGCGGCACTGCCGAGCACGAACATTTGTCAAAACTATAGGTGACAATTTTTCCCGGGCGGCGCCTAGGATTGCTGGTGAGCCGTGTCGCGGGTTCGTCCCCGTCCCCACGGTGCCGCATCTACACGAGGGAGTGAGCACGATGGTCGAAGCGTTCGACGCCGTGGACGTCATCCGCATGAAAAGGGACCGCGAGACGCTGTCCCCCGAGGCCATCGACTGGGTGGTGGACGCCTACACCCGGGGCGTGGTGGCGGACGAGCAGATGTCCGCGCTGGCCATGGCCGTCTTCCTCAACGGCATGGACCGTACGGAGATCTCCCGGTGGACGCAGGCCATGATCGACTCCGGCGAGCGCATGAACTTCACGGCCCTCTCCCGGCCCACCGCGGACAAGCACTCCACGGGTGGCGTGGGGGACAAGATCACGCTCCCGCTCGCCCCGCTCGTCGCGAGCTTCGGGGTGGCCGTGCCGCAGCTCTCGGGCCGCGGACTGGGCCACACCGGCGGCACCCTGGACAAGATGGAGGCCATCCCGGGGTGGCGCGCGGATCTCTCGAACGAGCGCATGATGGAGATCCTGGACACCGTGGGCGCCGTGATCTGCGCGGCGGGCAGCGGCCTGGCACCGGCGGACAAGAAGCTCTACGCGCTGCGTGACACCACCTCCACGGTGGAGTGCATCCCGCTGATCGCCTCGTCCATCATGTCCAAGAAGATCGCCGAGGGCACCGGGGCCCTGGTGCTGGACGTCAAGACCGGCCCGGGGGCGTTCATGAAGTCCGAGCAGGACGCGCGGGAGCTCGCCCGCACCATGGTGGACCTCGGCAAGGACCACGGCGTGCACACCGTGGCCCTGCTCACGGACATGTCCCGCCCGCTGGGCCGCACCGTGGGCAACGCCCTGGAGGTGCGCGAGTCGGTGGAGGTGCTCGCGGGAGGCGGGCCCAGCGACGTCGTCCGCCTGACCGTGGCGCTCGCGCAGGAGATGCTCGCCGCCGCCGGAGTGCAGGACGCGGACGTGGAGGCGGCGCTCAAGGACGGCCGCGCCATGGACTCGTGGAAGCAGATGGTCGCCGCCCAGGGCGGGGACCCGGATGCCGAGCTGCCCCGGGCCGAGCACACCCAGGACGTGCTCGCGGAGACGGACGGCGTGCTCACCGAGATGGACGCGATGTCCGTGGGCGTGGGCTCGTGGCGCCTGGGCGCGGGCCGCGCCCGCCAGGGCGACCCCGTCCAGGCCGGTGCCGGCGTGGAGATCCACGCGGTGCCCGGCGAGCGTGTGCGCAAGGGCCAGAAGCTGTTCACCCTGCACACGGACACCCCGGAGCGCTTCGACCGCGCGCTGGAGTCCCTCGCCGGTGGCGCCACCATCGACCCCGACGCCGCGGACGGCACCGGTGCGCGCGAGGACGTGGTCCTGGACCGCATTGCCTGAACCCCGTGACCGGGGGCCACGGGCCGGGCACCGAACCGCCCGTGGCGCCCACCGACCACCTCGCCCCGCGCGAGCTCGCGGCCGGACCCGTGCCGCGACCCACGACCTCTCGAAGGAGAACCACATGACCACCCGCGAAGAACTGGCCGCGATCGTCGACCACACCCTGCTCAAGCCCGAGGCCACCGCCGAGCAGGTGGCGGACCTGGCCCGCGAGGCCGCGGACCTGGGGGCCTACTCCATCTGCGTCTCCCCGTCCCGCCTGGACGTGGAGCTGCCGGAAGGGGTCAAGCTCGCCACGGTGTGCGGCTTCCCGTCCGGCGCGCACCCCTCCGAGGTCAAGGCCGTGGAGGCCGCGGACTCGGTGTCCCGCGGCGCGGACGAGGTGGACATGGTCATCAACCTGGGCCTGGCGATGGACGGGGACTGGGACGGCGTCCAGGAGGACATCGAGGCCGTGCGTGCCGCGTGCCCCGCGCCCACGGTCCTGAAGGTCATCATCGAGTCCGCGGCCCTGGACGACGAGCAGATCGTGGCCGCGTGCCGCGCCGCGGACGCCGCCGGTGCTGACTTCGTGAAGACCTCCACGGGCTTCCACCCCACCGGGGGTGCGAGCGTGGAGGCCGTGCGGCTCATGGCCGAGACGGTGGGCGGCCGCCTGGGCGTCAAGGCCTCCGGCGGCATCCGCACCACCGAGGCGGCCCTCGCGATGGTCGAGGCCGGAGCCACCCGTCTGGGGCTCTCCGGCACGCGTGCGGTGCTGGAAGGACTGGATTCCTGATGAGTGAGCAGCTTCTCTCCACGGTGCAGCAGTGGATCGAGCACGATCCCGATCCCGTCACCCGTGATGAACTGACCGCCCTGCTCGAACCCGCGCGCTCCGGGGACGAGACCGCGCTCGCGGAGCTCGGTTCACGCTTCTCGGGTCCGCTCGTGTTCGGCACGGCCGGACTGCGGGCCGCGGTGGGCGCGGGCGAGTCCCGCATGAACCGCGCCGTCGTGATTCGCGCGAGCGCCGGCCTGGCCTCGTTCCTGGTGGACCGCGTGGGCTCCGAGCCGCTCGTGGTGGTGGGCTGCGATGCCCGCCACGGCTCCGAGGACTTCGCCGCGGACGCCGCCGCGGTGTTCGCCGCGGCCGGCTGCCGGGCCGTCCGGCTGCCCGCGCAGCTGCCCACCCCACTCGTGGCCTACGCGGTGCGTGCCCTCGGCGCCGATGCCGGCGTGATGGTCACCGCGTCCCACAACCCGCCCGCGGACAACGGCTACAAGGTCTATCTGGGTGCCCGCGCGGTCTCCGGGGACGACGAGCGCGGTGTGCAGATCGTGGCCCCGGACGACGCCCGGATCGCGGAGCGGATCGCCGCGGCACCGCCCGCGGACGAGGTGCCGCGGGACCCGGAGTCCGTGTCCACCGCCGACGACGCCCTGGTCACCGACTACGTCCGGCGCGCCGCGTCCCTGCGCGGCCCGGAGGAGGGTGCGGACGTCTCGATCGCCCTGACCCCGATGCACGGCGTGGGCCTGGGCACCGCCCGGCGCGTGCTGGAGGAGGCCGGCTTTCCGCGGGTGGCCGTGGTGGCCGAGCAGGCCGAGCCGGATCCGGACTTCCCGACCGTGGCGTTCCCGAACCCCGAGGAGCCGGGCGCCATGGACCTGCTCGTGGCCCTGGCGGCCCGCGAGGACGCGGACGTGGCCATAGCACTGGACCCGGACGCGGACCGCTGCGCCGTGGCCATCCCCACGGGCGCGGGCACCGGGAATCCTGCCGAGGACTGGCGCCGCCTGAGCGGTGACGAGCTCGGTGCGCTGCTGGGCGAAGACGCGGCCTCGGACCCGGACCGTGCGGGGGACACCCTTGCGTGCTCCATCGTCTCCGGCCGCCTGCTGGGACGGATCGCGCAGCGCCACGGGCTCTCGTTCCGCCAGACCCTCACGGGGTTCAAGTGGATCGCCCGCACGCCCGGACTGCGCTTCGGCTACGAGGAGGCCATCGGCTACTGCACCGACCCCGCCGCGGTCCGCGACAAGGACGGTGTCTCCACCGCCGTGCGCGTGGCGTCCCTCGTGGCGGCCCTCAAGGCCCGTGGACGCACCGTGCAGGACGAGCTGGACCGGCTCCCCCACATGCACGGCCTCTACGCCACGGCGCCGTTGACGTTCCGTGTGGCGGACCTCTCGCTCATCGGCCGCGGCATGCGGCGGCTGCGGGAGAACCCGCCGAAGGAGCTCGCGGGCTCGCCGGTCGCGGAGTTCGTGGACCTCGCCGACGGCGGCCCCGAGATGCTTCCCACCGAGGGCATCCTGGTGCGCACCGAAGCCGACGACCGCGTGATCGTGCGCCCCTCCGGCACCGAGCCCAAGCTCAAGTGCTACCTGGAGGTCGTGCTCCCGGTGCCCGACGACGCCGAGGTCCCGCGCGCCGAGGCCGCCGAGCGACTCGAGCGGATCAGCACCGAGCTGCGGGAGGTCCTGGGGTTCTGAGTGCCACGGAGCTGACGGGCTGAGCCCGGCGGCGCCGGTGCCGCCGCGCTGCCGCTGGCGGCCGCCCGTCGAGCGCGGCCCCGGCCTGCCAGGAGCAAACGACGAAGCTCCTGTCACCTGGTACTTCAGGGACAGGGGCTTCGTCGTGGGCGGAAGGTAAGGGATTTGAACCCTTGGTACGGGGTTACCGCACACTGGTTTTCAAGACCAGCTCCTTAGGCCGCTCGGACAACCTTCCTCCGCTCGCGGCGGGCTTGCGCACCGCACGAACGAGTCGTCATTATTCCACGCGCCGCACCCGGGGTGCGAACGCGCTGCGGCGGGAGGACACGGAGCACGACGCCGCCCGCAGGCCTTCTCCGCGCTCGTCCCGTTCTGCGCTCCCTGACGGTGGCCGGGTCGGCGCCGCGCCGTCGCCATGCCCCATCCCGGGGGTAGGGCTCACGGAACGGCAGTGTCCCCGCGCGTGGTGCATCGCGGGCCGGGTGCGCCCGGCGGGCGGCGGATCTGTCCGCGGAGGGGGAACAGCGACGTCGTCCGCTGGTGCCGAGCCCCCTGGTGGCGGGAGGATGGCGGCCACGAGACGACGAGTGGAAGGACTGACCCATGCGTGCAGTGCGTGACCTGGAATCCGGCGGACCCGAGGTGCTCACGGTGAGCGACGTCCCCGAGCCGCAGCTCACGGCGGACGGGGTGCTGATCGCGGTGACCGCGGCGGGGCTCAACCGAGCGGACGTCCTGCAGCGGCAGGGGCACTACCCCGTGCCGCCGGAGGCCACGGACGTGTTCGGTCTGGAGGTCTCCGGCACGGTGCTGGCGCTCGGGGAGCAGGTGCCGGACCGCCCCGGGCTGGCCGTGGGTGATCCCGTGGTGGCCCTGGTGGACTCCGGGGGCTACGCCGAGCGCGTGGTGGCGCCGTGGCAGCAGGTGCTCCCCCTGCCGGACGGCGTGGACCCGGTCGAGGCGGCGGGGCTGCCGGAGGTGGCCGCGACGGTGTTCTCCAACGTGTTCATGGCGGCATCGGCCCGTGAGGGGGAGACGCTGCTCGTGCACGGTGGGGCGGGCGGCATCGGGACCCACGCCATCCAGGTGGCCCGCGCGCTGGGCCTCACGGTGATCGCCACGGTGGGCAGCGAGGAGAAGGCCGCCACCGTGCGGGAACTGGGCGCCACCGCCGTCAACTACCGGAACGAGGACTTCGTGGAGCGGGTCCACGAGCTCACGGACGGCCGCGGGGCGGACGTGGTCCTGGACGTCGTGGGCGCCAAGTACCTGGACCCGAACCTGCGGGTGGTGGCCACGAACGGGCGCATCGTGATCATCGGGATGCAGGGCGGTGCCAAGGGGGAGCTGAACGTGGGGCGGCTGCTGCAGAAGCGCGCCGCGGTGATCGGCACGACGCTGCGGGCGCGTTCGGCGGAGGAGAAGGCCACCATCATGGCCGCGGTCGGGGAGTACGTGTGGCCCCTGCTGACCTCGGGTCAGGTGCGTCCGCTCGTGTCCCGCACGTTCCCGCTGGAGCAGGTGCGGGAGGCGCACGAGTACTTCGACGGCGGATCGCACGTGGGGAAGGTGCTGCTGACGGTGTGACGACCCGCGTGTCGTGACCGGGCAGCTCCCCGGTCGGCGGTGCACCGGCTGTGCGTGTGAGAGGGCTCGCATAGAATCGTGCGCACCATCACACGTCCTGCCGGGCGTGTTCGCACGATGTTCGGAGCCTTCCCCATGAGCACCACACACCGCCAGCCGGCGGGCGCCTCCCAGCCCGCCGAGGGAGGTCCCGCGGACCTGCCACCCAACCGCGTGGACCCGGAGGTCCTGGACCGCGAGCAGACCCGGTGGACGCCCCTGCGCATCGCGCTGTGGGTGGGCATCGCCCTGCTGGGCGGCGTGGCCTGGGTGATGATCGCCTTCGCACGCGGCGAGTCCGTCAACGCCATCTGGTTCGTGTTCGCGGCGGTGTGCAGCTACTTCATCGCGTACCGCTTCTACGCCAAGTTCATCGAGGTGAAACTGGCGCGGCCGGACGACCGGCGTGCCACCCCGGCGGAGTACCACGCGAACGGCAAGGACTTCCTGCCCACCGACCGGCGGGTGCTCTACGGCCACCACTTCGCGGCCATCGCCGGCGCGGGACCCCTGGTGGGACCCGTGCTGGCCGCGCAGATGGGCTACCTCCCGGGCACCATCTGGATCATCGTGGGGGTGATCCTCGCCGGTGCGGTGCAGGACTACCTGGTGCTGTTCTTCTCCATGCGCCGTGGTGGGCGCTCCCTCGGTCAGATGGCCCGGGAGGAGCTCGGCGTGGTGGGCGGCTACGCGGCCATCGTGGCCACCCTCGCGATCATGGTCATCATCGTGGCGATCCTCGCCCTCGTGGTGGTCAACTCCCTGGGCGAGTCCCCGTGGGGCGTGTTCTCGGTGGGCATGACCATTCCCATCGCCCTGTTCATGGGCGTCTACCTGCGGTACCTGCGTCCGGGGAAGGTCATGGAGATCTCCGTCATCGGCTTCGTCCTCCTCATGGCCGCGATCGTGGGCGGCGGCTGGGTCGCGGACACCGAGCTCGGCGCGCAGCTGTTCACCCTGGACCGCGTGACCCTCGCGTGGTGCGTGATCGGCTACGGCTTCGTGGCCGCAGTGCTGCCCGTGTGGCTGCTGCTCTCCCCGCGCGACTACCTCTCCACGTTCATGAAGGTGGGCACCATCGTGCTGCTCGCCGCCGCGATCGTGGTGGTGCGCCCCGAGATCACCGTCCCCGCGGTCAGCGAGTTCGCGAGCCGCACGGACGGGCCGGCCTTCACCGGCTCCCTGTTCCCGTTCCTGTTCGTCACCATCGCGTGCGGCGCGCTCTCCGGGTTCCACGCGCTCATCGCCTCCGGCACCACGCCCAAGATGATCGAGAAGGAGCGTCAGGCCCGGTTCATCGGCTACGGCGGCATGCTCATGGAGTCCTTCGTGGCCATCATGGCGCTCGTGGCGGCCGTCTCGATCGACCGCGGCATCTACTTCGCGATGAACGCCTCCCCGGCGGCCACCATGGGCACCGTGGAGGGCGCGGCCGCCTTCGTGAACTCGCTGGGCCTCTCGGGCGTGCACGTGACCCCCGAGCTGCTGCAGGGTACCGCGGACGCCGTGGGGGAGGAGAGCATCGTCTCCCGCACCGGCGGTGCCCCCACCCTGGCTGTGGGCCTGTCGCACATCATGCACCAGTGGTTCGGCGGCCCGTCCATGATGAGCTTCTGGTACCACTTCGCGATCATGTTCGAGGCGCTGTTCATTCTCACCGCGGTGGACGCGGGCACCCGCGTGGCCCGCTTCATGCTCACGGACACCCTGGGTAACTTCTTCCCCCGCTTCCGGGACGTCAACTGGCGCGCCGGGGCGTGGCTGACCACCGCGATCATGGTGGCCGGGTGGGGGTCCATCCTGATCCTCGGTGTCACGGACCCGCTGGGCGGCATCAACACGTTCTTCCCGCTGTTCGGCATCGCCAACCAGCTGCTCGCTGCCATTGCGCTCGCGGTGTGCCTCGCGATCGCCGCCAACCTCGGCCGGGCCAGGTACCTCTGGATCATCCTGATCCCGCTCGCGTTCGACGTGGTGGTCACCGTCACGGGCTCGTGGCACAAGATCTTCTCCGCGGACCCCAAGGTGGGGTACTGGGCCAGCCACACGGCGTTCAAGGACGCCCTGGCGCAGGGGAAGACCAGCTTCGGCACCGCCAAGAGCGTGGAGGCCATGGAGGCGGTCGTGCGCAACACGTTCGTCCAGGGCACCCTCTCCATCCTGTTCGTGGTGCTCACCATCATCGTGGTGGTCGTGGCCGCGGTGCACACCGTCAAGGCGGTGCGGGGAAAGCGTCGGGCCACCCACGAGGACCCGTTCGTGGAGTCCCGTTTCTACGCGCCGTCCGGCCTGGTGGCCACGCCCTCGGAGAAGGCACTCGCGAGGCAGTGGGAGGCGCTGCCGCTCGAGCAGCGCACGCCCACCGGCGGAGGGCACCACTGATGGCCGGGGCCACCCAGGAACCCGTGACCGGGTGGGCGCGGCTCGGGACCTGGTGGCGCGGCGTCGTCGGCTTCGGCAACGGGGTGCTCGGCGCAGACCGGTACGAGCGCTACCTGCAGTACCACCGCGCCACGGGCTCCGAGCAGGCGCCCATGTCGGAACGGGAGTTCTGGCGGGACTACCAGGACTGGCAGGACGCCCACCCCGAGGGCCGCTGCTGCTGAGGGCGGTAGCATGAACCGCTGCCCGCGGGCTGCAGAAAGAGAAGTGAGGTATCGGTGGGTTTCTTCGGTGACTACAGGGCCACGCGCCGGGACGAGCGCGAGCTGGGAGAGGGCGTCTGGCGCCGCGCGCACGACCGCTTCAAGCGGGGCCTGGACCGGTACCACCAGATCCTCGAGTCCGTCCGCGACCCCGAGCTGCGGGCCGCGGCCGTGCCCGTGGCCAACGAGCTCGCGGAGCTCCTGCCGCGCGTGAGGGGCGTGTGCATGGACGCCCACGTGCGCGCTCCGTCCCAAACCCAGGACATCCCGCACTCCTCGTCCGGGTACCTCTCGGACGTCCACCGCCAGCTCTCCCGGGCGGGCAATGCGATGGCGCAGACCGCCGAAGCGCTGACGATGGCGCGTTTCGCCGCTTCGGGGGTCGCGCGTGCCGCGGCGCCGGACGGGTCCTCGGGTGCCGACGACGCCCGCGCCCCCGAGCGGCCCGAGTCGCCTTCCGCGGGGGTGGACTCGATCCGCCGCCGCGGTGCGGTCGTCGAGGAGTACGTGGCGGCCGCAGAGCACCTCATGGCTGCCCACGACCCGTCGAGAGCCTGAGCCCGGTCCTGTCGTCCCCGTGGCGGCACGTCCCCGGTGGGCGACGCGGCGGCGGTCGGGGCCGACCGTGAGACCTCCGTGGTGTCGCGGAGCGGTGGGCACGTCTCCCGGAGGAGAAACGCGAGGCGTGCACCGCTGTCGGCGCCGCCGGCCGCGAGCACCACCCCGTCGCAGGAAGAGTGCCCCGGAGATTCCTCCCCGTCGACCGCGAGGGTCGGTGAGAGGAACTCCGGGGCACCTTGTGTCCCCTGTTGCGGATCGTACGGTGGCCTGGGCCGCACTGTCCTGGAAACGATGTTATGAAACACCGTTGCCAAAGGAAAGACCACGGCGGGATCGTTGCCTTTTCGAGATCTGACGGAGCGGCGAGTGATGTGGTAGCGGGTCCTGTCAGTGGCCCAGAAGTGCCTGGTAACCCCCTGGCGGATCACCGTGAGAGGTCTTCCTGCGGGCTGTCGGAAGGCCACTCGCCATAGACTGGGACGGACCGTTGCCCAGCCAAGGAGAGCAATGCCCCAGAGGACCCAGAACACCCTGTCCCGGCCGGACCCGGTGGACGACGGAACCCTGGTCCGCGAGGGCCTGAGCAGCGGGGCAGTCGCGCAGCGGGTGGAACTGGGCCTCGCCAACGACGCCTCCACCGCCACCTCCCGCAGCGTGTGGGCCATCATCCGCACCCACGTGTTCACCCTGTTCAACCTGGTGCTGGGTCTGTGCGCGGCGGTCGTCATCGCCCTCGGACGGTGGCTGGACCTGCTGTTCGTCCTCGCGGCCCTGAGCAACGTGACCATCGGGATCGTGCAGGAGTACTCCGCGAAGCGGCAGCTCGACCGGATCGCTCTGCTGCGGCGGGACCCGGCCAGGGTGCTGCGGGACGGGGAGGTCACGCAGATCCCGCTCGAGCAGATCGTGCTGGACGACGTCCTGCTGCTCTCCCGCGGCGATCAGGTTCCGGCGGACGCCGTGGTGCTGGAGGCGGACGGCCTGGACCTGGACGAGTCCCTGCTCACGGGGGAGAACGACCCCGTGGTGAAGTCACCCGGGGACAAGGTGTTCTCCGCGTCCAGCGTGACGAGTGGCTCCGGGCGCGTGCGCGTCACCGCGGTGGGGGAGAAGTCCCACGCGTCCAAGCTGGCCACCGAGGCGCGCCAGTTCGCGCCGATCCGGTCCGAGCTGCGCGCCTCGCTCGCCCGCGTGGTGCGCTGGCTGACCATTGCCCTGATCCCCATCATCGCGGTCGTCCTCAACGGGCAGATGCGGGCCGTGGGCGGCTGGCAGCAGGCCAGGGAGACCGGTGCCTGGGAGGAGGCGCTCGTCGCCTCGGTGTCCTCGGTCGCGTCCATGATCCCCCAGGGTCTCGCCCTGATGACCACCATCAGTTTCGCCGTGGCCGCCGTGAAGCTCGCCCGGGACGAGGTGCTCATCCAGGAGCAGCCCGCCGTGGAGGTTCTCGCACGGGTGGACACCGTGTGCTTCGACAAGACGGGCACCCTCACGGAGGGAGGCGTCTCGTTCGACGCCGCCCGCCCCCT
>NZ_PHOA01000041.1 GCF_003687455.1 Kocuria tytonicola | reverse complement strand
GGCTCAGGCGGTCCCCCACGCGCAGCGTCCCCGCCGTGAGGGTGCCGGTGACCACGGTGCCCGCCCCGGAGATGGTGAAGGCGCGGTCGATCCACAGCCGCACGCGCGCCCGGGGGTCCGGCGCCGGCACGCGGGACAGCACGGCGTCGAGGACCTCGCGGAACTCGTCCAGGCCCGTGCCCTCCACGGCGGAGACGGCCACCGCGGGGGCGTCCCGCAGACCGGTGGCGGCCAGCTCCGCGCGGGCCCGGGCCACGACGGCGCCCACCCGATCGGGGGCCCGGTCCGCCTTGGTCACCACGATCAGACCATGGCTGATCCCGAGGGCGGCCAGCGCGTCCCGGTGGTCCCCGGACTGCTCCTGCCAGCCCTCGTCCGCGGCCACCACGAAGCACACCACGGGGGCGGGGCCCACCCCGGCGAGCATGTTGGCCAGGAAGCGCTCGTGCCCGGGGACGTCCACGAACGCCACGTGGGTCCCGGAGGGCAGCTCGGTCCAGGCGAAGCCGAGGTCGATGGTGAGCCCCCGCTGCTTCTCCTCGTCCCAGCGGTCCGGCTCGATGCCCGTGAGCGCCCGGACCAGGGTGCTCTTGCCGTGGTCCACGTGCCCGGCCGTTGCCACCACGTGCATCAGCGCACCCCTTCCAGGGCGGCCGTCACGGCGCGGGTCAGCTCGGCGTCCCGGGACTCCGGGACGCAGCGCAGATCCAGGAGGCACGCGCCGTCGTGCACGCGGGGCAGCACGGCGGGGGTGCCGAGCCTCAGGGCCCGCGCGGCCCCTTCCGGCAGGCACACCGCCCAGCCGTGCAGCGGCACACCGGGGGCACCCCCGCCGCCCACACGGCCGTCGTGAGCCACCACCTGCGTGCCCACCGCGGCCGCGAGCGCCTCGGAGCGCTCGCGCAGCCGGTCGGGGTCCGCGTGCAGCGCCCGCTCGACCGGGGTGGCTCCACCGCGCAGGGTCGCTTCGAGGGCGGCCAGGGTGAGCTTGTCCGCTCGCACCGCCCGGGCCAGCGGGAACCGCGCCAGGCGCTGGATGGTCTCGGCACGGCCCAGCAGGAGCCCCGCCTGGGGCCCCCCGAAGAGCTTGTCCCCGCTGGCGATGACCACGTCCGCCCCCGCCGCCAGGGCCTCCGCGAGGCTCGGCTCGTGGGGCAACAACGGATCCGGGGTGAGCAGTCCGCTGCCCACGTCCACCACGAGCGGCACCGCGAACTCGTCCGCGAGCGCGCGCAGCTCGGCCAGCGGCACGGCGGAGGTGAACCCGTCCACCCGGAAGTTGCTCGGATGAACCTTGAGCAGGCAGCCCGTGTCCGGGCCCAGGGCGTCCCGGTAGTCGGAGGGGTGGGTGCGGTTGGTGGTGCCCACCTCGCGCAGCCGCGCGCCCGTGGACTCCATGAGGTCCGAGAGCCGGAAGCCCGCGCCGATCTCCACGAACTCCCCGCGGCTGATGACCACCTCGCGCGTCCCGGCCAGCGCGGTGGTGGCGAGCACGAGGGCGCCCGCGCCGTTGTTCACCACCAGCGCGTCCTCCGCGGCCGGGCACGCCGCCAGCAGCGCCTCCCGCGCCGCGACCCCGCGCTTCGAGCGCTGCCCGGTGGTGAGGTCCAGCTCCACGTCCACGTAGCCGGAGGCGTCCTGCAGGGCCTGCCGCGCGGCATCGGAGAGGGGCGCGCGGCCCAGGTTGGTGTGCACCACGACTCCCGTGGCGTTGAGCACGGGGGTGAGTGAGCTGGCACCGCGCCCGGACAGCTCGTCGACCACGGCGGTCACCACGTCCTCGGGAGCGATCTCCCCGGTACGCGCCCGGGCCTGGGCCGCGACGACGGCGCCGTGCACCTCGGCCTCCGCCAGGCCGGACCCGGCGCGCCGCACCACGGGATCCGCCAGAACGCGGTCCGTGCGGGGGATGCGGCGGCGGGGGTCCTCTGTGCTCACGGTGCTCCTCAGGGGTGCGGCACGACGGTGCGCGCCGCGGCGCCGCGGAACTGTCGCACGAACGTCGCGCGGGTGGTTGGCGGAGGCGGACGGGAATCGAACCCGCCAGACCGAGGTGCTCGGTCTCACCGGTTTTGAAGACCGGGGCGCCCACCAGGACACGGACGCCTCCGCCAGCGAATGTATCACCGCGCGGGGGCACACCGATCAGCAGGCTGTCGGAGCGGGTTCCTAGACTGGCGCCATGAGTGGTCACCCTGCAGTTCCCGGTTCCCCCGCCCACGAGCCACGGGAGGTCGCACGGCCCCGCGTCGGGCGGCTCACGAGCTACGCCCACGGCGGCGGCTGCGCGTGCAAGATCCCGCCGGGCGAGCTGGAGGACGCCGTCCGCGGACTCACGGGACAGGACGCCCCGGACGTCCTGGTGGGCCTGGACGACGGCGACGACGCCGCGGCTGTCCTCGTGCGCCCGGATCTCGCCGTGCTGTCCACGGCGGACTTCTTCACCCCCGTGGTGGACAGCGCCTACGACTGGGGGCGGATCGCCGCCGCCAACGCCCTCTCGGACGTGTACGCGATGGGTGGCACCCCGGTGGTGGGCATCAACCTGGTGGGCTGGCCGCGCGAGCTGCTGCCCATGGAGCTGATGTCCGAGGTCCTGCAGGGTGGCCTGGACGTTGCCACGCAGGCGGGCTGCCCGGTGATCGGGGGCCACTCCATCGACGCGCCCGAGCCCACCTACGGCATGGCGGTCACGGGCACGGCGGACCCGCAGCGCCTGCTGCGCAACGACGCCGCCCGGCCCGGTCTGCCGATCACCCTCACCAAGCCTCTGGGCGTGGGGCTGCTCAACAACCGGCACAAGGCCACGGGAGAGGTGTTCCCCGCCGCCGTGGAGACCATGACCACCCTCAACCGGGACGCCTCCGCCGCGGCGCTGGCCGCCGGCGTCGAGGCGTGCACGGACGTCACCGGTTTCGGACTGCTCGGCCACCTCTACAAGATGTGCCGCGCGTCCGGTGTGGCCGCGATGCTGGACGCGTCCGCCGTGCCCCTCGTGGACGGGACCGCCGAGGCGCTGCGGGACGGCTTCGTCTCGGGCGGCACCCGGCGCAACCTGGACTGGGTGCGTCCCCACCTCACGGCGGGGACCGGTGTCTCCGAGGAGACCCTGCTCCTGCTCGCGGACGCGCAGACCTCCGGTGGTCTGCTCGTGGTGGGCGAGGTCCCCGGCTACCCCGTGATCGGCGAGACCACCGCACTCCCGGAGGATGCGGCGACACTCGTCTCGGTGCGCTGAGCGCATCACCCCCGGTCGTGGCGTGTCGTGCCGGAGACCCCGGTGCGGGATGGGCTCAGCCCGCGGTGGTGATGGAGTCGTCCGTGATGCCCGCCGCGCGGCGCTTCTCGAGCCGGTTGCGCTGCGGAACCACGGTGTACTTGGGGTCCTTCACGGACTCCTTGCCACCCCAGAACACGCCGAATCGGGTCAGGGCGGAGGACGCCATGAGGGCGGCGCCCGAGGCTGCGGCGACCCAGCGGCGTCGTCCGCCGAGGAGGGCACCGAGGCCACCGGCGATCGAGAGGCGCTCGCTCCACTCCAGCCAGGTGCCCGGCCTGCCCTGCTCCAGCGGTTCCACCGTCAAGGGGTCCATCGCGTTCTTCATCACGCGCATGGCCACGAGTTCCCCCGCCACCCCGGCAACCGCGAAGAAGCGCGCAGGAGCGGTCTGGGAGACGGGCGAGGTCAGCATCATCAGCCCACCGGAGGCCAGGGACGCGGAGCTCGCGAACACGAACGCGAGGTGTCCGTGCATCTCGTGCCACGTGGGCACGGAGGTGTCGCTCAGCAGCATGGCCGTGTACGTGGCCATGGGCGCCCCGAGCAGACCGGCGGCCACACTCGTGGGCAGCTCCGCGGCGTGCAGCACGGGACGCAGCGGGCCGAGCGGCAGCCGCTCCCCCGTCATCCGGTCCACCTCCACCGCGGCGGCCACACCCGCGTTCGTGGAGAAGGTGGCGAGCACCCACGAGCCCATGCTCATGGGCGAGGTCGGCTTGAACGTGCGCATCATGTGCAGGAACCGCTCGGGCCGGCCGAGGTCCGCCACGAGCGCCACTCCCCCGAGGCCCGCCGCCGTCAGCGCCGCGAGACGGCCGTTGCGACGCAGGGCGGAACGGTCCGTGAGGTAGCCGCCGAGTGCGAGGATCGCCGATCCGCCCGAGAGACCACCCAGAAACAGGTACGTGGCGATCTTCGAGTCCCACGGCGGGGCCTTGACGATCGGCCGTCCGTAGTAGGAGGTGAACTCCGGCTCCGGCACCATGGCGACCTCGCGGGAGCCGTCGCCCCCGCCGCGGCGGAAGGCGCCTCCCCCGGGCGGGCGGTTGCGGCGACGCCGCCTGCGCCGCGGCTCCTCCGGTGGCCGGTAGCTGTCGTAGGGCGAGACGCTCATCGGCGATCACCCACCGTGAAGGCCGCGGCTCCCAGCGCAAGCATCCCCAGCACCGCGGCACCGGCGCGCCGGTACATGCGCGGCAGGTCCGCCGTGGGCACCCGGGGGTCCGGCGGTAGGCCGTAGACCTCCGGCTCGTCCAGGAGCAGGAAGATGGAGCCCGTGCCGCCCACGCCGTCCTTGGGGTTGGCGCCGTAGAGCCGCGCCTCGGTGCGGCCCTGCTCGTGCAGCTGCGCCACACGCTGCTGGGCGGACTCGAGCATGGTCTCGCGCTCGCCGTACTTGATGGAGGTGGTGGGGCACGCCTGCGCGCACGCGGGGGTCTGGTCCTCCTTCATGCGGTCGTAGCACAGGGTGCACTTCTGGGCGATGCCGTCCTGCGGGACCTTGACCGTGTCCGGCATGGGCGGGGTCCCGCGCTGGGTCTTGGGCTCCACGAGACCGTCGTCCCGGCGCTCAATCACACCGAAGGGACAGCCGGCCACGCACGTGCCGCAGCCGTTGCAGATGTCCTCCTGGACCACCACGGTGCCGAACTCGGTGCGGAACAGCGCACCGGTGGGACACACGTCCAGGCACCCAGCGTGGGTGCAGTGCTTGCAGACATCCGAGGACATGAGCCACCGGAAGTCAGGGGTGTCCAGCACCGGGGAGCCGCCCTCCGCGGTGCCCGCTGCTGCGCCGCCCGCTCCCCCGGAGGAGCAGCCGCAGCCGTCGGCGGATCCGCAGCCGGCGGTCGCGGGTGCGGTGGTCGCCGAGGACGGGCCCGAGCAGGCACACCCGGACCCGGCGGCGTCGTCCGCCGGTGCGGCTGGTCCGCACGCACACCCGGTGGAGGCCGGGGCGGGCGACGGCGCGGGCGGGCCCACGCGCGGCATCCCCAGGTTCACGAGGGCGCGCCCGGACTCCCGGGCCTCCTCGATGCGCTCCTGGGACTGCTCGATGAATGCCACGTGACGCCAGGTGTCCGCCCCCAGGCCGCCCGTGTTGTCGTAGGAGGAGCCCAGGATCTCGTAGTCCGAGTCCACCGGGTTGCGGTTCCACTCCTTGCACGCCACCTCGCAGGCCTTGCAGCCGATGCAGATGGAGGTGTCCGTGAAGAACCCGCGCCGGGGATGCGGATGCTCCCAGTGGGTGTCGTCCGCGAAGGCGGAGGTGGGCGTCATGCGGTCCGTGCTCACTTGTCTGCTTCCTGCTCCGTGGCGTCCTGCCCCGGCCGGTAGGCCGTGGACCGTCCTGCAACGTCCCCGCTGTCGCGTGCTCGCAACGGGTCCTCGTTCAATTCGCGTTCGGGGTCCGTGATGCGCTCCATGCCGGTCATGATGGTGAGTCCCGCGCGCCGCTGGTACTCGCGCACCAGCTCGTCGCGGGCGGCTCCCTGCGGCCTGCGGCCGGGGCGGATGTCGCACGAACCGGTCTTGAAGTTCTGGATCTGCACGTTCGGGTCCAGCGTGATGCCCAGCAGGTCGTTCGCGCCGTCGCCCGTGACCACCGCGTCCGTGCCCGCACCCCAGTGATAGGGCAGACCGATCTGGTGGATCGTCTTGCCTCCCACGGTGAGCGGGGTCATGCGGTCCGTGACCAGCACCTTGACCTCGATGGCCGAGCGCGGGGACACGATCGTGGCCCACCCGTACGGCTCCAGACCCTTCAACTCCGCGAGCTCCGGGGAGATCTCGCAGAACATCTCGGGCTGCAGCTCGGACAGGTACGGCAGCCACCGACTCATGCCGCCGGCCGTGTGGTGCTCGGTCAGCCGGTAGGTGGTGAACATGAACGGGTAGACGTCCGTGCCCGGTGCGTCACCGCTGGGCGCGGACAGGTTGTCCTCCCGGGGGAACATGATGCGCGCGGGGTTCTGCTGCTGCGCGTACACCGGGTTGTCCACGGGGGACTCCTGCGGCTCGTAGTGGGTGGGCAGGGGCCCGTCCATCATGCCCTTGGGAGCGAAGAGCCAGCCCTTGCCGTCCGCCTGCATGATGAAGGGGTCGTCCCCGGCGAGCGCGGCCGGCCCGCCCTGCTGCGGGTCCGGTGTGCTTCCGGGCTCGCGGTCCAGGGGGAAGTCCGGGTTGTCCTTGCCCGTCCACGTCTTCTTCTCAGGATCCCACCACACGAGCTTCTTGCGCTCGCTCCAGGGCCTGCCCTGGGGGTCCGCGGAGGCGCGGTTGTAGAGGATCCGGCGGTTCGCGGGCCAGGCCCACGCCCACTGCGAGGCGATCTCGTCCTGCTGCTGCCCGGGCACGCGCATGGCGGCGCGGTTCACACCGTCCGCGTAGATGCCCGTGTAGATCCAGCAGCCGCCGGCGGTGCTGCCGTCGTCCGTCATCTGCGTGTAGGAGCTCAAGGGCTCACCGGCGCGGGGACCCGTGAGGAACTGGCCGTTGATCTCCGCGAGCACGGCCTCCGCGTCCGGCTCGCCGTCCTCGGTCAGCGGGTAGTCCCACGTGAGGTCCTGCAGCGGACGGTCACGGGGGTCGTCCGAGTCCGCCACCCGGGCGCGGATGCGCTGGCCGAGCTCGTAGAAGAACTCCAGCTCGCTCTGGGCCTCCCCGGGCGGTGCCACCGCCTGGTGGCGCCATTGCACGAGCCGCTGCGTCTGGGTGAACGAACCGGACTTCTCCACGTGCGTGGCCGCGGGCATGAAGAAGACTTCGGTGTCGATGTCCTCGGTCTTCAGCTCCCCCGAGGCGATCTCCGGCCCGTCCTTCCACCACGTGGCGGACTCGATCATGTTGAGGTCCCGGACCACGAGCCACTTCAGGTGGGACATGCCCATGCGCTGCAGGCGCCCGTTGGCGGAGCCGACGGCAGGGTTCTGGCCGAGCAGGAAGTACCCGTCCACCTGGTCCTTCAGCATGGCCATCAGCGTCTGGTAGGTGCCGTGGGCCCCGTTGATCCTGGGGATGTAGTCGTAGGCCCAGTCGTTCTCCGCGGTGGCGGCATCTCCCCACCACGACTTCAGCAGGTTCACCGAGTACGCCCTGGCGTCCGCCCAGTAGCCCTTCTGGGTGGTGGTGCGGATGCCGTCCACGTAGTCGTCGAACGTCTGCGCCGTGACCGACGGCATGGGCAGGTACCCGGGCAGCAGGTTGAACAGCGTGGGGATGTCCGTGGAGCCCTGAATGGTCGCGTGCCCGCGCAGCGCCATGATGCCGCCGCCCGGCCGGCCCATGTTGCCCAGGAGCAGCTGCAGGATGGATGCCGTGCGGATGAACTGCGCGCCCAGCGTGTGCTGGGTCCACCCCACGGCGTACGCGAAGCACGTGGTGCGGTCCCGCCCGGAGTTCTCCGTGACGGAGCGCGCGAGGTACTCGAAGTCCGCCACGGCGATGCCGCAGGTCTCCTGCACCATCTCCGGGGTGTAGCGGGCGAAGTGGCGCTTGAGGATCTGGAAGACGGTGCGCGGGTGCTGCAGGGTCTCGTCCCGCACGAGCTTGCCCGCTCCCACGGGCGCGCCGCCGCTGCCGTACTGCTGACCGCCGGCCTTGGCGCGCTCCTCGTCACCCTTGTTGCGCTGCTCGTCCGCCTGGTGGCCCTCCCCTTCGTCCTCGGTCTGGTACCCCCAGGACTTGAGGTGGTACGTGCCGGTCTCGGGGTCGTAGCCCGAGAACAGCCCGTCCAGGTCCTCGGCGTCCTCGAAGTCCTCCGAGATCAGCGTGGCCGCGTTCGTGTAGTGCAGCACGTAGTCGTGGAACCAGAGGTCGTTGCTCAGCACGTGGTTGATGAGCGCGCCGAGCAGCACGATGTCGGAGCCCGCACGGATGGGCAGGTGCTTGTCAGCGACCGCCGAGGTGCGGGTGAAGCGCGGGTCCACGTGGATGACCCTGGCGCCGCGCGCCTTGGCCTCCGTGACCCACTGGAATCCCACGGGGTGGCACTCGGCCATGTTGGATCCCTGGATGACGATGCAGTCCGCGTTCGCCATGTCCTGCAGCGACTGGGTGGCGCCGCCGCGACCGAAGGAGGTTCCCAGACTGGGAACCGTGGCGGAGTGTCAAATCCGGGCCTGGTTCTCGATCTGCACGGCACCAGCCGCGGTGAACAGCTTCTTGATGAGGTAGTTCTCCTCGTTGTCCAGCGTGGCGCCGCCCAGGGACGCGATGCCCATGGTGCGGCGCAGCGGACGGCCCTGCTCATCGGCGTCCTGCCAGCCGCGGCGGCGAGCCTCGATGAAACGGTCGGCGATCATGTCAATCGCGGTCTCGCGCTCCAACGGCTGCCAGTCCGAGGCACCCGGTGCGCGGTACAGCACCCGGGTCTGGCGGCCCGGGGAGTTCACGAGCTGCTCGCTCGCCGATCCCTTGGGGCACAGTCGGCCGCGGGAGATCGGCGAGTCCGGATCTCCCTCGATCTGGATGACCTTCTCGTCCTTGACGTAGACCTTCTGGCCGCATCCCACGGCGCAGTAGGGGCAGATGCTCTGCACCACACGGTCCGCCGTGGCGGTGCGGGCAGTGATCTCCCGGGTGTGCTGGGACTGCACCGCGGAGCTGCGGCCGGTGCGGTCCCCGGTGCGGAGCTGGCGGATGACCGGCCACTCCAGCGGGCTGAATCGAGACATGCGTCAAGAATAGACCGTCGTTCCGACCCGCACGGGAACCACCTGTGTGCCACCTCTCCGCTCCCTCCCCCGGGCGCCGCGGACGGCCGGGACCACGGGTCGCCGGCCGTCCGTTGCGGGAGGAACTGCACGCTGTCGTGCGGGGTCCCCGCGACGTCACTCCATGGGATCCGCTGGGTCTTCCGCGCCGTCCTGGAGGGACCGGTTGACCTCACGGTCCGCCTGCGGATCGTCCACGAGCGCCTGGATCTCCGGGTCCTCGGTCTCGGGGGTGCTGGCCGGCTCGAGCACCGTGTCCTCCTCAACGACCTGCTCCACGCCCGCCTCCTCGGGATGGCGCAGGGGATCGGCGTCCTCACCCCACTGGGCGTCGTCCTCCTCCCAGGCGGAGTCCTCGTCACCGGTGGTCTCGATGAGCTCGTCCTCGCGGAACGCCTCGTCCGCGGCGTCCGGGGTGTCCAGGGGGTTCGGGTCCGGGATGGGCTGCGTCATGGTGTGCTCCTTGCCAGGTTCTCGACCGGCGCGCGGTCGCGCGCACGCACAGACTACGGCGGGCCGCCCAGGGGTCACCACCCCCAGCACCGGGAGCACCTTCTCCCCGCTCTCACGACGACGCCGCCCCGCCCCTGGGTGCGGCGGCCGCGAGCACCTCCTCGCGGTCCACGAACGGGACCCGGCCACCCTGCGGCCCGATCTCCATCCAGCGTTCGTGGCCCTTGCCGTAGAGCGCCACCGTGTCGTCGGGGCCGGCGAGTTCCAGGGCGGTGCGGATCGCCTCCCTGCGCGATGCCGTCTCCACGACCTGTGGCTCGGGCAGACCGGCGGCCCGCCGGGCCCGCACGCCCGCCCGCACACCCGCCATCACCTCCGCACGGATGGCGGCGGGGTCCTCGGAGCGGGGGTTGTCGTCCGTGACCAGCACGACGTCCGCCCCCGCCTCGACCACGGCGCGGCCCGTCAGGGGACGCTTGGCCCTGTCCCGGTCCCCGCCGCTGCTGGCCGTGACCACGAGCCTGCCCCGGGTCCTGGCACGCAGCGCGGACACGGACTTGGCGGTGGCGTCCGGCGTGTGCGCGAAGTCCACCAGCACCGTGGGCCCGTGCGGGCCCAGATCCACCCGGTCCATCCTGCCGGGTACGCTCACGGGCCCGTCCAGGGCGCGGGCCACCTCCGGCTGGGAGCACCCGGCGCCGAGGAGCACGAGCGCGGCCACGGCGGTGTTCACGCGGTTGTGCTCCCCCGGCAGCGGTGAGCGCAGCGGCAGCTTCCCCCGTGACCCCCGCAGCGTGAAGTCGTCCGAGCCCGGAGTCCCGTGCACGCGCCACGTGGCGGCCGCCTCGGTCCGGGTGCTCAGGGTCGTGGTCTCCAGCCCCCTGCTGCGGGCCAGGCGGTCGAGGCACCGCCCGGCGTCGTCGTCCACCACGATCACCGCGCGGGACGCGAAGTCCGGCGTGAACAGGCGCGCCTTGGCCCGGAAGTAGGACTCCATGCTCCCGTGGTAGTCCAGGTGCTCGTGCGTGAGGTTCGTGAAGGCCACCGTGTCGAAGCGGATGCCGGTGACACGCTCCTGGTCCAGGGCGTGGCTGCTGACCTCCATCACGGCCGACCGGTTGCCCGCCGCGCGCATCCTGGCCAGCAGCTCCTGGGCGTGGGGCGCCGACGGGGTGGTCATGCCACTGGGCTCGCGCTGCGTGCCCACCACGGTCTCCGGTGTGCTCAGGAGACCGGGGCGCCGCCCCAGTTGCTGCAGCGCCGCCTCCAGGATGTACGCCGTGGTGGTCTTGCCGTTGGTCCCCGTGATCCCGAAGACCGGCAGGTGACGGGAGGGATGGCCGTGCAGCAGGGACGCGAGCGGCCCCAGCGCGGCGCGCGGGTCCGCGACCACCAGCAGCGGGACGCCGGGGGCGTCGCGCAGGACCCGTGCCCCGGCGGGATCGGTGAGCACCGCGCTCGCTCCGGCGGCCACGGCGTCCTCGGCACGCGCCGCCCCGTGCCGGCGGCGCCCCTGCAGCGCCACGAAGAGGTCCCCGGGGCGCACCTCCGTGTGGACCTCCGAGATCCCGCCGATCCGAACCGCGGCAACCTGCTCCGCCGCGCGGGTGCCTGGCACAAGCGTGGCTCCCGCGTGGATCGCCAGCTCTTCGACGGTCAGACCCGTCACCTGGCGCATTCCCGCCATGCGGTTCTCCCCCCGTTGACATCGGTGACCCGGCAGCCCCGGGTCATCAGGCTACTGATGGAAGCGGCAACGGGCCTCCCGGTATTCCACCCACCCCAGGACGAAGCCGGGACCCGACACATTCCATGCAATGACATGGTGGGATTGCACTCGCGAATGAAAGGGGGCACGCTGTAGCCGTCCCGCGAGAACGCGGGGGCACGATGGCACGAGAGGCCTCCCATGAACCGTTCCCGCACACTCGCCACGGCGGTCACGCTCCTCGTCCTCGGCGCGGGCACCCTCACCGCGTGCGGCAGCGACAGCACCGACGAACCCCGGTCCATGTCCACCAGCTCGGTGATCGACGACGGGCCCACCTCGGGCATCCGCTCCGAGGCGGCGTCGCCCGCGGCGGAGAGCACCCAGGACAGCGCGCCGACGCCCGAGGTGACGGACCGGCAGACGGAGATGGCGTCCCCCGCCGGGGAGGCGGTGGGGAAGCAGAACGCCTCGAAGTCGGCGGAGCCGTCGGAGTCGTGCGCGGACTCGAACGCCACCAAGGCCGTGAACGACAACATCGGCAAGGTGCCCCCGCCTTTCCCGGACGGTCACCAGAAAACCGACTGGGTGGCCATGGACCTGAGCACCTACGACTCGTGCTCGACGCTGTCCTGGGTGACCCTGTCCATCAAGAGCGCCACGGCGTCCTCCCCCTACACCCAGATGCTGTTCCACAACGGCGACTACCTGGGCACCACCACGTCCCAGGCCATCGGCTTCTACCCGACCACGGACCGACTCGACGACTCCTCCATCCAAGTGACCTACACCTACGTGGAGGGCAACGAGAGCAACGCCGATGCCAGCGGGCGCGCGGTCTCCACCTACACCTGGAACGAGTCCACGGAGTCCATCGACCACGCCGGCGAGTGGCCCCCGGGCATCGGCTGAGACACGGGGCACCGCCCGGTCACGGGTCCGGTCCAGCACCGTGACCCAACCGTGACCTGGCGCACATCCCCTCACTGACATGGGAGGACACCGCCGGTTCCGGGTAGCGGTCGAGCGAAATCCCCCCGAACCCGCCGTTTGCTATTGCACATTATTGGCCGAGCCCCCCAGTGTGGAACCAGGTCGCCGAACGGTGATCGTACGGAAAACACCAGGAGTCACGTCATGGGACACCTCATCCGTCTTTCCACCCGCACCACCGCTGCCGCCGCAGGAGCCCTCCTGCTGGCCGGGGGCATCGCAGGACCCGCCACCGCGTCCGCACCCGCCCCGGAGTCCAGGCCGCAGGCCGCCTCCGACGGCTGCCCCAACGACTCTCCCGACTACGCCCTGCGGACGGCAGCTCCCCTGCTCCCGCCGCCGTTCGGCCCGGACGAGCCGAACAATCCCGGGTGGGCCATCGACTCGGCGGACACCTCCACCTACGACGGCTGCGCTGACCTCTCGTGGATCTCCGTGGTGGCCGCCGGCGGCACCGTGTCCTCCCCGGAGACCATCATGCTGTTCTCCAACGGCTTCTACCTGGGCACCGCGTCCGCAACCCACTTCGGCTTCGAACCGAAGGTGAAGCGCGTGGACGACGCCACGCTCAAGGTCACCTACCGGTACCCGCTCGAGGGAGACGCCAACGCGGCGCCCCGCGGCAGGGCCGTCTCCACCTTCCACTACGACGCCGCCACGGGTCGCGTGGTGCACTCCGGGGAGTTCCCCCCGCAGTGAGCCGCTCGGTGCACGTCGTCGCTGCACGCGTGCGGGGCCGCCCACCGATCCGGTGGGCGGCCCCGCACGTGGTGTGACCCTGTCCCAGCCCGGAACCGACGCCCTGACCGCTCCTGCCACACATCCGGCACCGTTCGCCCCGCGTGACGTGTGACACGATGAGGAGAGAGGGACCGCCGTCGCGAAGGAGAGCCATGAACCCTGTGCGCACTCTCGTCACGGCCGCCGCCGGGGCGTACGCCGCCAACTGCGCCCTGGGCACGTCCGTGGCCGCCGGGTGGGTGGACACCTCGGACGTCCGCTGGGTCCACCACGGCCTGTACACCACCACCGCCTGTCTCACAGCGGCGGCCTGCGCCGCGGGGCTGCGGAACCGGTCGGCGACGTCGCTGGCCCTGCTCCCCACCCTGGCTCCCCTCGTCCTGCTGCAGCGCCACGGTGCCCGGCCGCTGCGGCGCCACACCCGGGACGCCCTCGCGGCGGCCCCCTGCTACGCGGCCGGCCTCGTGCTGGCCTGGAGGTGAATCGTGGAATTCCTGGACGCGGTCTTCAACCGCAGGACCACCAACGGCCCGTTCCGCCCGGACCCCGTGAGTCCCGAGCACCAGCAGCTGCTGATCCGTGCGGCGGCCGCGGCGCCGTCGCAGTTCAACAGCCAGCCGTGGCGGTTCGTGCTGATCGAGGACCGGGGCACCATCGAGACCATCGCGCGCATCAGTGGCGAGAGCATGACCGAGGTGATGGGCGCGGGCACGTTCTTCGACCGCTACAAGAAGTACTTCCGGTTCAGCCAGAAGGAGATGGACACCCTGCGCAGCGGCATGCTGTTCGACAGGCTGCCCGCCCTGCTGCGCCCGTTCACCTCCAGGGCGTTCACACCGTCCGGCCAGGCGCTCATGAACAAGCTGCGCGTGCCGCAGACGCTGGGCGAGGAGAACCGCAAGCTCGTGGCGGGTTCACCCCTGCTGATCGGGGTCATGCTGGAGCGCGGCGAGTACCGCCCCGAGGAGCTGTCCGGCTTCTACTCGGTGTTCAGCATGGGTGCGGCCATGGAGAACCTGTGGCTGACCACGGTGGAGCTGGGCATGGGCATCCAGTTCGTGTCCTTCCCCATGGAGGCCCCGCACCAGTGGCAGCGGATCGTGGACATGCTCCACGTCCCGGAGGACCTGGAGCTGATGGCGGTCTACCGCCTGGGCTACGTGCCCGAGCGCACCCACCGCCCGGCGATCGACTGGTCCAGCCGCGAGCGCAAGCGCCCCTCCCAGTTCGTGTTCCGGGAGACGTGCGACACCCCGCAGCAGGGCTGGGACCAGGACACGCGGCCCGGCTCCGCCTGAGTTCGGTCCTGCCGGCCCGCGCGCGGCCACGTCCGGCCCGGGCGCTCCACGGCTGCCTGGTCTCAGTCCCGGCCCGCCCGAGCGGGGGCCGGGTTCCGGGCGGTGTGCACGGCGAGCAGCCGGAAGAACCGCTGCCGCACGACCCGCCACCCCGGGGGCAGTGCTGCGGCCAGTTCCGAGGGGGTGTGGCTGCGGCGGATCGAGAGCAGCCCGTCGAAGCGCACGAAAGTCCGGGCGCGTGCCAGGGGCAGGGTGCCCAGCCAGTAGAGCACCCACGCGGCGCGGCTGCGGCGCAGGTCGTTGTGCACCGCAACCCCCGTGGTGAGGGCCCGGGAGTCCTCGAGCACCGCCGCGAGGCCGGAGGCTCCCAGGTGGTGCAGCAGGTGGTTGGAGAGCACCGCGTCGAAGCGCTCCCCCGCGGCCACGAGCTCCCCGCTGGCCACGGCCCGGTAGTCGATTCCCGCACCGCGGTCGTGGGCGCGGGCCCACCGGATGGCCCGCTCGTCCGGGTCGATGGCGGTGACCCGGGTGACCACCCCGTCCCGGGCGGCCCAGCGCGAGACGGCCCGCGCGACGTCGCCGCCCCCGCAGCCCACGTCCAGGACCGTGGCCACCCGGCCCTCCCGCGCGGCCTGACGCAGCACGGGCCGCAGGAACCGCCGGTAGACCGGGCGCCACGAGGCCACGAGCGGGTTGATCACGCCGAACAACCGGTAGGTGTTGTCCAGGGCCACGGGATCGCACGCCGGGTCGTCCATGAGCTCGGGTTCGGAGACGGAGCGGGTGCGCAGCAGGGGATCCCTCACCGCGCGACGTCATCCCCGGGGAGCACGCGCAGCAGCGCGCTCTCGATGCTGAGACCCGGGCCGAACGCCATGGCCGCCACGTCACCGGGGGTGGCCGTGCGCAGGATGCGGGCGAGCACGAAGAGGATGGTGGCGCTGCTCATGTTCCCCACCTCGCGCAGCACGTCCCGGGAGGGTGCCATCTGCTCCTGCGTGAGGCCGAGCCGGCCCTCCACCCTGTCCAGGATGCTGCGCCCGCCCGGGTGCACCGCCCACCGCGGAATGTCCTCGACGGAGCGTCCCGTGCGCTCGAGCAGCGGCGACAGCGCATCCGTGACGTGGTCGTCGATGATGCGGGGCACGTAGGTCCCCAGGATCATCTCGAAGCCCTCGTCCCCCACGCTCCATGCGAGCTCGTCCTCGCCCACCGGAGCCAGCGTGGTCTCGAAGTCCACGAGCTCCAGTGCGGGCCCCGTCCCCGCGACGTCCCGGGCCGTGACGACGGCGGCGGCCGCTCCGTCCGCGAACAGGGCATTGCCCATCACGGTGTCCGGGTCGTTGCGCACGTGCAGGTGCAGCGTGCACAGTTCCACGTCCACCACGAGCACCACGGCGTCGGGATCCGCGCGGCACGCGGCGTGGGCGGCCTGCAGGGCGGGAAAGGCGGCGTTGCAGCCCATGAACCCCAGGTGCATGCGCTTGACGTCCGCGGGCAGGCCGAGGTCCTTGGTCACCCGCACGTCCGGGCCGGGAGCGAAGAACCCGGTGCAGGACACCGTGAGCACGTGGGTCACGTCCGCCGCGGTGACTCCCGGGAACGTGGCCTCCAGCGCCCGGCGTGCGGCTGCCACGAACATGCGCCGGGCGTGCTGCGTGTAGAGCTGGTTCCGGGCGTGCGTCCCCGGGGAGAGCAGGTGCCCGGTGGCCGGGTCCACGAACGGCGACGGCGCGGCGTCGCCGTCCGGGGACGCCGCGGGGCGGTGCGTGGCGCGCTGGGGTGGCCGGGCGTCGTCGTCCACGGTGGACCGTTCGGCACCCGCCGTGGGCGCGGAATCGGGATGGGACGCGCTGGCGGCCGCGACACCCAGCTCCGGCAGAACGGTGTGGCGCGTGGCCACCCCGGCGCCGCCGAACGCGGAGCGCACGAGCCGGGAACCCAGCCGGGTCATCCCCGGCTGCTCGGCGAAGAGCCGCGTGACGTCCTCCTGCCGGATCACGGTCTCGGGCACGAGGGTCTGGATCGTCAGCATGCGAACGGTCATGCCCCATGGTAGGCGCCGGTCGGCGCGGGACACCTCCGGCGCAGGTCAGCCGAGCACGGACCGGGAAATCAGCTGGTCCAGGGCCTGCACGTCGATGTTGCGGCCCACGTTGATCTTGACCGTCCCCGCGCGCGTCCAGAGCTGGATCTCGGCGTTCACGTCCAGGGTGCCCGCGTTCTCGGTGGACCACATGCTGATGCTCGAGTAGGGAATGGAGTAGGTCTCGATCTTCTTGCCCCGCAGCCCCTGGGCATCCCGCACGATGAGGCGCCGGTTCGTGAAGGTGGCGGTGTCCCGCACGGTCTTGAAGGATGCGACCGGCGACTCCCCCGGCACCAGGTACGGCGCCATTTCGGAGGGGAAGTCGATCTGGTTCAGGAAGGTCCAGCCGCTGTTGAGGGAGGTCTCCATCGTGTTCCGTGTCCTTTCAGCGCCCACCGCCGCGGGCTGGGTCGTGCATTCGTCAGCCCCTGCCCGGGGCCGGCTTGCCCTGGGTGGGAACGGGATGGCGACAGGGGCCGCGCCCACCGCCGGCGAGCGCGGCCCCCACTCATCAGGTGTGGATCAGAGATCCACCACCTCGTTCTCCCCGTTCACGGTCTCGCCCGTGACCTTCGCCTTGAGGAGGTTGGCCACCTGGGTGACCTTGCTGTTTCCCGGGCTGTCCCAGTACTCGGCGGTGTCGCCGTCCACCTCGATGAGGATGTTGTTGGGGTTCTCCGGCCCGCCCTCGAGCCAGGAGCCCGAGAAGGAGCTCCACAGCTCGCGCAGCTTGTCCGTGTCGTTGACGATCCGAGCCCTGCCGCTCAGCGACACCCACGCACCGTTGCCCGAGTAGGCGACGTTCACGTCGGGGCGTTGCGTGATGCTCAGGGCCTGCTCGGAGGAGCGCTCGGCAATGAAGCGCACCGTGCCGTCGAAGTCCACCTCCTGCGTGGCCATGGGCTTGGAGATCAGGTGCCCGTGGTCGTCCACGTGGGTGAGCATGGCGATGCCGGTGCCCTTGATGATCGAACGGACCTTGTCGATGTTCTCGTTGGTCTCTGCCATGGCGCTGCCTTCCGTTGTGTCCGGTTGAAGAGCTCACCGCCGCCCGAGGGCGCCCGGGGGCACCTGCTCACGGGGCGGCATCATTCATCAGTGTATTTACCGACTCCGACCCGCACGAGGGTCTCGGCCACCAGCGGAATCGCCCCCTCCCCCGCGGCCTGAGGCGCGTCCGCGCGGAGGCGCCGGCTGCCGCGGGTGGGCAACACGCCCGACTTCCGTGCTGTCTCCCCCGGCCCGTAGGGTGGTTTCCCGTTCCGAGACCGGGCGACCCGGTAGCGCAAGTCCCGCGGCGCCGTCGTCCCCGTCCCGTCCCCGAGCAGCACTCGCCCGGGCCGCACCGAGAGGTACGCCGCCGTGACACGAACGCACGCCGAGACCGTGGCCGCCCTGCTGGCGCGGCACGACCGCACCTATGCGCAGGAGGCGGGGATCGCCCTGGAGGATTCCCCCGCTCCCCTCTACCAGCTGCTCGTGCTGGCCAACCTGCTCTCCGCGCGCATCGGCGCCGGGGTGGCCGTGGCGTCCGCGCGGGAGCTGTTCGCGGCCGGGTGCCGCACTCCCGAGGCCGTGCGCGCCGCGCCCCGCCGGAAGCTCATCGCCGCGCTGGGTCGGGGTGGCTACGCGCGCTACGACGAGCGCACCACCACCATGCTCCGGGACGGCGCGGACCTGCTCCTGGACACCTGGGACGGCGACCTCCGGCAGCTGCGCGACGCCTCCGACGGCCCACGGGACGTCTTGAAACGCCTCCAGGAGTTCCCCGGCATCGGCCCCACCGGCGCGGCCATCTTCGCGCGCGAGGCGCAGGGGGTGTGGCCCGTCCTGGCCCCGCACCTGGACAAGAAGGCGCTCGACGGCGCCGGGCGCCTCGGCCTGCCGCAGGACGCCTCCGCTCTCGCTGACCTCGTCACCCCCGACCAGCTGCCCGTTCTCGCCTCGGGCCTGGTGCGCGTGGCCCTGCACCGCGGCGCGGACGACCCCCTGGGCTGAGCGCCCGCGCCACCCGCTGCCCCACCGCGACCATCCGTCCGAAAGGCTGGACCGATCTCACCCGCACACACTCGGCCGGGCTGCACCCGGCCGCCCCTGCCTGCCCGCTCCACCCGCGGTCACTGCCCGGCGCGTTCCGGGCCCCCGTGCGGGTTTCACGTTCCCGTCACGTTCCGGACCGCTCGCTGTTACGCGGGGGTAGCACCGTGGCACGC
>NZ_PHOA01000040.1 GCF_003687455.1 Kocuria tytonicola | reverse complement strand
CCCCCGGTACGGTGGAGACCTTCGAGGCCCCCACCGGCGCGGGTGTGCGCGTGGACACCGGTGTCCGCTCCGGCTCCACCGTCCCGGCCGAGTACGACTCCCTGCTGGCCAAGCTGATCGTGTGGGGAGAGGACCGTCAGCAGGCCCTCGTGCGCTCCCGCGCCGCCCTGAAGGAACTGACGGTCCGCGGCCTGCCCACCGTGGTGCCGTTCCACCGCGCCGTGCTGGAGGAGTCCGCGTTCACGTCCGGGGACGGCCTCGGCGTGTGGACCACATGGATCGAGGACGAGTTCGCGGCCGAGCTCGAGGCATCCCCCCACCTCACCCCGGACGCTGCCGGGCGCACCACAGTCACCCTCGACGTGGACGGCCGTGCGGTGCGGGTGGGCCTGCCCGGCGACCTCGCGGACGCGCTGCTCCGTGGTGGCGGCCCGGGAGGTGCGGCGTCAGACGGCGGCGGCACCGCGGCGTCGTCCTCCCCGCCCGACGACGCCGCGCTCACCGCCCCGATGAACGGCACCGTGGTCGCGTGGCTCGTCGAGGACGGGGAGAACGTGGAGGAGGGGCAGTGCGTGCTGGTGGTGGAGGCCATGAAGATGGAGACCCCCGTGCGCGCCCACCGGTCGGGGACGCTGCGCCACGGCGAGATCGTGAAGGGCGACGCCGTGCGCGCGGGCCAGTCGCTGGGGGAGATCGCGTGAGCGCGCCGCGGGCGGTCGAGGACACCCAGGCCAGCGCGCACGCGGCCGCCCGGCTGCGCACCATGATCTCCGACGGCGCGCTGTGCCCGGGGGCCAAGCTCTCCGAGCAGACCGTGGCGGGTGAGCTGGGGGTCTCCCGCAACACGCTGCGGGAGTCGTTCACCACCCTCGCCGCCGAGGGCCTCGTGGACCGCATCCCCCACCGGGGCGTCTTCGTGATGGACCCAGGCACCGAGGACGTCCGGGACCTGTATGCCGCACGCGGCATCCTCGAGACCGGCGCGGTGCTGTGGGGTGAGCTGGACGAGGCACTGCTCGCCCGGCTGCAGGACACCGTGTCCGAGGCGCTGGCGGCCAGGGACTCCGGGAACGTGGCGGGCATGGGGAACGCGAACCAGCGCTTCCATCGTGAACTCGTCACGGGGTGCGGCTCGACCTCCCTGCTCACCGAGATGGACCGCATCCTCGCGCGCATGCGCCTGGTGTTCCACCTGATGACCGAGGACCCGCAGTTCCACGCACGCTACGCGGTGCGCAACGCCGAGGTCCTGGATGTGCTGCAGACCGGGGACCGGGAACGGGCGGCGAGCCTTCTCCGGGAGTCGCTGGTGGCGGCACAGGAAGAGCTCCTCGCCCACGTGGGCTGAGGTGCCACAGCGCTCGCGCGGCGGGAACTCAGGCCAGCTCCCGCGGCACGACGACCAGGTTGGCCTGCGCGTGGCCGGGGACCATGCCCGCGGTGGGGCGCACCAGCCCCGCCCGGAAGCGCGCACGGGCCTGCGCGGGCGTCAGGACCACAGTTTTGCCAGTCCCGCGAGCGAGTTCCAGGCGAGGAACACGGTGAGCAGCCACGCGAGCACGCCCACGACCAGCAGCCACGCCGGGTAGCGGTACCCGTCCAGCAGGTCACGACGGCGCCAGCCCACCCACAGCAGGATGGCGAAGCCGAACGGCAGGATCAGCCCGTTGAAGGCCCCGGCGAAGATCAGCAGGGTCTGGGGCGCCTTGCCCAGCACCAGGTAGAGCACCGCGCAGACCAGGATGAACCCCACCGTGAGGAGGTTCCGGGTGCGGGGGCTGCCCGTGGAGGCGGTCACGAACGAGATGGACGTGAACGCCGCACCGATCACGGAGGTCAGCGCCGCGGCCCACAGCACCACACCGAAGATCCGCACGCCGACCTCCCCGGCGGCCGCCCCGAACGCGTCCGCGGCCATGTGGTCCCCGGACAGCGCCACACCTCCGGCCACCACGCCGAAGATCGCAAGGAACAGCAGCACGCGCATGATCCCGGTGACCACGATCCCCAGCACGGACGTGCGCGTGATGTGGCGAACGCTGTCCACCCCGGTGACCCCGGAGTCGATCATGCGGTGGGCACCGGAGTAGGTGATGTAGCCGCCCACGGTGCCGCCGATGAGCGTGGTGATCACCAGGAAGTCCACCTGCTCCGGCAGCACGGTGTTCTTGAGCGCCTCGCCCACGGGAGGCGCGGCCACCACGGCCACGTACATCATGAGCAGGATCATCACGGCACCCAGGCCCACCACGATCCGGTCCAGGGCCAGCCCCGCGCGCTTGGACAGGAACACGAGGACCGCGATGCCCGCGGAGATGCCCCCGCCGATCCGGGGATCCAGGCCCAGCATGGCGTTCAGGCCCAGCCCGGTGCCCGCGATGTTGCCGATGTTGAACACCGCACCGCCCAGGAACACGAGCGCGGCCAGCACGTACCCGGCACCGGGCAGCACGCGGTTGGCCAGCTCCTGCGCGCGCATCCCGGAGACGCCGATGACCCGCCACACGTTCAGCTGCACGGCGATGTCCACCAGGATGGACAGCAGGATGGCGAACGCGAAAGCCGCCCCCAGCTGCACCGTGAACACGGTGGTCTGGGTGATGAACCCCGGGCCGATCGCACTCGTGGCCATGAGGAACATGGCGCCCAGCAGCGCGCTGCGGTGACCGCTCTGCGCGGCACCGGGGGCGCGGACCGGCTCGGACGACGGCGCCTGCGAACCCGGGTGTTCGGGCGGCCCCGACGGTTCGTGGAACTGCGGGCGGGGAGAGACTGCGGACATGGATCCATACAGGGGTTCACGTGAGCGGAGTCACACGGCGGGTGATGCGTGAACCCTACCGGTTGTTCAACAATTCGCCCAGGGCGATTGTTGAACAATTCTCCCGCCTGCCGGGGCCCTGAAACGCCGCACGGCCCGGCCCCCACGTGGGGAACCGGGCCGTGCGGCGTCGTCGTGGACCGTTCAGCGCAGGATGGGCAGCTGGAACGGGTAGCGGTACGCCTCACCGTGGCCGGCCTTGACGGCGGCGATGATGTGGAACACGAACAGCAGGACCCAGTACGCGGCCATCAGGATGAAGCCGACGGGCAGCAGGATCACCGTGAAGACGCAGATCCACCCCACCACGTTGATGAGCCACAGGGTCACGTTGAAGTTGAACGCCCCCGCGGCGGCCGAGCGCAGGAAAGGGCTCTTGTCCTTGTAGACGAACCAGACGATGAGTGGACCCAGGAAGCCGAGTGAGCCCACGGAGACGAGAGCCGCAATGGGCCCGGCCAGGTGCGTCAGCACGGCCACGGTCTTCTCGTCGTCCCGCGGCCCGGAGGATCCCCGGCGATTCCCGCCGGGGGTGCCGGGACCCGGACCGTAGCCGGGGCCTCCCGGGTAGCCGCCGTGGGGCGCGCCGAACTGCGGCCCACCGGGGTAGCCACCCTGGGGGCCGCCGGGCTGCCCCTGGAGATCGGGGCGGCTCTCGGGTGCGCGGTAGTCGGGACGCGGCTGCTGCGGTTCGTTGCTCATGTCATCTCCGTGGGGTCCGAGCCGCCCGGCGGCTCACTGGTCGTTTCCTGGCTCCAGCCTAGGCGGAAGCGCCGCTGGGCACAGTGGGGTTCTCCGCAGTCCTGCTGGGCTGCGGCTTCCGTCCGGTGATCGCAGCGGACTCGGCCGTGTGCCTGCCGACGCCCTCGGCGCCGCGCAGACCCACCCACTTGTCGTAGCCCCAGCCGCCGAGCAGCCCCACGGCGAGTGCCACCACGAGCATGATGGCCAGCCCGATGACACCGGTGGTCAGTCCGGCCTCCGGGATGGCGTCGAAGAACAGGGCCGAGCGCACGGAGGTGAAGATGTGGTGCAGGGGCTCGATGGGTGCGATCGCCCGGAAGAAGCCCGGGACGGCCTCGAGCGGCACCACGGCGCCGGCGGAGGGCAGGCCCATGAACACCAGGTAGACCATGCTCACGAGCATGCCCACGCTGCCGCCCACCGAGAGCAGCGCCAGGACGATCGCGGAGACGGTGGACATCGCGAACCAGCCGAGCAGGAACACCAGGAACCCGTGCGGCACCGGCATCCCCACACTGGAGGCCACCCACATCATGAGCGCGGAGGTGGGGGCGGCGGCCACCACGAAGGTCAGCCACTTCATGAGGTAGCCCACCGGGCGGGGCAGGACGGCGCGGGTGTGGTCCCGGAAGACGGGGCCCATCTCGAACGGCGCCATGCCCATGCGTCCGTCCATGAGCAGGTTCAGGGCCACGGAGCCGGAGAAGCCCACCACGAGCAGCAGGATGGAGTAGTAGAACGCGCTCATGCCCAGTGCGGTGCCCTCGGGGAGGTCGTTGTACGCCTTGGAGACCATGGACACGGGGTCCTTGAGGGTGTCCTTGGCCACCGAGCTGACGGTGGGCGAGAGCTCCTTGGCGATCTGCTCAGCCGAGCCCTGCTGGGACTTCTGCACCTGCTGGGCGAACTGCTGGACCTCGGGGCCGCCCTGCGCGGCCTGGCGCTGCAGCTGCTGCGACTGCTGCTGCTGGGACTGCTGCAGCTGCTGGAGGACCCGGTTGTAGGCCTGCTCCTCGGCGGGCGCCACGGACTGCGTGAGCTGCTCGCCGAGCGCCTTGCTGGCCTCCTGCACGCCGGGCTCGACGGCGCCCGTGGCCAGTCGGGTGCCCAGGGAGCCGGCCTGCGGGTCCGTGTAGACCGTGACCTCCGGGCGGGCGGCGTTGCCGCGCGTGAGCGAGCCCTCGATGAGGCTCACGGTGTCCTCGGAGAACGACTCCGGGACCTCCACCGCGGCGTAGAGCTCACCGCGGTCCAGCTGCTCCCTGGCCTCGTCCATGCTGAGCTGGCGCAGGTCGATCTTGTCGTCCTCCGCCGCCTTGTCCGCGAACTTCTGGACGAGGTCCTTGCCCAGGTTCTCCCGGCTGGTCCTGCCGTCCGCCTGGGGCACGTCCGCGCCCTTGTCCTGGTTGATCACGGCAATGGGGAACTCCTTGAAGTGCTTGTCCGGGCTGGACAGGCCTCCCAGGTAGAGGGCGGTGCCGATGACTCCCACCGCGAGGACGGCGAGCATGGGCAGCAGCCAGAACCCGAACTGGCCGAACGGCCGGCCGAGTCGGGCCCGGAAGGAAGGGGCGGGAGCGTGTTTGGGCGTCACCGGTTTCTCCTGGTGCAGTGGACGGTGCATTGGATACACGAATGCATTGGGTTCGGAAAACACGATACACTGATGCATCCAGTGATCACGACGAGGCAATGGATACGTGAGCAATCAGACAGACACACCACGCACATCCGCCGCGGGCTCCGCGGGGGATCCCAGGCCCGTCCCTGCCGAGACTGCCACACAGGACGGTTGCAGGGACAGACGTTCCCGCTCCGCGACGCGGCTCAAGCTGATCCGCAGCGCCCCCGCGGTCTTCGCCCAGCAGGGCATCGACGGCGCCTCCGTGAGTGACCTGTGCGCGGCGGCCGGCTACACCCGGGGGGCCTTCTACTCGAACTTCGAGTCCAAGCAGGAACTCGCGATCCACGCGTTCGACGACCTCACCACCCAGCTCGAGGAGACCCTGGGCTCGGAGCTGGACCACTGGCTGGGCTCGGGCCTGGACGTGGAGCAGGTGGTCACGCGCGTCATCGAGGGCGTCACGGGCCAGGTGGCCAACCTGAACCAGCAGGCCCTGCGGGTGGAGCTGTCCATCGCGGCGTTCCGCTCACCGCAGCTGCGGGAGCGCATGGCCCCCATCCGCGAGCGACTCTACCAGTCCATCGAGCACGCCCTGGTGCGGGTGGCCGCCTCCCAGCACCTCGCGTTCACGGTGCCACCGGGGGACGTGGCCCGCATGCTGCTCACCAGCTACTCGGGCCAGCTCACGGACCACATGGCCATGGGCAACTCGGGGCGCGGTGCCCAGCGGATCATCCCCACCATGTGGCTCGCCTTCACGCGCCCCGCGTGAGACCGGGGCGCGCACCTGTCGCCGGGGGCGACGACGGCGCGGGGCGGCGCGGGTGCCGTGGGGCGCGGCCCGGGCGGCGCGGCGTCGTCGTGCCTCAGACCACGTACGGCAGGACGAAGAGCATGGTCAGGGACCACACGAGGTGCGTCACGATGCACGGCACGAGCGAGCGGGTGCGCTCGCGCAGGTAGCCCACGAAGGCACCGAGCGCGGCCGCGGCGAAGGCGAGCAGCGGGATCCCGGCCAGGGAGGTCACCGCGGTGTAGGCAATGGTCGTGACCAGGATGCGGCGGCCGCGGGGCAGAATCCGCCACAGTGCGCCGCGGTAGTAGGTCTCCTCCGCCACGCCGTTGACCGCCGTGGTCAGCGCCACCATGGCGAGGCTCCCCACGCGGGCGTGGTTGAGCAGCTGGTGCACCGGGTCCCCCAGGGAGGGGATGAAGCGGACCATGAACCCGCCCGCGATGAACACCACCGCGAGCACCGCTCCCCCGATCAGGGCATCCCGCATGCCCCGGGGGGTGACCCGCCAGGGCAGGCGCTCACCGGTCATCCGCACGGCGACCGAGCTGCCCACCATGTAGACGCCGGCCAGGACGAACGTGGCGGGGTAGAACCACGGGTCCCCGGCGGGGATGCGCAGGGACCACGCGAGGCAGGCCGCCGCCACCAGACCGGTGCCGATGACCACCCACACGGTCCGCTTGCGCGTGGCCGCCGTGGTGTCCCCGTAGGGGCTGACCCGATGTTCGCTCACCAGTGAGTCCTTTCCGCCCGGCGGCAGTGCCCGTCGGGAACGTTCGTGGGCCGAGAGCCCGCACGTCGGGGTGCGACGCGCGGAACGCCCCAGGGCGGTGGCCCCGTAACCCGTGCAGGCCGCCCCGCGGGGATCAGCGGCGGGGGTTCATCGCCCGGATGGTCGTGGAGAGCACGGACGCGAAGGCGGTCCACCCGGCGTACGGGCTGAGGACCACGCCCTTCTCCGGGGAGACCTTGGCGCTGCGCCGCACGAGGTCCGTGCTGCTCGCCGCCAGCAGCACGGACTCCACGGAGGCGGCCGTGAGCTGCTTGCGGTGGAAGAACAGGACGCTCCACCCGGCGTTGAGAGCCAGGTTGACCCCGAGCGCCGCGATGTAGGCCTTCTGCTCGCGAGTGCGCTTCTGCTCACCGAGGTCCGCGATGGACAGCGATCCGATGGCGGCAATGTCCGCGTAGAGAGCGGTCCAGACCACGGGGAACACCCAGGCCGGCGGCTGGAACGCGGGCTTGCGCAGCTTCTCGTACCACCGCGAGTCCGGTGCACTGGCCACGGTGCCCACCACTGCGGTGAGTGCCACGGCCGCCGAGGTGGAGAGGAACACGCGCCGCCAGCGGTTGACGTCGATGTCCTTCACGGCGGCACGCACGGCGTCCGCGAAGGAGGTGTGGCCACCCTCGGGCGCTCCGATGTAGTCGTCCAGGTCCCGCTCGTGCATCACGGTGTCGTGCTGCAGGCTGCCGATCAGCGGCCGTGCGAGTTTGGAGCTGATGGGGGTTCCCAGGCCGATCCAGTAGGCCGCCAGCCCCGCGGTGGTCACGGGCGCGGTGAGCATGAAGCGGCGACCCTTGCCCACGGCGCGAGCGTACTGGTCCAGCATGTCCGCGTACTCGATGGCCTCCGGACCGCCCACGTCGAACGTGCGGTTCACGTCCGCGGGCAGGTCCGCCGCGCCCACCAGGTAGTGGACCACGTCCGCCACGGCAATGGGCTGGATGCGGTTGCGCACCCAGTGGGGCGCAACGGCGCCGGGCAGCCGCTCCGCGAGGTGGCGGATCATGACGAACGAGGAGGACTCGTCCCCGATCACCACACCCGTCTGCAGTGCGGCGGTGGGCACCCCGGAGTCCATGAGTGCCCGACCCACCTCCACGCGCGAGCGCAGGTGGTCGGAGAGCTCCGAGACCGGCTCGTCGTCCGGGTGCAGACCGCCCAGGTAGACGATGCGCTGCACGTGGGCGTCGCGGGCCGCGGAGGCGAAGGTCTCGGCCATCTCCACCTCCTCCGCCACGAAGTTCTCGGAGTCGCCCATGGAGTGCAGCAGGTACCAGGCCACGTCCACGTCCTGCAGGGCGCGGGAGACGTCGGCGGCCTCGGAGGCATTGCCCTCCACCACTTCCGCCTCACCGGGTCCGGCGGAGCGGCCCTCGGCCACCACGGCGTCACCCCACGGCAGGCTGCGCACCTTCTCCGCGCTGCGGCTCAGCAGGCGCACCCGCCAGCCGCGGCGCAGCAGCTCCTGGGCCACCTGGCCGCCGATGTAGCCCGTGGCTCCCGTGACGAGAGCCAGCCGTGCGTTGTCACTCATGTGTCGTCCCCGTGTCGTGTGCGTGCAAACCGGGCGCCTCACCCGGCAGCGGTGGGCAACCGCCCGTGTCGGTGCCAGTATGTCAGCCTGCTGAGGGGTTCCGTCACGGGTACGCCGAGGGCGCAGGCCGCTCTCAGCCCCCCACGTCCACGTCCTCGAAGATCAGGAACGTCTGGGTGTCCACCACCTCGGGCATGGGCTGGATGCGCTCGAAGATCACGTCCCGCAACTCGCCGGTCCCCCGCGCACGCACCAGCAGCATCACGTCGAACGTGCCGCCCACGAGCGCCACGTGCTGCACCTGCGGGATGCGGCGCAGCTTGGGGCCCAGGGTGTCCCACGTGTTCTGCTTCAGTCGCAGGGTCACGTACGCGGAGGCCTCCAGACCCGCCCTGGCCGGGTCGATCACAGCCGTGTAGCGCAGCACCACGCCCTTCTCGTGCAGCCTGCGGATGCGCTCGTACGCGTGGGCGCGCGAGATGTGAACCTTGGCCGCGAGTGCCGTGACGGACTGCCGCGCGTCCCGCGTGAGCTCGTCCAGGATGCGCCGGTCCGTCTCGTCCAGGTCCACGCGCTTGCTCTCCACCATCCGACCCACCCTCTCCGTTGCTCGCCGCTCCGCCCGCCGACGACGCCGCACCGCCGGTTCCCGGGGACCGGCCGCCCGCCCGCCGCGGGCCGCAGCCGCCACGCCGGCCCGACCCCCGAGCGCGGGTTCGACCCCGCCACGACGGCCGCACGGATGTGATGTGCAAGACATTTTCGCGTGGCGCACATCATCTGTGGGCAGTTCGTCCACCGAAAATCTGTTTTGAGAGTCTACCGTCCACGGATTCCCCCCGGTGTGGAGACGGAGCGCCCCCATTCCCCATACTGAGCGGACGACGTGTCCCACGCGGCGTCCCGCGCGCGTGCGCGCCGGGCCCGAGGACACCACCGAGTTCCACCCTGAGAAGAAAGGGACGCACCATGAGCGAGCCCACCCCCGCAGGTGGCGAGTCCGCCACCCGGGAGCCCACTCCGCCCGTCAACCCGGCGGTGGAGGCCTCGAAGAACTTCGGGATCACCCCCGAGCAGTACATGCTGCCCGCGAGCTCCGAGATCCGGCTGCTGAACCCGGACGGCACCGCCGTGCCGAAGACCGAGCAGGGCCAGGAGCCCGGTCACGAGTACCCCATGCCGGACACGGACCGGCTGCTGGCCGCCTACGAGAAGCTCGTGGTGGGCCGGCGCATCAACGACCAGAACATGGCGCTCGTGCGCCAGGGCCGCATGGCGGTCTACCCCTCCAGCCACGGCCAGGAGGCGTGCCAGGTGGCCGCCGCCCTGTGCCTGGAGAACGAGGACTGGCTGTTCCCCACGTACCGCGACTCCGTGGCCGTGATGTCCCGCGGCGTGGACCCGCTGGAGGTCATGAGCACCTACCGCGGCGACTGGCACGGCGGCTACGACCCCAGGAAGTACAAGGTCTCCATCCAGGCCACCCCGCTCACCACCCAGCTGCTGCACGCCGTGGGCGTGGCACACGCCGCCAAGCTGCGCGGCGAGAACACGGTGACGCTGGCCATGTGCGGTGACGGGGCGACGTCGGAGGGGGACTTCCACGAGGCCCTGAACTTCGCCGCGGTGTTCCAGCTGCCCGTGCTGTTCCTGGTGCAGAACAACGGCTACGCGATCTCCGTGCCGCTGTCCTCGCAGACCCGTGCGCCCTCGCTCGCGCACAAGGGCGTGGGCTACGGCATGGCCAGCGAGCGCGTGGACGGCAACGACCTCGCGGCGCTGCTCTCCGTGCTGGGGCGCGGCATCGAGCTGTGCCGCCAGGGCGGCGGACCGCTGCTCGTGGAGGCCATGACCTACCGCATGCAGGCCCACACCAACGCGGACGACGACACCCGCTACCGCGAGCGCGACGAGGTCAGCGAGTGGGTGGCCAAGGACCCCATCACGCGCATGCAGCGCTACCTGGAGGACCAGGGCGCGCTGGACGAGGACGTCACGGGCAGGATCTCCGAGCACGCCGAGGCCATGGCCAAGCGGCTGCGCGAGGCGATGTCCTCCAAGCCGCAGCTGGACCCGCAGGACCTGTTCCGCTTCGTCTACCACGAACCCACCCCGCAGCTGCGCGAACAGGGCGCCCAGCTCGCGGACGAGCTCTCCCGAGAGGAGGCGTGATGAGCGCTTCGAAAGTCAGCTTCGCCAAGGCGCTGAACACCGCACTCGCGGACGCCATGGAGGCCTCCCGGGAGGTCGTGGTCTTCGGTGAGGACGTGGGCACCCTCGGTGGCGTGTTCCGCATCACCGACGGCCTGACCGCCCGCTTCGGCCGCGAGCGGTGCTTCGACACCCCCCTCGCGGAGTCCGGGATCATCGGCACCGCGGTGGGCATGGCCATGAACGGCATGCGGCCCGTGGCCGAGATGCAGTTCGACGCGTTCGCGTACCCCGCGTTCGAGCAGGTGGCCTCCCACGTGGCCAAGATGCACAACCGCACCCGGGGCAAGCTCACCATGCCCCTGGTCATCCGCATCCCCTACGGCGGCGGCGTGGGCGGCGTGGAGCACCACTGCGACTCCTCCGAGTCCTACTACGCGCACACCCCCGGGCTGAAGGTCTTCACCCCGGCCTCCGTGCGGGACGCGTACGTGATGCTGCGCGAGGCCATCGACTCCCCGGACCCCGTGGTGTTCTTCGAGCCCAAGCGGCTGTACTGGTCCACCGCGCAGGTGGACCTGGACGAGCTGCGCGAGCAGTACGAGAACGGGGGCCTGCCCACCCGCGAGGGGCACGCCGTCGTCGCCCGCGAGGGCTCCGACGCCACCCTCATCTCCTACGGTCCGTCCGTGCCCGTGTGCCTGGCCGCGGCCGAGGAGGCCGCGCGGGACGGGATGTCCGTGGAGGTCGTGGACCTGGGCTCCGTGGTGCCCTACGACGACGAGACCGTGGCCGCCTCCGTGCGCAGGACCGGGCGCGCCGTGGTGGTCGCCGAGTCCCAGGGCTTCGCGTCCGTGGCCTCGGAGATCGCCGCGCGCACCCAGGAGCGCTGCTTCCACTCGCTCGCCGCGCCGGTGCTGCGGGTCACGGGGTTCGACATCCCCTACCCCTCGCCGTCCTTCGAGCACCACCACATCCCGAGTTCCGAGCGCATCCTGGACGCCCTGGACGACCTGCAGTGGGAGGACTGACCCGTGAGCATCAATGTGTTCAACCTGCCCGACCTGGGCGAAGGCCTCACCGAGGCGGACATCCTGCGCTGGCTCGTGGCCGAGGGTGACACCGTCACCATGGACCAGCCCATCGTGGAGGTGGAGACCGCCAAGTCCGCCGTGGAGGTGCCCACCCCGTTCGAGGGCGTGGTCCACACGCTGCACGGCGCCGAGGGCGACACCATGCTGGTGGACCAGCCGCTGATCTCGATCTCCGACGGCGTGGAGTCCCCCGAGGCCCCCGCCGGCACCGGTGCGGAGGCCGGGGCTCCCGGCGCCGAGCACGCCGCGAGCTACCGCGAGGAGGAGCTCGCGGGCACCACACCCTCGGCCGAGCTGGCCGTGGACGAGGCCGATCCCGCCGCCGGTGAGGACGAGGAGTCCTCCGGCAATGTGCTGATCGGCTACGGCACCTCCGCCGCGTCCTCGTCCCGACGCCGCCGCCGCAAGCGCGGCGCGGGCGCCGAGACCGCGGGTGCGGCCCCCACGGGCTCCGCCGCGCACACGCACGACGCCCTCACCGAGTCCCCGCGTCTGGCGCCCACCGTGATCTCGCCGCTCGTGCGCAAGCTCGCGCGCGAGCACGGCGTGGACATCACTGCGGTGCAGGGCAGCGGCCCCGGCGGTTTGATCATGCGCAAGGACGTTCTCGCGGCCCTCGAGCAGGTGGCGGACCAGCGGATGCGCGCCGACGCCGCCGGACCGGCTCCCACGGGTCTGGCCATGCCGGGCCCCGCGGCTCCCGGTCCTGCCGCCACGGGTGCGCCCGTGCCGCCGCCCCCGCCGGGGGCACCCGCTCACGGTGGTCCCGCCCACGGCGGGCCGGGCGTGGGTGGTCCGGCGGCGTCGTCGTCCGGTGCGCGCGAGACGGACTCCCGCACGGGCCTGGCGATCGCCACCCGCGAGCCGGTGAAGGGTGTGCGCAAGCACATTGCGGACGCCATGACCCGCTCACGCACGGAGATCCCCGAGGCCACCGTGTGGGTGGACGTGGACGCCACCGAGCTGCTGAACCTGCGCGCCGAGCTCAAGGCCAAGGACCCGCAGAGCACGCCGAGCCTGCTCGCGCTGATCGCGCGGTTCACCCTGGCCGGGCTGCGGAAGTTCCCGCAGCTCAACGCCCGGATCGACACCGCCGAGGACGGCGCCCGCAGCATCACCCGCTTCGACGGCGTGAACCTGGGGATCGCCGTGGAGTCCGAGCGCGGGCTCATGGTCCCGAACCTGCGCAACGCGGACCGGCTCAGCGCGGTGGAGCTCACGGGTGCCATGCGCGAGGTGATCGAGGTGGCCCGCTCCGGCAAGGCCAGCCCGGCCCAGCTCAGCGGCTCCACCTTCACGCTGAACAACTACGGCGTGTTCGGCACGGACGGCGCCACGCCCATCATCAACCACCCCGAGGCGGCGATCCTGGGCATCGGCCGGATCATCGACAAGCCGTGGGTGGTCAACGGGGAGCTGGCCGTCCGCAAGGTCACCACGGTGACCATCGCGTTCGACCACCGCGTGTGCGACGGCGGCGCGGCCGGCGGCTTCATCCGCTTCGTGGCCGACTGCATCGAGAACCCCGTGGGGGCTCTCACGCAGATCTGACGCGCACCGGGGCTCCGCGCCCCGGCCACCACCACGACGGCGCTCGGGCTTCGGCCCGGGCGCCGTCGTGGTTCAGGGGAAGCGCGTTCAGGGTGTACGGGCACGGCGGAATGCCCGGCCCGCTCGCGCAGTGTGTCCGTCGGGACCGCCGCAGCTGGGGATCCAGGGTGCACCGCGCCGGATCTTCGCGAGAAACCCCACGTCAGGCTGCAGGAGAGTCCAGCTCCCGGTCGGCCCAGCCATTCAGCCGCCCCACCAGGGCCGGAGGCAGGTCCGCGCCGGCCATCGCGTGCTCGGAACGCGTGCGCGCGGTGCCCATCATGCGTTCGACGGCGCGCACCGAGCCGGAGCGCTCGAGCAGCTCGTGGGCGTGAGCGGCGTCGTCGTCCGTGAGGCGGTGCTCAGCCGCACGCTCGCACAGGCCGCGCCACGCGGGGCCGTAGGGGCCGGAGGCCACGAACGTGCCCAGGACCGTGGGGCGGTCCGCGCGCAGCAGCTCCCGGGCGCCGCGGCCGCCGCTCGTGTGGGCCGCGAGCCGCAGCTCCCGGGCGAGGCCGTGGGCCATGCCGAGGGCGCGCCCGGTGTCCGCCAGGGCGTTCACGTGCGCGGTGGGAGCGCCGCCCAGCACGGCACCCGCGCGCAGGGGCGCCTCGTAGCAGGGCACGGCGCTGCCGATCCGCAGGGCCTCCAGCACCTCGCCGTGGGACACCGTGGCGGCGCGCTGGGTGAGCTCCCCGAGGATCCGCTCCCCCGCCGCGGCGTGGAAGACCGCGTGGTCCAGGATCTCCAGGAGCTTGATGAGCCTGGTCTCGGGCGCGTGGGAGGTGGCGACCATGCGGTACGCGGCGGCCAGGGCGAGCTCACTCGCAAGGGACGTGTAGTGGACGGGGTCGTCGGTGCCCCCGGAGCCCGGTGCCGCGGCATGGGGTTCCGTCGCGCCGGGCTTTGTCCTGCTGCGCTCAGCGGACGACGGCGCGCTGATCGCGGTCCCGGGGCTCACGCCCTCCCCGCGCAGCAGCAGGGCGGTGTTCAGCAGCTCGAAGCCCGCCGCCACGGCGTTGAGCACGGGGCGGGTGGGCCGTGCGGGGTACGCCTCCACCGCGGCCATCACCAGGTCCTGCTGCAGCCCGTTCGCGGCGTACGCCACCTCCGCCACGCGGGCCCACACGCGCTCGTAGCCGGGGCTCAGGTCCGCGGCCCGGCGCCGGGAGTGCTCCAGGAACCCGCGCACCGCCGTGCTGGGCGTGAACTCCTGGGACCTGCGCCCGGTTCCGCTGCTGGTGTAGGAGGAGGTGGGCGTCATGAGTCCATTTCAGCACACGGTGCAAGCGCGGACCGGGTGTCAGACGGCGGGCATCAGCGCCAGCTGCACCGCGATGAGGAGCATCACCAGGCCCACCCCCACGTCCACGATCCGCCACGTCAGCGGGGTGTTGAGCACGTGGGACAGGGCACGGGCACCAGCGCCCAGGGCCGTGAACCAGATGACCGACCCGGTGAACGCGCCGCCCGCGAAGACCCAGCGCTGGCCCCCGTGCTGGTTGGCCAGGTTGCCCAGGATGAGCACGGCGTCGAGGTAGGCGTGGGGGTTGAGCCATGTGAAGGCAAGGGTCGCCAGGACCACCCCGCGCAGGGACCCGGCCCCCTGGGACGCGGCCTCCATGGTCTGGGGCTTGAGCGCGGACTTGAAGGACAGCACCGCGAAGGCCAGCAGGTACACCACCCCGGCCCAGCGGAAGGCGTTGATCAGCCACGGGACCCGCTCGACGAGCACGCCGATCCCTGCGGTCCCCAGGCCGATCAGGAAGATGTCCGAGACGATGCAGATGGCCACCACCACCCCCACGTGCTCGCGGCGGATGCCCTGGCGCAGCACGAAGGCGTTCTGGGCGCCGATGGCCACGATCAGGGCCAGCCCGGTCACCAGTCCGGGGAGAAACGCAGAAGTCACCCGGACAAGCTACAGCCTGGCGTGAGATCCCCGACATTCGGGCATCACCGGGAGTCATCGGCGGTATGGTTTCCTCAGAAATGATTTCGCTCGGTGGCACACCGTCGCCCGGGCGCCCCCGTTCCGGAAGGACACCCCCATGAGCACCCCCGCCATGACCCAGCTCGCCCTCGACATCACCGCGGAGGACGCGGACCGGCTGTTCACCACGGCCCGCACCGCGAGCCACTTCACGGACGAGCCCGTGACCCCGGAGCAGAAGCACACCATCTACGAGCTCACCAAGATGGGCCCCACCGCGTTCAACTCCCAGCCCCTGCGCATCACCTGGGTGGAGTCCCCGGAGGCCCGCGAGCGCCTGGTGCAGCACATGAGCGGCGGCAACCAGGAGAAGACCCGCAAGGCCCCGCTGACCGCCATCCTGTCCTACGACGAGAACTGGCACACCCGCTTCCCCGAGTTCCTTCCCGCCGCGCCGCACATGCAGGGCATGTACGACGAGAACGCGGAGCTGCGCATGAGCAGCGGCAAGGCCAACTCCCACATCCAGGTGGGGTACTTCATCATTGCGGCCCGCGCCGCGGGTCTGGCCGTGGGGCCCATGACCGGCTTCGACGCCCCCGCCGTGGACCACGAGTTCTTCGAGGGCACCGGCAGGCGCTCCATCGTGGTGGTCAACCTGGGCCGTCCGCAGGCGCCCACCTACGACCGCAGCCCGCGCTTCGCGGTGGAGGACGTCACCGAGACCATCTGAGCGGCGTGACCGCCCGGCCGGCAGCGGCGACGCCGCACCCGACCCGGCGTCGTCGCCCCGTCTGCCGTGCGGCGCCCGGACCCTGAGCTCCTGCGCCCTGAGCCCCGTGCCGCGGGCTCCCTCCCCGACGGTGCGCGCCCGGCAGGGATGGTGCTTCAGGAACGGTCCGCGGCCGGGGCGTCCTCCTCACGCACCCGGGCGAGCTTGGCGAGGACGGGCAGAGCGGCGTCGAGCCTCTCCAGCTCGGGGAGGGTGAGTTCGCCCAGGACGTCCGCCACGCGCTCGTTGCGGTGCTGGTCCTCCCGCGCGAGGACCTCCTCACCGTGCGGGGTGAGAGAGACCAGGACGGCGCGCGCGTCCGTGGGATCCGGGTCCCGCTGCACCAGACCCGCCTTGCTGAGCCGGTCCACGCTCTGGGTCGCGGTGGGTGTGCGCACGCCGAGGTTCGCGGCGATCGACGTCATCCGCACGCCACCGCCGCGCAGCATGGCCAGCAGGCTGATCTGCTGACTCGTGATCTCGCGCGTCCCCTCCATGCGGCGCAGGAAATACACACCGTGCCGCAGCACCTTGCGCAGCCGGGCCGCGTTCGCGAGCACGTGCGCGCGGTGGTCGTCGGGGGTGGGGGCGCCGAAGATGTCCATGGGGTCCCATTTTACGGGCGCACACGCAGACGCTCGGACACGGCGTTCTCCCGGTCCGGCCACGTAGTCTGCTGCGCGTCGTCAGTCGCCCCGCTGTCAACACCGGACAGAGCTCGGGCGGGAGGGGGTTACCCCCCGTCCCGCCCGAGACCACCGCGTCACGCGGCGTGGTGTCCGGCTGTCACAGAGCCCGCAGGGCCTCCGCGAAGCGCTTGACGCCCTCGCGGATGCGCGCCGGGGCCACACCCGAGAACGCCAGGCGCACCGCGTTGGAGTCCCGGCCGTCCATGTAGGACGCCGAGCCCGGCACGAGCACCACCCCGTGGGCAATGGCTGCGGCCAGGATGTCCTTGCCGCGGATCTCCTCCGCGGTGACCCACGTGAAGAAGCCGCCGGTGGGCGTGGTCCAGGATGCCGTCTCGGGCATGAACTCGGTGAGGGCCTCCTCCATGGCCTCCCAGCGCTCCCGGTACAGCTCCACCGCCCGGTCCAGCGCCGGCTTCCAGTGCTCGGAGCCCACCCAGGAGGTCACGAGCGACTGCGCCAGGTTGGACGGGTGGATCACCACGGACTCCGCGGCGATCTGCAGGCGCCCGCGCACCTCCGGGGGTGCCGCCATCCAGCCCACCCGCAGTCCGGGGGCGAAGATCTTGGAGAAGCTGCCCAGGTGGATCACGTGCTCCGGGTCCATGCCGTGCATGGAGGCCACGGGCTCGCTGCGGTCGAAGGCGAGCAGCGCGTAGGGATCGTCCTCCACGATCATCACGTCCCGCTCCGCGCACACGGCCACGAGCTCGCGACGCCGTTCCTCCGGCATGGTCACGCCGGTCGGGTTCTGGAAGCTGGGGATCGCGTACACGAACGGAACGCGCCTGCCCTGGGCCACGAGGTCGTCGAGCGCCCGGGCCACGGCCTCGGGCTGCATCCCGTCGTGGTCCATCGCCACGTGCTGGACCTCCACCTCGTAGGCGCCGAACACGCCGAGCGCCCCCACGTAGGTGGGACCCTCCGCGAGGATCACGTCCCCGGGGTTGCAGAACAGCTTGGTCACCAGGTCCAGTCCGGCCTGCGAGCCCGTGGTGGGCAGGACGTCCGCGGCGGTCACGGTGGAGCCGCCGCGCGCCATGAGCTTCACCACCAGCTCGCGCAGCCCGTCCATGCCCGCACCCGAGCCGTACTGCAGGATCTCACCGGCGCGACCGCGCAGCAGCAGGGACGCCACGTCCCCCACCGCGTCCGCGGGCAGCACCGAGAGGTCCGGGTTGCCGCCGGCCAGGGACACCACGGAGGGGTCACGGGCCACCTCGAACACGGCACGGACCGGGGAGGGTCGGAACTCGTCCGCGCGGGACGCGAACCCGCTCACTTCTCGGCTCCGTAGCGGGCGCCCGAGATGCCGTACGCGGGACCGTCCGCGGCGGCGTCGGCCCCCAGGCTGATCAGGGAGATGAGCTCGTAGACCACGTGCGCGGCGGCAATGCCGGTGAGCTCCGCGTGGTCGTACGCGGGCGAGACCTCCACGACGTCGCACGCCACCACGTCCAGCCCGCGCAGCCCGCGCAGGATCTCCAGGACCTCACGGCTCGTGATGCCGCCGGCCTCGGGCGTCCCGGTGCCGGGCGCGTGAGCCGGGTCCAGGACGTCGATGTCCAGGGAGATGTAGAGCGGGCGGTCCCCCACGCGCTCGCGCAGGGCCGCCACCACGGCGTCCACACCGGAGCGCATGACGTCCGCCGAGGAGACGATCTCGAAGCCGAAGCGGGCGTCGTCCTCGAGGTCCTGCGTGCCGTAGAGGGGCCCACGGGTGCCCACGTGCATCACGGCGTCGGTGTCGATGACGCCTTCCTCGAACGCGCGGCGGAACGGGGTCCCGTGCGTGTACTCGGCACCGAAGTAGGTGTCCCACGTGTCCAGGTGGGCGTCGAAGTGCAGCAGCGCCACCTTGCCGTGGCGGGAGTGCGCGGCGCGCAGCAGGGGCAGGGCGATCGTGTGGTCACCGCCGATGGCCACCACCTTGGTGCTCTCGCCCATGAGCTCCTTGGCCGCGGACTCGATGGAGCCGATGGCCTCGGGGATGTCGAACGGGTTGCCCACGATGTCCCCGGCGTCCGCCACCTGCAGGTTGGCGAACGGGGAGTGGTTCTGCGCGGGGTTGTAGGGCCGCAAAAGACGGGAGGACTCGCGCACGTGGTTCGGCCCGAAGCGCGCACCGGAGCGGTAGGACACCCCGGAGTCGAAGGGCACGCCCACCACGGCGACGTCCGTGTGCTCCACCTGGTCCGTGCGGGGCAGCCGCGCGAAAGTGGCGGGCCCGGCCCAGCGCGGGGTGAGCGCCGCGTTCACGGGCCCCACCCGCTGCTCACCAGCGCTGTTGGTCTCGACGATGCGTTCCGGTTCCACGGGGTCTCCTTCCCTCCCGGGGATCGCCCGGGGGATGCGGTGGTGGGTGGCGGGGCGGGAGAGGCCGCCGCAGTGGTACTTTCTG
>NZ_PHOA01000003.1 GCF_003687455.1 Kocuria tytonicola | reverse complement strand
GGGTGCTGACGGGCGGGCAACGCTTGCTAACCTGGGACACTGAATTCATCCGTCGTCCGAGGAAAGCAGCGACCTCCCCGTGTTCAACTCACTGTCCGACCGGCTCACAGCGACCTTCAAGAACCTGCGCGGCAAGGGCAGGCTCTCGGAGGCGGACGTCGACGCCACCGTGCGCGAGATCCGCCGCGCCCTGCTCGAGGCGGACGTCGCCGTGCCCGTGGTGCGGGAGTTCACCGCCGTCATCAAGGAGCGCGCCCTCGGCTCGGAGGTCTCCGAGGCGCTGAACCCGGGCCAGCAGGTCGTGAAGATCGTCAACGAGGAGTTGCAGAACGTCCTCGGCGGCGAGACCCGCAGGATCAACCTGGCCAAGACCGGGCCCACGGTCATCATGCTCGCGGGCCTGCAGGGCGCGGGCAAGACCACCCTTGCCGGCAAGCTCGGCAAGTGGCTCACGGACCAGGGGCACAAGCCCGTCCTGGTGGCCTCGGACCTGCAGCGCCCCAACGCGGTGACCCAGCTGAAGGTCGTGGGCGAGCGTGCGGGGGTTCCCGTGTTCGCACCCGAGCCCGGCGCCACGTCCGAGTTCGACGACCCCACGGGTGACCCCGTCAAGGTTGCCCGGGACGGTGTGGACTTCGCCCGCTCCAAGCTCTACGACGTGGTCATCGTGGACACCGCCGGACGACTGGGCATCGACCAGGCCCTGATGAACCAGGCCCGGGACATCCGCGACGCCGTGGACCCGGACGAGGTCCTGTTCGTCATCGACGCCATGATCGGCCAGGACGCCGTGAACACGGCCAAGGCCTTCGACGAGGGCGTGGACTTCACCGGCGTGGTGCTCTCCAAGCTCGACGGCGACGCCCGCGGTGGCGCGGCGCTGTCCGTGCGCGCGGTGACCGGCAAGCCCATCATGTTCGCCTCCACGGGCGAGGGCGTGCGGGACTTCGAGCAGTTCCACCCGGACCGCATGGCCTCCCGCATCCTGGACATGGGTGACGTCCTCACGCTCATCGAGCAGGCCGAGCGGCAGTGGGACAAGACCGAGGCCGAGCGCATGGCCAAGAAGTTCACCGACCAGGAGGACTTCACCTTCGAGGACTTCCTCGCGCAGATGCAGCAGCTGCGCAAGATGGGCTCCATGAAGAAGATGCTCGCCATGATGCCCGGCGCCGCCGGGATGCGCGAGCAGCTCGAGAACTTCGACGAGCGCGAGATCGACCGTGTGGAGGCCATCGTGCGCTCCATGACCCCGCACGAGCGCGTGGCCCCCAAGATCATCAACGGGTCCCGCCGCGCTCGCATCGCCCGCGGCTCGGGCGTCTCGGTCTCCGAGGTGAACCAGCTCATGGAGCGCTTCGCCCAGGCGCAGAAGATGATGAAGCGCCTGGCCCAGGGCAAGGGCGTCCCCGGCATGCCCGGTGGCATTCCCGGCATGGGAGGCGGCGGGGGTGGCGCGGCCAAGAAGGGCAAGGCCAAGAAGAAGGGCTCCCGCTCCGGCAACCCCGCCAAGCGCGCCCAGGAGCAGGCGGCGCTCGCGTCCGGGCAGAAACCGGCCGCGAAGGGCAGCGCGTTCGGCGCCCAGGGACAGGACCTGGACGCCGAGTCGCTCAACCTGCCCAAGGGCTTCGAGAAGTTCCTCGGAAAGTAGGCATCCATGGGTTCGTACCTCCCCGACGACGAGCTGCGCGAGTTCATCGCCACGCTGCCCACCCGGCGGCTGGCCTCCGCGGCGATCATCCGTGACGAGAACGGGCGGGTGCTCGTGGTGGAGCCCAACTACAAGGACGGCTGGACCCTGCCCGGCGGCACGGTGGAGGCGGGGGAGGACCCGCGCACGGGCTGCTTCCGCGAGGTGGTCGAGGAGGTGGGCCTGCACCTGCCCGAGGGCCGCCTGATCGCCGTGAGCCACGGGGTGAGCATGGGCATGTGGGGAGACTCCGTGTCCTTCCTCTACGATGGCGGCACCGTGGCCTCCGACACCCCCATCACCGTGCAGGAGGAGGAGCTGCTGTCCTACCGCTTCGTCGCCCCCGAGGAGCTGGAGACGGTCATGAGCCCCGGCATGGCGGAGCACATCCGCGCGGCCATCGAGGCACTGGAGACCGGCACCGTGGTGGAGCGCGTGATGGACGGAGGGTCCCGGGCATGAGCGAGCGGCCCGCTCCGCGCTCGGTCCTGCTGGTCCGCGCGGACACCCCGCAGCTGCCGTTCGTGGCCACGGCGCTCGGCACGGGCTTCACCGCGGTGGCGCACGACGGCTGGTCCGCGGTGGTCCTCCCGGACGGCACGGACCCGGCCGCTCTCGCCGCCGCGGGGGATCCGCACAGCATCGCGGTGCGGCTCGACTCCGACGGCAGCACCCGCACCCTGCGCGTCTACCCGCCCGTGGCCTCGCTCGACGCCGGCCGCGACTGGGGCACCCAGTTCACGGAGCTCGCGGAGTCCACCACCCTGCACTGGCCCGCCGTCCACGAGGACTCCGTGGCGGAGCTGCTCGCGGGCACCCGGGACGCCTCCGAGGCGGGCCCCTACGCCACGGAACGAACCCCGGGTGACGACGCCGCGGCGTCGGCCCCCGCGGCGAACGGCACCGCCGTGGCGTCGATCGCCTCCCTGTGCGACCTCGACCCGGCGCAGGGAGCCCGGCTCGAGAACTACGCCCGGACCCCGAGCTCCGCGCTGCTGCTCGAGTCCGTGCTCCAGCTGCTGGGACTGCCGCCCGTAGCCGCGAAGATCGTGGAGGGCCAGCGCGAGCTGAGTGAGATCGAGGGGGTGGCGGACTACGCGCCGCGCCCGGCGGGGCTGTCCCTGTTCGAAGCGGCGAGCGTGGAGCCCAGCGGCACGGACCTGCTCTCGCGCATCCAACGTGCGTACGTGCGCCGGCCGTCGCTGCTGCTCGCGGTGGGCGGAGCGGAGGCCGTTCTCGGTGCCGGTCTGGCCGGACTGGCCGCCCGGGGCGGCAGGGGAGCCCGGGTGCTCGGATCCGCGTCCGCGCTCATGCTCTCGGACGCCGCCCTGCAGACCGCCCTGTGGGCCACGGTCCGTTCCCGGAAGCGGCGCTGAGCGGGCACCGCGTCCGAACCGGCTCGGGTGGGTGGACCGCCGGCCGTCGGAGTGCCGTGCGGCCCGCAGGAGGCCGCCGGGGCCTCCGGAGAGGGTCGCGCCGTCGGCCCCTGGTTTGACAGCTGTGGCACAATGGACGGGTACTCGAACCGTGCGGACCCTCTCACCGCGCGTGATGTCGTGTCCACAGGGAACCCACGTGCTGCCCGCCCCACGGGCCGGTGTGTGCGGTGACCGATTCCATTCGAAACAGGAGTAACCACACAAGTGGCAGTCAAGATTCGTCTCAAGCGTATGGGCAAGATCCGCGACCCGCGTTACCGCGTGGTGGTCGTCGACTCCCGCAAGAAGCGCGACGGTCGCGTGATCGAAGAGGTCGGCGTGTACCAGCCGACCGAGAACCCCTCGTACATCAACCTGGTGTCCGATCGCGTGCAGTACTGGCTCGGTGTGGGCGCGCAGCCCTCCGAGGCCGTGCTGGCTCTCATGAAGATCACCGGTGACTGGCAGAAGTTCAAGGGCGAGCCGGGTGCCGAGGGCACCCTCAAGCAGCCCGAGGCCAAGAAGCAGTTCGTGGCCCCGGACAACGGCTCCGTGATCATCCCCGAGGCGATCACCCCCAAGGCCGAGAAGGTCGAGGAGGCCCCCGCCGAGGAGACCGCCGTCGCAGAGGGCGACGCCGAGAAGGCTGAGTGAGCATGCTCGCCGAAGCCCTCGAGCACCTCGTCCGCGGCATCGTGGACAACCCCGAGGACGTCTCGGTGCGTTCCCGCGACAACCGTCGCGGGGAGACGCTCGAAGTGCGCGTGCACCCGGATGACCTGGGTCGCGTGATCGGACGATCGGGGCGCACGGCCAAGGCCCTGCGCACCGTCGTCAGTGCACTGGCTTCCGGCGAGAGCGTCCGCGTGGACGTGGTCGACACCGACCGTCGTCGCTGAGCGGACACCCGCGTACCACGGCCCCCGTTCCTCCCGAGGAACGGGGGCCGTGCTCATATCCGCGCTGCTCCCGGTGACGCGCCGCGAGCAGCCACACACCACAAGGTCCCGCGAGGAGAAGGCATGAGCGTTCGGGTTGCCCGAATCGGAAAACCGCACGGCGTGCGGGGTGAAGTGACCGTGGAGCTGTTCACGGACGATCCGCAGGCGCGCTTCGCGCCCGGCTCGGTGCTCGGCGTCCAGCCCGGGCGGGGCGCCCGGCGCGGTGCCGACGGCGAGAGGGCGGCGGAGCCGCTGCGCGTCGAGGCGCTGACGGTCACCGGCTCGCGGTGGAACAAGAGCGTGCTGGTGGCCCGCTTCGCGGAGATCGCGGACCGCAACACCGCAGAGGCCGCTCGCGGGCTGGAGCTCTTCGCGGAGGTCGCAGACCTCCCGCTCGACGACGACGAGTGGCACCAGGACGACCTCCTGGGACTCGTGGCCGTGGACACCACCCGGGACGAGGCACGCATCGGCACCGTCAAGGCGCTGATCCAGGGACGCGCCCAGGACCTCCTGGAGATCACACCGGAACGGGGCGGGCCGGCCGTCTTGGTCCCGTTCGTCGAGGAGATCGTGCCCGAGGTGGACCTGGACCGCGGGCTCGTGCTCGTGACCCCGCCCCCGGGGCTGCTCGAGCTCGGCGAGGACGCGTGACCGTGCGCATCGACGTCCTGAGCATCTTCCCCGAGTACCTCGAACCCCTGAAGCTCTCCCTGATCGGCAAGGCCGTGACCGACGGGCTGCTGCAGTTGCAGGTCACGGACCCGCGCGCCTTCGCCACGGACCGGCACCGCACCGTGGACGACACCCCCTACGGCGGGGGCGCGGGCATGGTCATGAAGCCCGAGCCCTGGGCCCAGGCGCTGGAATCCGTGGTGCGGGCCGCCGCGCAGGATGCGGCGCTCGCCGAGCCGCCGGCCGCTCCTGGCGCCCCGCCCGCCGGCGGCAGCACGGCGCTCGCCGCCCACGAGGTGGCGGAGTCTGCCATGAGCGGGCTGGGCAGCCCCCAGGTCCCCACGGACGACGCCGCTGCTCGCGCCCTCCCGGGCCAGGCAGCGGCACCCGGCCGTGCGGCGTCGTCGCGGCCCGTGCTGGTGGTGCCGTCCCCGGCGGGGGAGGTGTTCACGCAGGACATCGCCTACGAGCTGGCCGCGGAGGAGCACCTGGTCTTCGCGTGCGGGCGCTACGAGGGCATCGACGAGCGCTTCCTCGACTGGGCGCGGGGTGAGGTGCGCGTGCGCCCCCTGAGCCTGGGTGACTACGTGCTCAACGGGGGAGAGGTGGCCGTCCTGGCCATGGTCGAGGCCGTGACCCGGCTGATCCCCGGCGTGATCGGCAACCCGGAGTCCCTCACCGAGGAGTCGCACACCGGCGGGCTGCTGGAGTACCCGGTGTACACCAAGCCCGCCGCCTGGCGGGACCGCGAGGTGCCGGAGACGCTGCTCTCGGGCCACCACGGCAGAATCGCCCGGTGGCGCAGGGACCAGCAGCTCGTGCGCACCGCTCGGCGCCGGCCGGACATGGTCCTGGCGCTGGACCCCGCCCACCTGGACCGCGCAGACCTCTCCGTGCTGGCCGAGGAAGGCTTCGCCGTGCGCGACGGGTCGTGGCACCGTGAACCACAGCGCCGTGAGCGGGGGCACACCGGGGCGGGCGAGGCCCCCGATATGGCATAATGGGCGGCTGTGTGTGCGTCGGGCACGCCCCTGCCGCAGGGGGGAGAGCGACCAACGGCGCACCGCTCGGGACGGCCACTTCATGCTCCGTACCGAACCCTGGAGCGTCGTCACCCCACGGGGTGGCACGCGAACCACACGTGAGAGACCTGCGGCGATCACGAGGAGTCACATCATGAACATTCTTGACCAGCTTGATGCCAAGTCCCTGCGCGACGACGTCCCCGACTTCCGTCCCGGCGACACCCTGAACGTGCACGTGAACATCGTGGAGGGCAACCGCTCCCGTGTCCAGGTGTTCAAGGGCTTCGTCATGGGCCGTCAGGGCTCCGGCGTGCGCGAGACCTTCACGGTCCGCAAGGTCAGCTTCGGCGTGGGCGTGGAGCGCACCTTCCCGGTGCACTCCCCGATCATCGACAAGATCGAGCTCGTGAGCCGCGGCGACGTCCGCCGCGCGAAGCTGTACTACATGCGCGACCGTCACGGCAAGGCTGCTCGCATCCGCGAGAAGCGCGAGTCGAGCGCATCGAGCAAGTAAGACTCACCGGGTGCCACAGCACACGGAACACGCGGAGGGCCCGGCAGCTGCCGGGTCCTCCGCCGTGAGACGACCCGTTTCCCCCCGGACGTGGTGGTTCCGGGTGGTGCTCGCCGCCCTGCTCACGGCGCTGCTCGTGACCGCGCTCGTGCGGGGTTTCCTGCTGGACGTCTACTGGGTGGGTTCCGGCTCCATGGAGCCCACGCTGGAGGGCGGGGACCGGGTGCTGGTGGACAAGACCGTGTCCGGCGAGGATGCCCAGCGCGGGGACCTCGTGGTCTTCGACGGCCGCGGCTCCCTGGACCCCCTGCACTCCTCCGACCCCTGGTACGAGCAGGCCGCGCAGTCAGTGGGGCAGTGGCTCGGACTCACGGGGTCCGGCACCAGCTACGTCAAGCGCGTCATGGCCGTGCCGGGTGACACCGTGGCGTGCTGCACGGCCGAGGGTCTGCTCACCGTCAACGGTCAGCCCCAGCGCGAGGACTACGTCTACCCTGGTGATGCACCGTCGGACATCCCGTTCTCGGTGCACGTGCCGCAGGGGCGCGTGTGGCTCATGGGCGACCACCGCAGCGTGTCCGTGGACTCCCGCTCCCTGCTCGGTGCCCCGGGCGGCGGCCTGATCCGTCAGGACCGCATCGTGGGCACCGCCGAGCGCGTGGTGTGGCCCCTGGACCGGGCTCGCTCCCTGGAGGACTGACCCCCTCTGCCGGGCGACTCCCGGAACCCGGCGCCGCGGCGTCGGCCGGTGCACCACGACGGGCCGCCCCGGACTCGCCAGAACGTAGAAAAGGATTGTGCAGTGGCTGAGCAGCACGCAGCGGGTGCCGAGGGCATCCACCCCACGAACGACCCCGGCGCCCCCGGCGGGTCCGTGGACCCGCAGTCCGGAGCGGATTCCGCCGCCCCCACCCGCCGTGCGCGCCGCGGCGGCTCCCGGAAGTCCCAGAAGGCCACCGGAGGCTGGGGAGCGGTCCGCGAGATCGCCATCGTGGTGGTGCTCGCGCTGCTCATTGCCTTCGTGGCCAAGACGTTCCTGATCCGTGGCTACTACATTCCCTCCGGCTCCATGGAGCAGACCCTCGAGCTCGACGACCGGATCTTCGTCAACGTGCTCGGCGCGAGGACGGGGCACATCGACCGCGGGGACATCGTGGTCTTCGACGACACCCAGGGCTGGCTCCCCGAGGCGCCGGCCGCCCGCACGAACCCCGTGCGGCAGGGTCTGGAGTTCGTCGGGCTGCTGCCGGACAGCAGCCAGCAGGCGCTGGTCAAGCGCGTGATCGGCGTGGGCGGGGACCACGTGACGTGCTGCGACGCCTCCGGCAAGGTCTCCGTCAATGGCAAGGCCTTGGACGAGCCGTACCTCTACCCGGGCGCCGCCCCCTCGGACTTCCCCTTCGACGTCACCGTGCCCGAGGGCAAGTTCTTCGTGCTGGGCGACCACCGCAACGCGTCCGCGGACTCCCGCTACCACATCGAGACCGGCACCCAGTTCGTGAGCGAGCAGGACGTGGTGGGCACCGCGTTCGTGACGGCCTGGCCGCTGGACCGGTTCCGCTTCCTGCACAACCCCGAGGACGTCTTCGCGGACGTCCCCGCACCGGCGCGCCCGTGAGCCCCGCGCGTCCGGCTCCCACGCTGGACACGGAGACGGAGCTCGCGCGTGACGGGGCGCGCTTCGTCGCGGGGATGGACGAGGTGGGCCGTGGCGCCCTCGCGGGCCCGGCGAGCGTCGGACTCGTGGTGCTGGACGTCCCGGTGCTGCTGGGGCCGTCCCCGGACGACGCCGCCCGGACGGGGACCGCGCACACGTCCGGTTCCCCGCGTCCCGCGGTGCCACCCGGTCTCCGAGCGGCGTCGCCCGCCCCGGGGCGTGCGGATCGCACGCCGGCGCGGCCCTGGGAGGGTGTGCGGGACTCCAAGGCCCTGAGCGCGGCGCGGCGGGAGGCACTCGCCCCCGGGATCGGCGAGTGGGCCGTGGCCACCGCGGTGGGACACGCCCAGCCCGCGGAGATCGACGAGCTGGGGATCACGGCGGCCCTGCGGCTGGCCGGTCTGCGGGCGCTGGACGCCGTGCGGCGGGCGGGCGCGCGCGTGGACGCCCTCATCCTGGACGGATCGCACAACTGGCTGGATGCGGCTCCAGTGCTGGGCCAGGAGGAGGCCCCGGTCGAGCTGCCACTCGTGGTCCGCACGCTCGTGAAGGCGGATGTCGCGTGCGTCAGCGTGGCAGCCGCCTCCATCCTCGCCAAGGTGGAACGGGACGCGCTCATGACGCGCCTGGCCGCTGCCCACCCGCAGTACGACTGGGCGTCCAACAAGGGCTACGGCAGTGCTTCCCACCGGGCGGCGCTGCTGGAGCACGGCGTCACCGCGCAGCACCGGCGGAGCTGGAACCTCGGCGTGCGCCCCAGCTGACCCCGGCCGGGACCGGTGGGCCCGAGAACCGTAGTCCCCGCGCGGTGCCTGCGGTGAGGGGGGCCGTTGCCCTTCCCGCACGGCACCTGTCCTCCACACCGCCTCAGATCGGGTGCGCCCCGGACGGGGCTCGCTCACAGTGGTGCCATGACTGCACCCTCGACCACCGTCACCGCATCCACCCGCACAGGGAACGGCCCGCCGCAGGAACCACCTGCCGTGGACCGCCAGGGTGTGGGGCGCGCGGGGGAGGAGCTCATCGCCGGTCTGCTGGAACGCTCCGGCTGGACCGTGCGGGACCGCAACTGGCGGCCCCCGCGGGGGCAGGGGGCGCCGCGCGGGGAGCTGGACATCGTGGCCGAGCGTCACGGGCGGGTGACCGTGTTCGAGGTCAAGACCCGCTCCGGAGTCGACTACGGGCACCCCTACGAGGCCGTGGGCGCCGACAAGCTGCGGCGCCTCCACGTGCTGGCGCGGGCCTGGGCCAGGGCGCACGACGACGCCCGGGTGCCCACCGTCGACGTCGTCGCCGTGCACTGGCCGCGCGGGGCCTCGCCACGGGTGGAGCACGTGGGCTCGATCGGCTGGCTGTGAGGACGCGCCCGCTGGTGCCCGCTCGCAGGCACGGGCGCCGTCCGAGGGGGCGTTGTCCGTGAGCCGGGTTCGCGGTCCGCGGGCCGCCGTCACGGGTGTGCCGTCTCTGCGCCCCACACGCCAGTGCGGCGCCTCGCAGGGGTCGTGCACCCGGCACGGGACCCCGCTCGGGGACCGGGTGGCGACCGGGTCACATCGTGCGGGTCACATTGCGTCGGCCGGCCTCCGCCATTATGAATTTCCCCCGGCCCGTGCCACGGTACTGTCCGGACGACCACCGCCGGTCGGCGAACGGGGGAACGCATGAAATCCGGGGTTTGGCTGCCGCATGTGCTCTCCGCCGCCGCGCTGACGACCACGGCGGTACTGTGTCTCTCGTCCTGCGGGGCACCGGACGAGACCTCAGGTGTGCACGTCGCCTCCCCGCAGTCGGCGTCGCCCACCGGGACAGGCCTGCATCCCGGGGTCTTCAAGGCGGAGCTGCCCAACGGCGCGTCGGTGCGGATCACCGTGCCGGCGCGGAGGGTTCCCGACGAGCGTCTCGAGCAGCTGCGGCGCGAGGCCGGGGTACCGCGAGCCACCTATGCCACGGTGGACATCGACAACCGCTCCGGGCGCTCACCCGTCTCCGCAAGTCGGCTGGTCCTCACGGCCCGGGACGGCGCGACCTACCAGCTGGAGCACGTGTCGCGCGCGGTGAAGAGGTGGCAGCCCCGTGCTTCCGGCGGCGGCCACGTGACCCCCAGCGGCACCACCCTGGATGCCGAGGCCGCGCAGACACTCCGGAACCGCATCTGTGCGACCGCCCGTGGGGCGTCCGGCGACATCCCCGTGGGGGAGCGAGGGCGGAACATCCTCGTGGGGGACGTCTCCGGCATCCCGGACAGCTTCGCGAGCCTCGAACTCGTTCCCCTCATCGGCGACCGTGAATCCGCCCCGGTGCAGGGGCGTCCCGAGGGGAGCACCGGCACGTCGGGGGAACCGGGCCACTCGGACGGACCGGGAGAGGGCGGGCCTCCCGGTGGCGGGGGCGACGCGTCGAGCCGTGCCCCGGCGGGCGACATCCCGCCCGAGACCCCGCTCCCGGAGGACCCGCAGCCCCCCGGTCCGGCCTCGCCCGCCGTGCCGCCGGATCCTGCGGTGCCGCCGGGCCCCGTGGGGCCGGTGGTTCCGGATCCGGTGAACCCGCCGCCTGTGGTTCCGGACCCGATCGTCCCAAACCCGATCGTCCCCGACCCGGATCCCGTTCCCACGGTGCCCCCGGTGCCCGAGCCCCCGGTGCCCGAGCCGACGGTGCCCGGGGAGGCCCTGCCGGATCCCGTGGTTCCGACGATCGACCCGCCGGCGCCCGGTGTTGCGGCAGCTGCGCCCGAGAGCCGTGAGAAGGACGGCCGCGTGCAGCACGGCTCGTCCGTGCTCGGTTCGGCGGGGACGGCACCTGCGGTGTCCTGCCTCGTGATTCCTGTGCCGGTGTCCCCCTCCACACCCGGGCTCCTGGCGGCAGCCGAGGTCCCGGATGCCGTTCCCGGTCCCGCGCACGGGAAGACCTAGCAGCGGTTGAGCAGGCCACACCGGCGACACCGCGCGAGAGCGGGCGAGGGTGCGTCACGGGTGCTCACGGTGACTCGTCCCAGCTCACGCCCGACCACGAGGTTCCCAGCCGCGCCCGCGTCCCACCTGCCACCCGCGGCAAGCGCCCTGCACATCCAGCGGGGGCCCGCCCCGTGAGCCCCCGCTGGGGGCACGGTGGTGCCATGACTTCCGAGACCGTGGTGCAGAGACCTTCCAACCCTGCGACGACCCGTGCCGTGGGCGGGTTCGCCCGGAGCCGCAGCATTGCCCTCGTGGGGCTCGAGGGGCACGTGGTGGACGTGGAAGCGGACATCGGCCAGTCCCTGCCCGGGTTCACGATCATCGGCCTGCCGGACCAGGCGGTCAACGAGTCCAAGGAACGGATCCGATCCGCGGCCCGGCACGCGGGCGCGCCGCTCTCGCCCCGCAAGATCACCGTGAACCTCTCACCCGCGACCCTTCCCAAGCGGGGCTCACACTTCGACGTCGCCGTGGTCATGGCCGTGCTCGCGGCGCAGGGGGTGGTGCGTCCTCCCGGTGACACCGTGTTCTACGCGGAGTTGGGACTGGACGGTTCGCTGCGCCCCGTGCGCGGGGTGCTCCCCGCCGTGCTCGCCGCCGTCCGCGCGGGCCACCCCCGCGTCGTCGTCTCCGCCGCGAACCGGGCCGAGGCGGAGCTGGTGGCGGGCGCGTCCGTGAGCTCCGCCGGTCACCTGGCCCAGCTGCTGGTCGAGCACGGGGCGGATCCCGCACTGCTTGCGTTCGCGGAGGCTGGCGCAGGGGCCCCGGAACCAGCACCGGACCCACGGGGAGAGCCGGTCGCCGAGGGGGCGCCCACCCCCGACCTGAAGGACGTGGTGGGCCAGGTGGAGGGACGGCAGGCCCTGGAGATCGCCGCGGCGGGCGGGCACCACCTGCTCATGGTCGGTCCGCCCGGGGCGGGAAAGACGATGCTTGCCGAGCGGCTGCCGGGCATCCTCCCCGACCTGTGTGACCAGGACTCGCTGGAGGTCACCTCCGTGCACTCGCTGCGCGGCGACGCCGCCTGCTCGGCACTGCTGCGCCGGCCACCTTTCCAGGCACCGCACCACAGCATCACCATGCCGGCCCTGTGCGGCGGGGGCAGCGGCATGCCCCGCCCCGGGGCCATCTCCCTGGCACACAGGGGAGTCCTGTTCCTCGACGAGGCGCCGGAGTTCGAACGGCGCGTCCTGGACGCCCTGCGCCAACCGCTGGAGTCGGGGACCGTGACGATTGCACGGGCGCAGTCCGTGGCGCACTACCCTGCGGACTTCCAGCTCGTCCTGGCCGCGAATCCGTGCGCCTGCGGTCGCGCCGGGGGCACGGGGCAGGCCTGCACGTGCAGCGCCGTGCAGCGGCGTCGCTACTTCAGCAAGCTGTCCGGGCCCCTGCTGGACCGGGTGGACCTGCAGCTTCGCGTGCCGGCCGTGACCTATCACGAGCTCAGCTCCGTGCACGGCTCGCCCCCCGAGGACAGCGCCGCAGTGGCTCGGCGGGTCTCCGGCGCACGCGGTGCCCAGGCGGAGCGGCTGCGTGCTTTCGGCTGCCGGGTCAACGCCGGCGTGCCGGGCTCGCTGCTGCACCGCGGGCTGTCACCGGGCGCGCGTGCCGTGCGGCCGTTGAAGGCCGCCATGGAGAACAGGACCCTCACGGCTCGCGGTTTCGTCAAGGTGCTGCGCGTGGCGTGGACCCTCGCGGACCTCGACGGCACCACGGTGCCGACCCCCGAGCACGTGCAGCTGGCGCTGTACTTCAAGACCACGGTGACGGCATGACCGGGCGGCATCCCAAAGAGGAGCAGCTCCCGGCGGAGGAGCGCCCCGTCGCGGACCAGTCCTTTAACCCACGCACCGGGTCCTCGGCGGCCCACGCGACGTCCTGGGTCGCGAGCGGGACCACCAGGGACTCCGAGCTCGAGGCCGTGCGCGCGTGCCGGGTCCGGCTGGCCCGCCTCATCGAGCCCAGCGACACCGCCGGTCTGCTGCTGCTCGCGGCCATGGGCCCCGAGACGCTGTGGCGAGCCGTCGTCGAGCTGGAGGCGCCGACTCCCGCTCTGCACTCGATCCTGCGGCAGGCGGCCCACGAAGCCGCCCCTGGAGCCCGCGTTCCGGACCTGGGCGCCCGGTTCGCCGCCTGGCGGGCCCGGCTGCCCGTTCCCGAGGACGACGTGGAGGCGCGCCACGCGCGGAGCATCGGGGCGTGGACCGTGGTCCCCGAGGACCCGGACTGGCCTCCGCAGCTCGCGGACCTCGGGCTCCAGCAGCCCATTGTGCTGTGGGGCCGAGGTGACCGGTGCCTGCTTCCCGCTCTGCGGCGCTCGGTCGCGGTGGTGGGCTCCCGCAATGCCAGTGCGTACGGTGCGGCCGTGACCAGGGAGATCTCCCGCGAACTGGCCGTGGCCGGCTGGTGCGTGGTGTCCGGTGGAGCCTACGGGATCGACGCCGTGGCCCACGGTGCCGCTCTCGAAGCGGGTCCGGAGCGCGGGGCCACCACCGCAGTGCTGGCGTGCGGGGTGGACCGCTTCTACCCGGCGGCGAACGCCGAGCTGCTCGCCCGCACGTGCGAACGCGGCCTGGTGCTCAGCGAAGTGCCCCTGGGGTGCGCCCCCACGCGGTACCGCTTCCTGCAGCGCAACCGGTTGATCGCGGCACTCACCCGGGCCACCGTCGTCACGGAAGCCGCCTGGCGCTCGGGGGCCCTGAACACCGCCCGGCACGCCGCAGGGCTGTCCCGGGACGTCGCGGCGGTCCCCGGTGATGTGCTCGTGGGCGGATCGGCCGGATGCCACCGACTCATCCGGGACGACAACGCCGTGCTGGTGGGCAGCGGGAGCGAGGTCCTGGAACTGGTGGGACCGCTGGGCAACACGGCCGCCAGGGGACAGGAGGAACGTCGTGCGCAGACGTCCCACCGCGCCACGGACGGGCTCGACCCCCATCTCCTCAGACTCTTCGACGCGCTGCCGCTGCACCGTGATGCGGACCCGTCCCACCTGTGCCGGGTCTCGGGGCTGAGCCCTGCCCAGGTGCTCACGGGTCTGGTGTCTTTGCAGGAGCGCGGCCTGGCCACCGACTCCCTGCTCGGATGGCGGCGGGTAGGCTCCGATCATGGGCGAACGATCAGAGGTGATTCCGGCACCCGTCCCTGAAGGACGGGGCGAACCCGTCGGCGCGGCCCCCTCTCAGGACGACCCACCGCCGGGGCCCCTGGACCACCTGCTGCCCGGGTTCCGAGCGCACCTCGCGCTGGAGCGCTCCCGCAGCGAGCACACCGTCCGCTCCTACGTCGCGGACGTCGCAGACCTCTCACGGTGGATGCTGGAGGCCGGCATCGACGGCCCGGACCTGCTGGACCGTGACGCCTTGCGCGGGTGGCTGGCGCAGAGACACCAGCGGGGTCTCGCGCGCAGCTCCGTCTCGCGGGGGATCGCGGCGGTGCACACGTTCTTCCGCTGGGCAGTGGACACACAGGGGCTGCGGCACGACCCCTCAGCGGGACTGAGGGGCCCCCGACCCGCTCGGCACCTCCCGGAGATCGTGGGAGCCGCAGCGCTGGCGGACATGCTGGACGGTCTCGAGGAACGGGCTCTCGCGGAGCACGACGACGAGCACTCGGCAGCTCTCGCCGCACGCGACTGGGCGCTGCTCGAGCTGCTCTACGCCACGGGGGCCCGCATCAGTGAGCTCGTCGCGCTGGACCGCGGCCACGTGGAGCCGGCGAGCCACGTGCTGACGCTCACCGGCAAGGGGGACAAGCAGCGTCGTGTGCCCTACGGGGACAAGGCGGGAGAGGCACTCGCCCTCTGGAGACACCGCCGGGAGACCCTGGCCACCCGGGCCGCCGCAGACGCGGTCTTCGTGGGAGCCCGCGGGGCGCGCATCGACGTCAGGGTCGCCCGTCGCGTGGTGACGTCCGCACTGGAACACGTGCCGGACACGGGGGCCCGGGGCCCGCACAGCCTCCGGCACAGTGCCGCGACCCACCTCCTGGACGGGGGAGCGGATCTGCGCACCGTGCAGGAGCTGCTGGGGCACGCCACGGTGGCCACCACGCAGATCTACACCCACGTGTCCGTGGAACGGATCAAGCGCGCGTACTCCCAGGCTCATCCCCGCGCTTGACTTCTGCCGCCGAGGTGATCTCCGGGTTGACCACCCGGTAGCCCTCCTGGACAATGAGACCGAGCACGGGTAGTGCCGCGGCCTCGAATCTGCGGTGTCGGCCCGTACCACCCACCAATTTCATACGCGCACCGGGTGTCACACCCTGGGCTTTCCGGGCAGGACGTTGGGGAAGACGTACCTACACGACGGAGGAACAGGCTATGTCTTCACCCACCACGCGGGGAGTGCTCTACGTGCACTCCGCGCCGCGGGCGCTGTGCCCCCACATCCAGTGGGCCCTGGAATCCGTGTCCCACCGGCGCACGGATCTTCAGTGGACCCCGCAGAACGCCGAGCCCGGATGCGTCCGCACCGAGCTGGAGTGGTCGGGTCGCGCGGGCACCGGTGCCCTGCTCGCCTCCGCGTTGCGCACCCTGGGGCGGGTCCGCTTCGAGGTCACGGAGAACGCGAGCCAGGGCAACGACGGCTCCCGCTGGTCGTTCACCCCGGATCTGGGGATCTTCCACGCCACCACGGACGTGGCGGGGAACATCTGCGTGAGCGAGGACCGCATCAAGTACGCGTTCGAGGCCTCCGGAGGAGACCCCGAGGCCGTGGTCTCGGAGCTGTCCCTCGCGCTCGGTGAGGCCTGGGACGAGGAGCTGGAGCCGTTCCGCCACGCGGCGGAGGGAGCTCCCGTGCGCTGGCTGCACCGCGTGGGCTGACCCGCCGCGCGGCGGTGTCGGTCTCTTCGGCAGTGCTGGCCTCCTCGGCACGGCGCGTCGGCACGAATCCCGGGACGCCGCCTCCGGGAAGGAGCGGGAACGTCAGAGACGGGCACGACAGCTCACGGCCGTGCCATGACCGGTCCGCCCAGCAGCGTGGTGGCCACGGTGCCCCGGGGTCTTGAGCTTTCGTTCCTCTTCCACCGTCTGTGAAAGAACCCCCGGTGCCCGGCTGATCGGACGGGCACCGGGGGTTCTCCTGCTGGGTGCCGCCGCGGTCCGTCGGCCGCGGCAGGCAGACCCTCAGACGGAGCGGAACGCCGCCACCGAGTTGTGACCCCCGAACCCGAAGGAGTTCGAGATGGCCACCATGTCCCCGGAGGGCAGGTCGCGGGCGGTGGTCACGACGTCCAGGTCGATGCGGGGGTCCTGGTTCTCCAGGTTGATGGTGCAGGGTGCGGTGCGCTCCGTGAGGGCCAGAACGGCCAGCACACCCTCCACCGCTCCGGAACCGCCCAGCAGGTGACCGGTCATGGACTTGGTGGCGGAGACGGCCATCTGGTCCACGGCGTCCCCGAAGGCCGCGCGCAGGGCACCGGCCTCGGGCACGTCCCCCACCGGGGTGGAGGTGGCATGTGCGTTGACGTGCTTGATGTCCTCCGGGGCGATGTCCCCGGACTCCATGGCCTCGCGCAGGGCACGGGCGGGACCGCCCTCGTCCCCGGTGGCCGGCGCCGTGATGTGGTGGGCATCCGCGCTGAGGCCGGCTCCGGCGAGCTCTGCGTACACGCGGGCACCGCGGGCGCGGGCGTGCTCCTCGGACTCGAGGATGACGGCACCGGCGCCCTCACCCATGACGAAGCCGTCGCGGTCCACGTCGAAGGGACGGGAAGCCCGCTCCGGCTCGTCGTTGCGGCGGGAGAGCGCCTGCATGGAGTTGAACGCCGCAATGGTGATGGGGTGGATGGCGCTCTCGGCCCCGCCCACGATCACCACGTCAGCCTTGCCCGAACGGATGAGGTGCAGCCCCTGGTAGAAGGCCTCGGTGCCGGACGCGCACGCGGACACGGGGGTGATGGCGCACGCGCGGGCCTTGAACTCCATGCTCACGGAGGACGCGTTGCCGTTGGGCATGAGCATGGGAACGGTCATGGGCTTGACACGCCTCGGGCCCTTCTCGCGCATGGTGTCCCACGCGTCGAGGAGGGTCCACACTCCGCCGATCCCGGTGCCGAAGGCCACCCCCAGTCGAGTGGGGTCCACCTCGTCGCTGGTGTCGGCGTCCCGTCCGGAGAAGCCGGCGTCGGTCCAGGCCTCGCGGGCGGCGGCCACGGACAGCTGGCCGGAGGGATCGAGGCGCTTGGCCTGCACGCGGGACACGACGTCCTCGGCGGGCTGGGGGGAGAGGGCGCCGATGCGCACGGGCAGGTCGTAGGTCCGCACCCAGTCCTGCTCGAGGGCGCGAACACCGGAGACGCCCTGGAGGGCGCTCTTCCAGGTCTCCTGGACGTTCTCACCGATGGGCGTGATGGCGCCCAGGCCGGTGACCACTACTTTGCGGGACATGTTGTGCACTTCCTCGTGTCCGAATTCGCAGATGATCCAGGGGCCGTCACTGCGGCCACCCGGTATGACGGCGGTGGCGCACCCCGGTGCCGGGGTACGCCACCACTCGCCCGGGCGTCAGGCCTGGGCGTTGTCGATGAAGTTGACGGCGTCCTCGACGGTCTTGAGGTTCTTGACCTCTTCGTCGGGAATGGTGACGTCGAACTTCTCCTCGGCGTTGACCACGATGGTCATCATGGAGATCGAGTCGATGTCGAGGTCCTCGGTGAAGGACTTGTCGAGCTGCACGGCGTCGGTCTCGAGGCCGGTCTCTTCGTTCACGATCTCTGCCAGGCCGGCCAGGATCTCTTCTTTGCTCGCCATGGGGCTTCCTTTCGTTGAGGTCGCGCTGTGCAACCGTACTGGTGAGCGCGGGGGTTCCGGGGAATCCCTGCGCGGACCGCCCGATTGCTCGGGCCGGTCCTCGGACTGGAGGTGTGCGGTCTTACCCTACGACACCCGGGGGACAGGATCAGGGCAGCAGGACCACCTGGGCGCCGTACACCAGACCGGCACCGAAACCGATCTGGAGGGAGGGCTTGCCCGAGAGCTCCGGGTGCTCCGCGAGCAGCCGGTGGGTGGCCAGGGGGATCGAGGCCGCCGAGGTGTTGCCGGCCTCGGCGATGTCCCGGGCCACGATCACGGACTCGGGGAGCTTGAGCACCTTGGCCATCTGGTCGATGATGCGCATGTTCGCCTGGTGCGGGACGAAGGCCGCGAGGTCCTCGGGGGCCAGCCCGGCGGCGTCGAGCGCCTCCTGGGCCACGCGGGCGCCCTCCCAGGACGCCCAGCGGAAGACGGTCTGACCGTCCTGGCGCAGGGTGGGCCACAGGGTGGCGTCCGGGCGCATCTGCCCGGTCTCCGGGTCCACGAGGTCCTTGGCGTGGGTGCGCTCCCGGCCCTCCTCCACGGCGCGGATGTCCGTGAGGGGGTGGGTCATGCGGATGGCGTCCCACTTGGAGCCGTCCGAACCCCAGACGGAGGGGCCGATGCCCGGGACGTCCGATGGGCCGATGACCACGGCGCCGGCGCCGTCGCCCAGGAGGAAGGAGATGGAGCGCTCGGTGTTGTCGATGACGTCCGAGAGCTTCTCCACCCCGATCACCAGGACGTTGGTGGAATCCCCGGAACGCACCAGCGCGTCCGCCTGCGCCACGCCGTAGCAGTAGCCGGCGCACGCCGCGGAGATGTCGTAGGCCGCCGCGGGCGTGGCACCGAGCCGGTCCGCGAGGTTCGCGGCGAGCGAGGGGGTGAGGTAGGGGAAGGTCACGGTGGAGACGATGATGGTGCTCAGCTGGTCCCCGGTGAGCCCCGAGTTGGCGAGAGCCTCGCGGGCGGCGTGCTCGGCCATGTCCAGCACGGCGACGTCCTGGGGTGCACGGTGACGGGTGTGGATGCCCGTGCGCTTGACGATCCACTCGTCCGAGGACTCGATCCACTGGCAGATGTCGTCGTTCGTGACGATCTCCGAGGGGCGGTACGCGCCGATGCCCAGGATCCGGGTGTGTGCGTTGGGAATGTTCTGCTTGATGGTCGCCACGAGAGGCCGACTCCTTACCTGGTGCGGATCACAGCGAGTGGTGCGGTGGGCACCTGCTCAGCTCAGCGTACTCCGCACGCCCTCGAGGTCCTGCGGAGTGTTGACGGCCACGGCGGGAACGCCCTTGAGACCGCGCTTGGCGAGGCCCACCAGCGTGCCGGCGGGCGGCAGCTCCAGGACCCGCTCCACACCCATCGCAGTGAGCGTCTGCATGCAGGCGTCCCACCGGACGGGGCGGCACACCTGGTCCACGAGGGACTCCAGGGCGGCCTGGCCGCTGGTGACGGGCGCGCCGTCGAAGTTGCTGAGCAGCGGCTGCGCGGGATCCTCCGGGGACAGCTCGGGAACGAGGTCACGCAAGGGCTGCAGCGCCGGTGCCATGTGCTCCGTGTGGAACGCCCCGGCCACCTTGAGCCGGATGACCTTGGCACGAGCGGGCGGGTTCTCGGCGAGGGCGTCCAGCTGCTCGAGGGTCCCGGCGGCGACCACCTGGCCGCCCCCGTTGGCGTTCGCCGCCGTGGCTCCCACGGCGGCGATGGCGGCGGCGACGTCGTCCTCCTTGCCGCCGAGCACGGCGGCCATGCCCGTGGGGGTCGCGGCGGCGGCGCGGGCCATCTCGGTGGCGCGCACCCGCACGAAGCGCATGGCGTCCTCCTCGCTGAGCACCCCCGCCAGTGCGGCGGCGGTGATCTCGCCCACCGAGTGCCCGGCGTGGACCACGTCCTCGCGGCCCTCGAGCACGGGGGCCAGCAGTCGGCCCGCGAGCAGGCCCGCGGCCACGATGAGCGGCTGGGCCACCGCTGTGTCCTTGATGGTCTCCTCGTCCGCCTCGGTGCCGTAGTGCGCGAGGTCGAGCCCGGCGGCGTCGGAGAGCCGCGCGAGGTGCTCGGGCACACCGGGGACGGTGAGCCACTCGGTGAGGAATCCTGGCTTCTGTGACCCCTGGCCGGGGCAGACGAGTGCAATCACCCGACCATTCCACCAAGTCGACCGGGGCGTGCGGACCAGCCGAGATCACCAAGCCGGGAGACCTGATTTGTGGCTTCTCTACAAGTCGATGTCACTCGGTGGCGTGCAGGCGGCCCGCGAGCACCGCGCAGTGCAGCACGAATGCGTCCCGGGGCAGCAGGGGGTCCCACCCGGTGATGTCGCTGACGCGGCGCAGCCGGTAGCGCACCGTGTTGGCGTGGACGAACAGCTCCCGTGCCGTCGCCTCCAGGGAGTGGCCCACACCGAGGTAGGTGCTCAGGGTGTCCACCAGACCGGTGGAGGACGCGGCCAGCGGCTGCCACACGGCCTCGACCATGGCCTGCACCGCGAGCGGGTCGCCGTTGACAGCCCGCTCGGGCCACAGGTCCTCCGAGCAGACCGGGCGCGGAGCCTGCGGCCAGGCCGACGCCGCACGGAGACCGGCGTTGGCGCGGTCCGCCGAGTGCCTGGCCTCGAAGACGGAACTCACGGCGGGGCCGTGCACCACGGGGCCGTCACCGCAGACGGCAGCGAGCCGCTCCAGGGAACGCTCCCGGTCCCTGAGCCCGCCCAGGATGAGCACCAGCCGGTCGGTCTGAATGGTCACGAGGCACTCCGCGGCGTGGCGCGCGACCACGCGACGGATCCGTTCGACCCCCGCGGGGCCGGTGGTCGCGGGTGCGGCGCCCACCATGACGGTCACGTCCCCCTCGTCCGTCCAGCCCAGGGCGGAGACCCGGGAGCGCAGCGAGTCGGAGTGGTCGCCCCGCAGGATCCCGTCCACCACGAGGGACTCGAGCCGGGCGTCCCAGGAGCCGCGGTTCTCCGCCGCCCTGGCGTAGACGTCCGCGGCGGCGAACGCCACCTCCCGGGAGAACCGGAGAACGGCCTCGCGCAGGGCCACCTCGTCGTTGTGCTGGGCGAGTTCGGGGACCTTCTCCTCGACCACGTCCACGACGATCCGCAGCACTTGCAGCGCGTTCTGCAGAGTGATGGACCGGGTCAGCTCGGTGGGAGCCTGCCGGAAGATCTCGGTGAGCACCCACACGGGTTCCTGGGGGTTCTCGTACCAGCGTACGAAGGAGGCGATGCCGCGCTGGGCCAGCAGGCCCAGTTCCGAGCGCTCGTCCGCCCGCAGCCCCTCGAACCACGGGAGGGACGTGCTCAGCCGTTGCACCGCCACGGTGGAGACCTGCCCGAGGTTCGCCGTCAGGTTCTCCAGGGTGCGGGGATGGGGGGTGCCCTGCTGCCGGCTGCGCAGGGACCACGCGCCCCGGCGCGAAGGGCGTGGCTTGCGGGGGGCGGACCCTGAGGCGTCGGTGGGCATGAGACGAGGGTAGTCGATCTCCATTCCTGCGCCCCCGGGGCTGGTCCTGGGCCGTCACCGTCCCCGAGTCGGCGCTGAACGGACGAGCGCCCCGCCCCGGGAGTCCGGGGGCGGGGCGCTCATGGTGCCGCGGTCTGGTGCCCGGTGCTACGCGTCGCCACCGGCGTTTCCCGAGGTTCCGGCCCCGGGGTTCGCCAGCTCGTAGCGGGTGAGCGCCTCTGCGGGGGCGGACCAGTCCACCTCGCCGCGCTTGGCGAGCATCTCCAGGGTGCGGACCACCATGGAGTGCGCGTCGATGGTGAAGAACCGGCGCGCACCGGCGCGGGTGTCGGCGAAGCCGAACCCGTCCGCACCGAGGGACGCCCAGTCGTTCGGCACGTACTGCCGCACGGAGTCCGGCAGCTGTGCGGCGTAGTCGCTCGTGGCGACCACGGGACCCGTGGCGCCGGCCAGCGCCTGGGTGATGAAGGGCGTGCGGGCGCCGGACTCGGGGTCCATGAAGGCGTCCTGCTCGGCGGCCATGGCGTCACGGCGAAGGTTGGTCCACGAGGTCACGGACCAGACGTCCGCTGAGACGCCCCACTCCTCGGCCAGGATCTTCTGGGCCTCGAGCGCCCACGGAACGCCGACGCCGGAGGCCAGCAGCTGCGCGCGCGGGCCCTCGGTCTCGGCCGGCTTGAGCAGGTAGATGCCGTTGATGATGCCGTCGACGTCCACGTTCTCCGGCTCGGCCGGCTGGTGGATCGGCTCGTTGTACACCGTGAGGTAGTACATGACGTTGTGGTCCTCGTCGCCCGTGCCGTACATGTGCTCGATGCCGCGCTTGACGATGTGCGCGATCTCGTAGCCGTAGGCGGGGTCGTAGTGGATCACGGCGGGGGTGGTCGCGGCCAGCAACGGGGAGTGCCCGTCCGCGTGCTGCAGGCCCTCTCCGGTGAGCGTGGTGCGCCCGGCGGTCGCGCCGATCACGAAGCCGCGCGCCATCTGGTCCGCGGCAGCCCAGAACTCGTCACCCGTGCGTTGGAACCCGAACATCGAGTAGAAGATGTAGAACGGGATCATCGTCTCGCCGTGCGTGGCGTAGGAGGTGCCGGCGGCGGTGAACGCGGCGGTGGCACCGGCCTCGTTGATCCCGGGGTGCAGGATGACGCCCTGAGCCGACTCCTTGTAGGCCAGCATGAGTTCGCGGTCCACGGAGAGGTAGTTCTGCCCGTTCGGGTTGTAGATCTTGGAGGTGGGGAAGAACGAGTCCATGCCGAACGTGCGCGCCTCGTCCGGGACGATCGGCACGATGCGGTGGCCGAAGTCCTTCTCGCGCATCAGGTCCTTGAGGATGCGCACGAACGCCATGGTGGTCGCGGCCAGCTGCTTGCCCGAGCCCTTCTTGCCGGACGCGTAGGCGCGCTCGGAGGGGAGGGTGATCTCCTTCTGGGCGTGCGGCCGGTCCGGGACGAAGCCGCCGAGCTCCTTGCGCCGCTCCAGCATGTACTTGATCTCGGGGGAGTCCGCACCCGGGTGGTAGTACGGCGCGTTGTAGAGGTCCGCCTCCAGCTGCTCGTCCGTGATGGGGATGCGCAGGTGGTCACGGAAGGCCTTGAGGTCCTCCAGCGTGAGCTTCTTCATCTGGTGGGTGGCGTTGCGGGCCTCGAAGTGCGGGCCCAGGCCGTAGCCCTTGATGCCCTGCGCCAGGATCACAGTGGGCTGGCCCGTGTGCTCCAGTGCGGCCTTGTACGCCGCGTAGACCTTGTTGTAGTCGTGGGCGCCGCGCTTGAGGTTCCAGATCTGCTCGTCGGTGTAGTCGGCCACGAGCTCCTTGGTGGCCGCCGAGCGCGCGAAGAAGTGGTCGCGCACGAAACCGCCGGACTCCGCCTTGAAGGTCTGGTAGTCGCCGTCGAGGGTCTCGTTCATGATCCGGACCAGCTCGCCGGTGTGGTCCGCCTCGAGCAGGGCGTCCCACTCGCGCCCCCACACGACCTTGATGACGTTCCAGCCGGCGCCGCGGAAGAACGCCTCGAGCTCCTGGATGATCTTGCCGTTGCCGCGCACGGGCCCGTCGAGGCGCTGCAGGTTGCAGTTGACCACGAAGGTGAGGTTGTCCAGCTTGTCGTTGGCGGCCAGCTGGAGCACGCCGCGCGACTCCGGCTCGTCCATCTCGCCGTCGCCCAGGAAGGCCCACACGTGCTGCTGGGAGGTGTCCTTGATGCCGCGGTTGTGCAGGTAGCGGTTGAACTGCGCCTGGTAGACCGCGTTCATGGGGCCGATGCCCATGGAGACCGTGGGGAACTGCCAGAAGTCGGGGAGGGAGCGCGGGTGCGGGTAGGAGGGCAGCCCGTTCGGGGCCTTGGTCTTCTCCTGCCGGAAGCCGTCCAGCTGCTCCTCGGTCAGGCGCCCCTCGAGGTAGGCGCGCGCGTAGTTTCCGGGGGAGGAGTGGCCCTGGAAGAACACCTGGTCACCGCCGCCCGGGTGCTCGGGACCGCGGAAGAAGTGGTTCAGGCCCACTTCGTAGAGCGTGGCCACGCCGGCGTAGGACGAGATGTGCCCGCCCACGCCCACGCCGGGGCGCTGGGCGCGGTGCACCATCACGGCCGCGTTCCAGCGCAGGAAGGCGCGGTAGCGGCGCTCGATCTCCTCGTCACCGGGGAACTCCGGCTCCTGGTCCACCGGGATCGTGTTCACGTAGTCGGACGTGGTCACCATGGGCACGCCCACGGAGTGGGTGCCCGCGTGCTGCAGGAGGGCGCGCATGATGTACTGCGCCCGAGCGGTGCCCTGCGCCTGGATCAGGGCGTCGAAGGACTCGATCCACTCCCGGGTCTCATCCGCGTCCGCGTCCTGCAGGTTGTTCGTCAGGCCACTGAGGATGTGGTGATTGCTGTCAGAAGACACGTGAACCTCTCTATCGTCAGCTCCGTGTCGCGGGATCCCCGGGGCGGAGCGGTGTGCCAGGCGACGGGCCGTTCGGAGTCGAACGCGGTTCCCATCGTCCTCTCATCGTGTCACAGGCTACGGCGCGGGGGATCGCGGCGACAGGGTTCTGCGCGTCACACCGCGCGGCACCCCGGTGTCACACGCCACGGCAATGCCGCGGCGGTCCGCCTGTTGGCTTGAACGTGCGGCTAAAGCAGTGTTGTCTTTATTACGCACCGTCGGCGGACCCGCCACGGTGAGTTTGAGTCCGACCCACCGACCGGTGGCCACCGGCACTCACGCGACCCGGCTTGAGAAGGAGAGACACGGTGAGCGAGGCGAAAGCCCCCGAGGAGAGCATTGCGGAGCAGCTGAACCTGAAGGACGGCGACTACGTCCAGGAGTTCGGCTACGACGACGACGTCGATGCGGACCTGCGGGAGCGGATCGAAGCCGCCATCGGCTCGGAGCTCTTCGACGAGGAAGCGCAGGAGGTCGTGGACGCCGTGGTGCTGTGGTGGCGCGACGGCGACGGCGACCTCGTGGACGAGCTCGTGGACGTCCAGACCACCCTCGACGACGGTGGTGTGGTCTGGCTGCTGACCCCCAAGGCCGGGCGGGAGGACCACGTCTCACCCGCTGACGTGCAGGACGCCGCCTCCACGGCCGGGCTCCACGTGACGAGCGCGGCCCGGGTGTCCTCCGACTGGTCCGTCTCCCGACTGGCCCCCAAGCGCAACTTCTGATTCCGAGCCGCGCGGCGCACTCGTCGCGGAAGAGGACACCATGACCGACACCGGATCCACCGCCCCGGACTTCCGTCTCCCGAACCGGGAGGGTGAGAGCCGCACCCTGTCGCAGTACCGGGGGGCGCCGGCGGTGCTCGTGTTCTTCCCGTTCGCGTTCTCACCGATCTGCACCGACGAGCTGTGCCACCTGCAGGACCACACGGACACCTTCGAGGAGTTCGGGGCCCGGGTGCTGTGCATCTCCACCGACAGCCACTACGCCCTGGACGCCTTCGCCCGGCAGGAGTCCTACGACTTCGAGATGCTCTCCGACCACTGGCCCCACGGGGAGGTGGCGCGCGCATACGGTGTGTTCGACGAGCAGGAGGGCTGTGCGCGCCGCCACACCGTCACGGTGGACGCCTCCGGCATCGTGCGGGACGTCAGCTCCGCGGACATGACCGAGGCGCGGGAGTGGGACCGGCTGCGCGGCGTGCTCGAGAACCTCCCCCGCCCCTGACATGCCCATCAGGGTGATCCGCGCCGGCTACGGTGCGCCGGTGGAGCCGGGACTCTTCCCGGATCCCGCCGCCCTGGACGCCAGCTCCGGCCTGCGTCCCGTGCACGAGCTGCTGGTGGGCCGCCGCATCGTCGTACTGACCGGCGCGGGCGTGAGCACCTCCTCCGGGATCCCGGACTACCGCGGTCCCGGCTCCAGGCCGCGCAACCCCATGACGTACCAGGACTTCATGGGCAGCGTGGAGAACCGGCGGCACTACTGGGCGCGCAACCAGTACGGCTGGCACTTCGTGGCCCGGGCGCAGCCCTCCGCGGCTCCCACGGCGCTGGCCGCGCTCGAGGCCCGCGGCGTGGTGGACGGGATCATCACCCAGAACATCGACACGCTCCACCAGAAGGCCGGCTCCCTGGCAGTCGTGGACCTGCACGGCACCTACGCCTGGGTGGTGTGCACCGCGTGCGGTTCGCGCTTCCCCCGCGGGGAGGTCTCGCGGTACCTGGACGAGCTGAACCCCGGCTTCTACGACGGCATGGACTCCGGGGCGGAGATCGAGTACGCGCCGGACGCCGACGCCACGGTGGAGCACACCGGGGGCTTCCGGGTGTGGGACTGCCCCGTGTGCCAGGGGGTCCTGAAACCGGACGTGGTGTTCTTCGGGGAGAACGCGTCCGGCCTCAACGTGGCACTGGCCCGGCGGATGGTCTCCCGCGCGGGGGCGCTCCTGGTGGCGGGCAGCTCACTCACCGTGAACTCGGGACGGCGCTTCGTGCGCCAGGCCGCGCGGGAGGACATCCCCGTGGTCATCGTCAACCACGGCGTCACGGGAGGCGACTCGCTGGCCACGCTCAAGGTGGATGCGCCCGTGGGGGAGTTCCTGACGTCCCTCACCGGGCTCCTCGCGCGGTGACACCGGTGCTTGCCCCCGGGGCCGGGAGGTCATAGACTCGTCAGCACGAGACCCCGAGGGTCTGCGGAGGGGAAGCCGCGGACATCATCGGGGTCTCGCTCATTTCTGCCCTGCTCAGGTCCGTCTCGCTCGTGGCCGATGGCTCCCCGCCGTTGGTGAGCCGAGGACGACGAACGGCCCCCGACTCCGTGTGGAGCCGGGGGCCGTTCCCTATCCGTGACGAGGAGCCCCGGTACCGGTCGTGCCACCGAGCACGGCCGACGACTGCGCCGACCCGAAGACCGTGCCGAACGGTCGTCGGACGGCCGTGACAGGCATGGAAGGTCACCGAGCCCGGGGCGGCGTCGTCCGGCGTGCGCGGCGCAGGTCAGTCGATCGGGTCGATGACCGGCTTCGCGGCCTGCGCGTCGCGGCACTGCTGCGCCCACAGCGCGGCACCCACGATGCCGGCGTTGTTGCGCAGGGCCGCGATCTCCACCGGCGTGCGCAGCTCGAGGTAGGGCAGGAACTTCTCCGAGTTCTTGGACACGCCCCCGCCGATCACGAACAGGGACGGGGAGAACAGGAACTCCACGTGGGAGAAGTAGCGCTGCAACCGTTTGGTGGCCCACTTCTTCCACGGCAGCTGCTCGCGCTCTCGGGCCGCGGCCGAAGCCCGGGTCTCGGCGTCGTGGCCGTCGATCTCCAGATGACCCAGCTCGGCGTTGGGCACGAGCTGGCCGTTGAGGATCATGGCGGAGCCGATGCCGGTGCCGAGGGTGATGACCATGACCAGACCCTCCTTGCCCCTGCCCGCCCCGTAGTGGGCTTCCGCGAGCCCGGCGCCGTCGGCGTCGTTGAGGGCCTCGACCTCGCGGCCGAGCGTCTCGCTCATCAGGGCGTCCACGTCCGTGTTGATCCAGGACTTGTCCACGTTCGCCGCGGACAGGGCCACGCCGTTCTTGATGATGGCCGGGAACACGATGCCCACGTGGCTGTCCGGCTCCGGAGCCTCCGGACGGGACTGCAGCTCGTCCACGATCTGCCTGACCACGCCCGCCACGGCCGCGGGTGTGGCGGGCTGCGGCGTGGGGATGCGGAAGCGCTCGCCCACGAGCTGACCGGTGGAGAGGTCCACGATCCCGCCCTTGGTGCCGGTGCCACCGATGTCGATTCCAATGCCGTACTGCGAGACGACACCCTGCGGAGTCCCTGAGCTCATGAACGGTCCCTTCGGTTCACGGTCTTTCGCTGTGCCGGGGCGGTGGATGGTCCTGACCGGCCCCCCTGTCCCCGAGTTTACGGCCACGGTGCCGCGGATCACGGGAGGACGAGGATCACGGGAGAGTGAGGATCTCCACGCCGTCCTCGGTGACCACCATGGTGTGCTCGTACTGCGCGGTGCGCAGGCGGTCGTGCGTGGTGATGGTCCAGTCGTCGTCCCACTGGTCCCACGCGATCGTCCCGAGGGTGAGCATGGGTTCAATGGTGAAGATCATGCCCGGAACCATCTCGGTGCTGTAGGACGGGGCGGCGTCGTAGTGCGGCACGATCAGCCCGGTGTGGAACTCCCGGCCCACGCCGTGGCCCGTGAAGTCCCGCACCACGCCATAGCCGAAGCGCTTGGCGTACTTCTCGATGACGCGCCCGATCACGTTGATCTCCCGGCCGGGACGCACCGCCTTGATGGCCCGGTTGGTGGCCTCCAGGGTGCGCTCCACGAGCAGCCGGGAGTCCTCGTCCACGTCCCCCACCAGGAACATGGCGTTGGTGTCGCCGTGCATCCCGTTCTTGTAGGCGGTCACGTCCAGGTTGATGATGTCCCCGTCCTCCAGCACCGTGGAGTCCGGGATCCCGTGGCAGATCACCTCGTTGAGCGAGGTGCAGATGGACTTGGGGAACCCGCGGTACTCCAGGCAGGAGGGGTAGGCCCCGTGGTCGCACATGTACTCGTGGGCGATCCGGTCCAGCTCGTCCGTGGTCACCCCCGGCCTGGCCTCCGCGCCCGCGGCCTGCAGCGCCCGGGCCGCGATCTGCCCGGCCTCGCGCACGAGCTCGATCTCCTCGGGGGTGTAGACGTTCGAGGCACTGCCCTCGTCCGGCTCCAGGCGCCCCACGTACTCCGGGCGCTCGATCTCCCGCGGCACGGGGCGCAGGGGCGAGAGCGTGCCTGGGCGCAGTGCGCCGGTCGGGGCGGTGGATCCGGGGGCGGGTGCGAGGTTGTGGCTGGTCACGATGGGTCGATGCCTCCTGCGGCGGTCGAGCGGTGTGTCCCGGGGCGTGGCAGCACTCCGGACAGCTGATTCACCAACTAGCCTAAGCCTTGGGTCCCGGGCCCGTTCCGTCCGGGTGTTCGCACCCCGCGTCCCCGCGGGCAGACGGCGCCGCGCGCCGGGAAGAGAGGCATCACATGGCCGAGTACTGGTACAACCTCTACACCAAGCAGGTCGAGGAGGGCGCCCAGGACGACTACCGCAAGCTCATGGGCCCCTACGCCACTCGCGAGGAAGCGGCACGAGCCCTGGAGCACGCGGCGGAGAACACCAAGCGCTGGGACGACGAGGACACCGCGTTCAAGGGCGACTGACGCGCCGGCGTGAGGGGGCGGCGTCGTGCTCCGGCGCTGCCTGCGCAGGCGGGGGTGGACGGGCCGGGCGGAGCCGGGCTAGCCGCGGTAGGAGTGCTCCTCCGCGGGGAAGGCTCCCGAGCGGACGTCCGCCACGTACGCGGACACGGCCTCCGAGGCGAGCTCCGCGAGCTGCGCGTACTGCTTGACGAAGCGCGGCATGGGCCCGGTGCGCAGCCCCAGCATGTCCTGCCACACGAGTACCTGGCCGGTGGTCACGTCTCCCGCGCCGATGCCCACGGTGGGGACGTCGAGCGCGTCCTCCACCGCGGCGGCCGCGTCCGCCGAGACCATCTCGAGCAGCACTGCGAAGCAGCCGGCGTCCTGCATGGCCCGGGCGTCGTCGAGCAGCTGCTGGGCCGCGGCCCCCCGCCCCTGGATGCGGAACCCGCCCAGGGCGTGCTCGGACTGCGGCGTGAAGCCCACGTGGCCCATCACCGGGATGCCCGCGCGCACCACGGCCGCCACGTGCTCGGCGAGGTCCGCGCGCGCCTCGATCTTCACGGCATGCGCTCCGGACTCCTTCATGATCCTCACGGCGCTGCGCACCGCCTGGGCCGGGGACTCCTCGTAGCTGCCGAAGGGCAGGTCCACGAGCACCATGGCGCGTTGCGCGCCGCGGGCAACGGCCGCGGCGAGGGTGGTCATGTGCTCCAGTGTGACGGGCAGCGTGGAGTCGTGGCCCAGCACCGTGTTGCCCAGGGAGTCGCCCACGAGCAGGATGTCCACACCCGCGCGGTCGAAGATCCCGGCGGTGAGCACGTCGTAGCTCGTGAGCATCGAGAACTTCTCGCCCGCGTCCTTGGCGCGCTGCAGGTGCACCGTGCGCACGCGTTGGACGTCGGCCAGGGAGGGCGCTGCGGGGGTGCCGTGGGGTTGGGAGTCGCTCATTCCTCCAGCGTACCGGCCCGTCCGACGACGCCGCCCGGCCGGCAGGGTGGCTCATCCGCCCGCCCCGCCGGGCCCCTCTGCGTGTCTCCGCGGGCCGATAGAGTGGGCCGTGGCTCCGCGCGGTGCATGCGCCGGCGGGGAGCCCCTGAGACACAGTGCAGCACCCTTCGAAGAATCCGAGGTGGACCCGTGGACCGTCAGCAGGAGTTCGTGCTCCGAACCATCGAGGACCGGGACGTCCGGTTCGTCCGGCTCTGGTTCACGGACGTGGTGGGCACGCTGAAGTCCATCGCCCTGGCGCCGGCGGAGGTGGAGGCCGCGTTCGAGGAGGGTCTCGGCTTCGACGGCTCCTCGATCGAGGGCCTGTCCCGCGTGTTCGAGTCCGACATGCTGCTGCAGCCGGACCCCTCCACGTTCCAGCTCCTGCCGTGGCGGGGCGAGGAGGAGCCCACCTCCCGGATGTTCTGCGACCTGAAGACCCCGGACGGCGAGCCCTCCGCGGCGGATCCGCGGGGCGTCCTCAAGCGGGTGCTCGCCAAGGCCTCGGACATGGGGTTCACGTGCTACACGGCCCCGGAGATCGAGTTCTACCTGCTGCGCTCGCCCGAGCTGGACCCCCGCACCGGAGAGCCGGTGCCCGTGGACTACGAGGGCTACTTCGACCACGTGCCGGGCGGTGTGGTCCAGGACTTCCGCCGCCGCGCCGTGAGCATGCTCGAGGCCGTGGGGATCTCCGTGGAGTTCTCCCACCACGAGGCCGGGCCCGGGCAGAACGAGATCGACCTGCGCTACGCGGACGCGCTGCAGACCGCGGACAACATCATGACGTTCCGCACGGTGATCCGCGAGGTGGCCCTGTCCCAGGGGATCTACGCCACGTTCATGCCCAAGCCCTTCTCACGCCACCCCGGGTCCGGCATGCACACCCACTTCTCCCTGTTCGAGGGGGACACCAACGCCTTCTACGAGGCCGGGGCGGAGTTCCGGCTCTCCGACACCGGACGGCACTTCATCGCGGGGCTGCTGCGCCACGCCCCGGAGTTCACGTCCGTGACCAACCAGTTCGTGAACTCGTACAAGCGGCTGTGGGCCGGGGACGAGGCCCCCTCCTACATGTCCTGGGGCCACAACAACCGCTCCGCGCTGGTGCGGGTGCCCCTCTACAAGCCGGACAAGGTGCAGTCCTCGCGGATCGAGTACCGCGGCATCGACTCCGCCACCAACCCGTACCTCTCCTACGCCGCGCTGATCGGGGCGGGGCTCAAGGGCATCGAGAACGAGTACGAGCTGCCCCCGGTGGAGATGGACGACGTCTTCTCCATGAGCAGCGCCGAGCGCCGGGCGGTGGGTCACCAGCCGCTGCCCTCGAGCCTGCACGACGCGATCGGGCTCACGGAGGAGTCCGAGTTCATGGCCGAGCTGCTGGGCGAGCAGGTCTTCGAGTACTTCCTGCGCAACAAGCGCCGCGACTGGGACCAGTACCGCCAGGAGGTCTCCCCGTACGAGCTGCGCACCAACCTGGGCATCCTGTAGGTGGGGCGGGGGAGCGCCACGGAGGGCACCGCCAAGGAGCGCGCGGAGAAGATCTCCGCCAAGGAGCTGATCGGCATCGGCTTCGCGGACGTCACGAACGCCCGCCGCTGGCTCGGCTTCCCGGAACTCGACGACGTCGCCCTGCCCGCGCTGCTCGACGGCCTCCGCCACGCGGCGTCGCCGGACGTGGCCCTGCAGCTGATCGTGCGGCTCAGTGAGCAGCACCCGGACGTGGCGCGCCGGGTCAACGGCGATCCCGCGGACTCCGAGACCATGTTCCGGCTGCTCGGGGCCTCCGAGGCCCTGGGGGAGTTCCTGATCCGCGCCCCCGAGAACCTGGACCTGCTGGAGCTGCGGCCCGAGGACCACCCCGGTGCGGACCAGCCGGAGTTCCTGCGGAGGGCCCTGCTGGAGTCCGTGGGCGCGGACCCGGAGGCGGAGACCCCGGTGGCCGCAGTGACCGGCCAGGACGCGCACAGGGCGTTGCGGATCGCCTACCGCCGCGGTCTGGCGCGCGTGGCGGCGCGGGACGTGGGTGCGGTGGACCCCGTGGAGTACCTGCCGGCGGTGGGCAGACAGCTCGCGGACCTCGCGGGGGCGGCCCTGGAGGCGGGGCTCGCCGTGGCCCGGGCGCAGGCCCACGAGCGCTGGGCACCCGCTCTCGTGGACCAGGTGCGGCTCGCGGTGATCGGCATGGGCAAGTGCGGCGCACGCGAGCTGAACTACATCTCGGACGTGGACGTGGTCTACGTGGTGGAGACCCGCGCCGCGGAGTCCGGGGAGGTGCCGGACGAGAACCTGGCCACGGAGATCGCCACCGAGCTCGCGCACCTGACGGCCCAGGCCATGATGGCCACGGGTCCCGAGCCCGCCCTGTGGGAGGTGGACGCGAACCTGCGGCCCGAGGGCAAGGACGGACCGCTGGTGCGCACCCTGGACTCCCACGTGCGCTACTACAAGCGGTGGGCGAAGTCCTGGGAGTTCCAGGCGCTGCTCAAGGCCCGCTGCGTGGCCGGGGACCGCGAGCTGGGGGAGCGCTACGAGGACGCCGTCGCACCGTTCATCTGGTCCTCCGCCGAGCGCGAGGGCTTCGTGGAGTCCGTCCAGGCCATGCGGCGTCGTGTCACGGAGAACATCCCTCAGGAGGACCGGGACCGGCAGATCAAGCTGGGCCCGGGAGGGCTGCGGGACGTGGAGTTCACCGTGCAGCTGCTGCAGCTCGTGCACGGGCGCGGTGACGAGACCGTGCGCACGCGCGCCACCACGGACTCCCTCACCGCCCTGTCCTCGGGCGGGTACATCGGACGAAAGGACGCCGAGGAGTTCGGGCGCAACTACCGGTGGCTGCGGCTGCTGGAGCACCGCATCCAGCTCTTCCGGCTGCGCCGCACCCACCTGATGCCGCGGGACGAGCGGGAGCTGGCCGTGGTCGCCCGCTCGGTGGACGGTGCCTCCGAGGGGACGCACCCCACGGCCGAGAAGCTCGTGCAGGAGTGGACCGGGGTCAAGCGCACCGTGCGCTCCATGCACGAGCGGATCTTCTACCGTCCCATGCTCGCGGCGCTGGCCAACGCCCCCGCGGACACCACGCTCACCACGGACTCCGCCCGGGACCGCCTCGCAGCACTCGGCTACCAGGACACGAAGGCGGCCATGCGCCACATCGAGGCGCTGTCCCGCGGGGTCAGCCGGCGCGCCGAGATCCTGCGCACGCTGCTGCCCGTGCTGCTGGGCTGGCTGGCCGAGGGCGTGGACCCGGATGCCGGGCTGCTCAACCTGCGCCGGGTGTGCGAGTCCCTGGGGACCACTCCGTGGTTCCTGCGCCTGCTGCGGGACTCCAACGCGGCCGCCGAGCGGCTGTGCCACATCCTGTCCAGCTCCCGCTACGTCTCGGACCTGCTGGAGGTCTCCCCGGAGGCCACCGCGTGGCTCGGTGACGACTCCCAGCTGGCCACCCGCAGCCTCGAGGACCTCGGGGTGGAGATGTGCTCGCAGCTCACCCGTCACCGGGACCCCGCGGAGGCCATCCGGGCCGTGCGTCAGATCCGGCGGCGCGAGCAGCTGCGGATCGCGCTCGCGGACACGAGCGGCGTCGCCGACGTGGAACGAACCGTGGCGGGGCTCTCGGACGTGGACCAGGCCACGGTCATGGCCGCGCTGCACCTCGCACGCAAGGGGTACGAGGCGGAGCACGAGGGGCCCGTGCCCGCGGAGGTCCTGGTGATCGCCATGGGGCGCCAGGGCGGACGGGAGATCGGCTTCGGCTCGGACGCGGACGTGATGTACGCCTACGAACCCGTGGAAGGGGCGGAGCCGCGAGAGGCGCAGGCCGCGGCCGAGGACGTCCTGGCACGCATGGTCAAGCTGCTCAAGCAGCCCTGCACCCCGCCCGTCGTGGCCGAGCGGGTGCTGGAGATCGACAACGACCTCCGGCCCGAGGGCCGCTCCGGGGCCAAGGTGCGCTCCGTGGCCTCGTACGCCGAGTACTACGAGCGCTGGGGGGAGACCTGGGAGGCGCAGGCCCTCACCCGGGCGCGCTACATGGCCGGTTCCGAGCACGTCGCCCACGCGTTCTTCCGCGTGGCGGACCGGCACCGGTACCCCGCCGAGTTCACCGACCGCCAGCTCGTGGACATCCGCCGCATGAAGGCCCGGGTGGAGAGCGAGCGCATGCCGCGCGGCGCGGACCCGCTGCGCCAGGTCAAGCTGGGCCGCGGCGGGCTCTCGGACGTGGAGTGGCTCGTGCAGCTGCTGCAGCTGCGCCACGCGCACGAGGTCCCCGAGCTGCGCACCACGTCCACGCTGGCGGCCCTGCACGCGGCCGTGGCCGCGGATCTCGTGGGTCCCGAGGACGCCGCCGTGCTGGAGCACGCCTGGAAGCTCGCCACGGACATCCGCAACGGCAACGTGCTGCGCTCGGGCCGTGCCTCGGACTCGGTGCCCTCGCGGCGCGCCGACCTGGAGGCCGTGGCGCGGTGGATCGGCTACGACCCCGGTTCCGCCACGCAGCTGGAGGAGGACTACCTGCGGATCACCCGGCAGTCCCGTTCGGTGTTCGAGCGGCTGTTCTACGGTCGCTGAGCGCATGCTCCCCGGCACGGAGGCGCGGCTGCGCGCGGCGGTCGCGGACGACGTCGCCCGCGTCCGTGCGCTCCCGGGCGGCAGACCCGGTCAGGGGCGGCCGTTGGTGCCGTCCTCGAAGGCGGCGTCGCGTGATCCCACCTGACGGGACACCGAGAGGTGCCCGCCCAGGTAACCCCCCAGTCCCGCGGCGGTCATGCCGCCCAGCGAGAGGGCGCGCCCCAGGCCGTGACGACCCGAGCGACGGGCGAGCCAGGACGCGGCGTGCAGCGCCGTGGCCGCGCCGTTGGCCCCGGCGTGGACCACGGTCACCCGCTTGTCGCGCAGCTGCAGCCCCGAGTACTCGGCCCACCCGGTGAGAGCCGAGGGCCCCGCGGAGAGAACGCCCACGCCGGTGAGCAGGCGCGCGGCGCCCCTGCCGTCCCGACCCCCCACGGCGTCCAGGACGAGGGCGCTCAGCCACGTGCCCATCGGCACCTGGACGAGCAGCGGGTGCACAGCGTGGCCGAGACGCTTGCCGCGCAGCAGGTCCCGGATGGACGCGCTGCCCGTGACCACGGAGGACAGGGTGTCCGCAGCGCTCACCAGGGAGTCCAGGGCCCCGGCGTTCTCCAGGGCGCGCATGGGCGGGGTGAGGAAGCTCTCGGGGGAGGCGTGGGTGTGCTGTGATGCAGTCATGGAGGGTGCCTCTCGTCGCGGACGGTACGAGATCATCCTGGCACCGCGCCACGCCCCGGACCACCACCCCTCCAGATGCGGCGGGGGCCGTGAACGCAGTGGAGGCGTCACCGGGCGGCCCAGCGCGCGGAGCGAGTGCGGACGGGAAAATGGCCCCCTCTCCACCAGGCCGTGTTGCTGACACTCCGGCCAGGTATGTTGCGGTGCCCCAGGAGGGAGTCGAACCCCCGACCAAGAGATTAGAAGGCTCCTGCTCTATCCACTGAGCTACTGGGGCGTGCTGCGGGCAACGAGACCCTACTTTAGCAACGCCGCAGCGCCGTCCGATGCGCGCGCCCGTGCGGAGCGCCCTCCCCAGCTCCGAGCACGACGGCGCCCGGTCGGCCGTTCTCCCCAGTTCCGTCCGCCGTCGGGCACCCGGGCGCGGGGCACAGCACAGTGGGAGCACCCCGTACCGGGGCACATTTCTCGCCCGCTGTGAACGGCCTCGGGGCCGCAGACCGGAACCGGGCGAGCACGAACGAGGAGCACTCCATGAGCGAGCACATCACCCTTCGCGGATTCGTGGGCAAGGACCCGGAATCCCACCTCTTCGAGGACGGCACCATGGTGGCCCGGTTCCGTCTGGCCACCACGTCCCGGCGCTTCGACGCCGCCACGAACGCATGGCACGACACCAGCACGAACTGGTACACGGTCCGCTGCTTCCGGTCCCTGGCCATGCACGTCATGGCCAGCGTGCGCTGCGGGCACCCCGTGGTGGTCACCGGCAAGCTGGGCATCAACGAGTGGCAGTCGGAGAACGGGCCCCGCACCGTGGTGCAGGTGGACGCGGCCGCGGTGGGTCACGATCTGAGCTTCGGCACCGCCAACTTCTCCCGCTCCAGTGGGCGGGCCCAGCGCCAGGACGCGCAGGACGGCGGTACCCACGAGGGCACCCGGACCGGCGGCGGGTCGAACCCGGAGGCGCGGGGGACCGGCGCCACCCGGGACGGCGGCGGCACCGGCCCCGGGGAGGGGCAGGGCCGCGCCGGCACCGAACCGGGGGAGGACCGCTACCGGGACGCACAGGCACTGGGCCTCGCGGAAGAGGGATTCGTGGACCTGGAGTCCGGGGCGGTCCTGGCTGTGGCCCGGGACGACGACACGTTCCGCGATCCGACCGGGGGCACACGCGAGCGCGGGACCGCGAACGGGGATCCCGGGCGTTCGTGTGAGGACGCGGCCGGTACGGACGCGGATGGCGGGGACGCGGACCAGGAGGCGGCCAAAGACCGGGCACCGGCGGTGGCGTCCCACTGAGCGTGCACCGTGGCGCCCGCTCCGGGCGGGGGCGCGTGGCACCCGGAAGCACGCCCCCGTTCCGGCCCGGACGTGCCCGGAGGGTGGCTCGGAGCGGGGCGGCGGCGCGGTAGCCTGGAGGGCATGGCGGAATTTATCTACACCATGAACAAGGCCCGCAAGAAAGTGGGCGACAAAGTCATCCTGGACGACGTCACCATGTCGTTCTTCCCGGGCGCCAAGATCGGCGTCGTGGGCCCGAACGGCGCGGGCAAGTCGACCATCCTGAAGATCATGGCAGGGCTGGACCAGCCCTCCAACGGCGAGGCGCGGCTGAGCCCCGGCTACTCCGTGGGCATCCTGCTGCAGGAGCCCCCGCTGAACGAGGACAAGACCGTTCTCGGCAACGTGGAGGAGGGCGTGGGCGAGATCAAGGCCAAGCTCGACCGCTTCAACGAGATCTCCGCGGAAATGGCCGAGCCGGACGCGGACTTCGACGCCCTCATGGAGGAGATGGGCAAGCTGCAGGAGGAGATCGACGCCGCGAACGCGTGGGATCTCGACTCCCAGCTGGAACAGGCCATGGACGCCCTGCGCTGCCCGCCGCCGGACGCGGACGTGAAGGTGCTCTCCGGTGGTGAGCGCCGCCGTGTGGCCCTGTGCAAGCTGCTGCTGGAGAAGCCGGACCTGCTGCTGCTGGACGAGCCCACCAACCACCTGGACGCCGAGTCCGTGCTGTGGCTCGAGCAGCACCTGGCGAGCTACCCCGGTGCCGTGCTGGCCGTGACCCACGACCGGTACTTCCTGGACCACGTCGCGGAGTGGATCTGCGAGGTGGACCGTGGGCGCCTGTACCCCTACGAGGGCAACTACTCCACGTACCTCGACACCAAGGCCAAGCGCATGGAGGTCCAGGGCAAGAAGGACGCCAAGCAGGCCAAGCGTCTGAAGGACGAGCTGGAGTGGGTGCGCTCCAACGCGAAGGGCCGCCAGACCAAGTCCAAGTCCCGTCTGGCCCGCTACGAGGAGATGGCTGCGGAGGCCGAGAAGACCCGGAAGCTGGACTTCGAGGAGATCCAGATCCCGCCGGGACCCCGCCTGGGCAACCAGGTGATCGAGGCCAGCAACCTGCAGAAGGGCTTCGGGGACCGCTCGCTCATCAACGGTCTCTCGTTCTCCCTGCCCCGCAACGGCATCGTGGGCGTGATCGGTCCCAACGGCGTGGGCAAGTCCACGCTGTTCAAGACCATCGTGGGTCTCGAGGAGCTGGACGGCGGCGAGCTCAAGGTGGGCGACTCCGTGGAGATCTCCTACGTGGACCAGAACCGCTCCAACCTGGACCCGGAGAAGACCCTGTGGGAGGTCGTCTCGGACGGGCTCGACTACATCAACGTGGGCAAGGTGGAGATGCCGTCCCGCGCGTACGTCTCCGCGTTCGGCTTCAAGGGTCCGGACCAGCAGAAGAAGGCGGGAGTGCTCTCCGGTGGTGAGCGCAACCGCCTGAATCTGGCGCTGACCCTCAAGCAGGGCGGCAACCTGCTCCTGCTGGACGAGCCCACCAACGACCTCGACGTCGAGACCCTCGGCTCCCTGGAGAACGCGCTGCTGGACTTCCCGGGCTGCGCCGTGGTGGTCTCCCACGACCGCTGGTTCCTGGACCGCGTGGCCACCCACATCCTCGCGTGGGAGGGCACCGAGGAGAACCCGGACACCTGGTACTGGTTCGAGGGCAACTTCGACGCCTACGAGGAGAACAAGGTGGAGCGCCTCGGCGCGGAGGCCGCCCGCCCCCGCCGTCTGACCCACCGCCGCCTCACGCGCGACTGACCTCGGATCCGTCCGAGTACCCCGACGCCCCCGGCCACCGACAGCACGTCGGCGACCGGGGGCGTCGTCGTCCCGGGGCACCCCCTGCTCAGCCGCGGCCCTCCGGCGGGGTGGCGGGCACGCGCAGGAACGCGAGCCGCCCGGTCTTGCCCGGCAGCTCGACGGCGGGTCTCAGCTCGAAGCCCATGGCGACGGCACGGGAGAGGGCCCGCTCGTTGGACACGTCCGGCTCGGCGACGATCCGTCGCGTGCTCCCGTGGCGGGCAATCTGCCCCAACGCCGCCCGACCGAGGGCCGCCGTGAGCCCGGGCCGCCGACGCCGCACGGGAGCCAGCAGCACGTGGATCCCGAGGTCCCCGGGCTCCACCCGGTAGAGCGCGCCCACGGGATCGGCGTGCGGCTCGTAGCTCTGGAACAGGCCCACGGGCTCGCCGTCCAGCTCGAGGAGCCACGCGTGGTGGGTGGGTGAGGCCTCCAGGTACGTGTAGATCTCCTGCACCTCCCGGACGCTCAGCCCGTTCATCCCCCAGAATCGTGCGCGCGGCGCGCTGACCCACTCGTGCAGCAGTGCGGCGTCGCGCGCTGGGTTCACAGGGCGCAGCGCGGCACGCGGGGCCTCGCTCTCTCCGTCACCCGTGGGCTCCAGGGGACCCAGGTCCAGCACGGCACCCGTGGGCCCCACCGCACCCGCCGGGACCCACGGCAGAGCGTGGTCCAACTCGCCGCGGGCCCACCGCGCGAGCGGGCTCCCGCCCCGGGCAGGGGTCTCGGCGGAGGTCGACCCGGCTTCCGGGGTCCCGGACAGCGGGTGCCCGGCGAACGACGACCCGACGTCCGGGGCACCGGAACGCGGGTGCCCGTCCGCGCGGCCCGGCAGGATGGGGGCCGGCGCGCTGGCGGCCGGTGCTTCGGGGGTCTGCGCGCCGACGTCCGCAACGCCGGGAACGGGAACGCCGGGGGACTCGCGGCCGTCCCCCACGGAGGCGCTGGCCCTCCGATCCACCGGATCGGGGGTGATCCACCACGACGCCGCCGGGTCCGCGAGGTCCCACAGCACCCGCGCCGCGGGCACCCGCAGGCACGCGGGCCCCGTACCGGGCACGGTTCCGGTGGCGAGCAGGCAGTCGGTGTCCCCGCCCACGGGCACCGGGTCCACGGCCGTGGCGGCGGGCTCGCCGCGCCACGGGGTGAAGGCGTGCAGCGTTCCCCACGCGGGCAGCACCTGACCACCCGCCGCGAGGTGATCCTCGGCCACCCGCTCGAGGGCGACCAGTGCGCAGGTCGTGACGTCCACACCGAGCGCGGGGCCGCGGCGGAGGACGTTCTCCACCGCGAGCCCCACACGCCCCGGGCCGTGCAGGAACGGGTCCCACACCGCGGGCATGCCGGTGGGCCCGGTCAGGGCACGGAGCTCCGTGCCGGCCACGAGCTCGCGCACGAACGCATCGCGCCACACGGCGAACCACGAGGCCCCGGTGGACTCCGCGGCCATGCTCCCGTCCCACGAGAGCAGCCGGGCACGCACCCACGACGCCGCATGGGACAGCCGGGGTGGTCGCCCGTCATCGGACGTGGTCCCTGCGCCCGGGCGCCGTGCCGGAGTGGACGCCTCCCCGGAACTCGAGGCCGCGCCCGGGCCCGCATCCAGTATTGGGTCCGCAGCCGGTGCTGGGCCGGAAGCCGGTGTCGGAGCGGGCCCACCTGCCGGGTGCGTGGCACCCCTTCCAGTCTCCGGGGCGGCCGACGCCGATCCCGGAGCGGGCTCTGCAAACAGGGACCTCAACAGTCCGGGCCAGTGCGGGGCGGCGGTGTCCAGCTGCGCGGCGGCCAGGTCCTCCAGGGTCACGGTGCCGTGCCGGTCCACCGCGTGCCGGAGCAGTGCGGTGGCGCGCTGCGCCCGGTGCGGGGACGCGCACGCCAGCCGGGCCGCCGATCCGCCGGGGGAGGAAGGCCGCTGGTTGGCGCGCACCGTGATCTCCCGCAGCTCGCGGCGCGGCTCGTGCTCCCCGAGGAACGCCCCGACCACGGCGTGGCGGCACGCTCCCTCGCCGTCCGCCGCGAGCAGGTCGTTGCACGGCACCGCCCAGCCGGTGAAGGCGTCCAGCACGTCATCCGCGGTGCGCGCCAGCAGGGTCTCCCGGCATGCCGCGAGCGCCCGCGCGGTGTCCGGCACGGGGGCGGGGGTCACCACGGTGACGGTCGCGCGGTCGCCGGCCGCGGCGTCGTCGAGGGCGTTCTGATCCGCCCCGGTGCCGGGGAGCACGAAGCCCGCCGCGCAGCGCCACACGGAGCACGGTCGCTCCACGCCGTCCCCCGCCCGCAGCACCGTGCGGTGCCGTTCGAGGGGCTCGCCCGTGTCCGCCACGCGCCACGCACCGGCCCGGTGCTCCAGGGCCACGTCCGTGACCGTCTCGGTGACCGTCATGGCAGCGGTGATGGCCCACGCCGCGGACTCGGTGCGCCCGAAGTGGGGCACCCCCGGCAGACCGACGAGCGCAAGCCCCCGCACCCGCAGGCCCGGCGCGGACAGGCACACCGGCTGGTACGGTCCGGACTCCTCCACGATCCGGTGCGGGTCCGCCGCGAGCAGGGGCGCGCCGCTGGCGGAGAGGTGACCGGGCACGAGCCACGCGTTGGACCCGGCGGCCGCCGGGGACTCGGCGTCCAGCACGGGAACCCACGCCTCGCCCAGGGTGGCGCGCACGCGGCGTCGCCACAGCTGCTCGGGCAGGCTGCCCGTGAGCAGGTGGGCGTCCAGGTGCACGGCGACCGGGGTCCACGGGTCCCACGGCCGGACGGGAGTGTCCGCCACCCCGGCCGCGCGGGCTTGGGGGGTCTCAACCCACACCTCGGCCAGCGCCTCGCTCATCCCGCGGGCGTAGGCCGCGAAGAACGCGCGGTCCTCGGGCGACGACGCCTCCCACCAGCGCCGCGCGGTGCCCACCACGTCCACCGCGAGACTCAGCTGATCGGCGTCGAGGGCGTCCGGGCCCACGAGCTCCGCGGAGCGCGCCTCGGCCCGGCGTCGCAGGACCTCCGCGTACCAGGCGCGGTCCACCCCGGTGACGTACCCGTGGCCGTGGGCGAGCGCGGTGAGGTCCTCGGCCTGCACGTGGGGCACCCCGTGGGGGTCGCGGAACAGCTGCCAGCCGGCTCCCGCGCTCACCGTGCGCCGTCCCGGAACGTGGCCAGCGGGTTCTCCAGCCGCCCCGCGTAGGTGAGGGACGCGGACTGGTCCGTGAGGTCCACCATCTGCTGGGGGTTGCGCAGCTGCAGCCGGTTCAGGCACGAGTGGGCGAAGCTCTCCCGGAACAGGTCCAGCTCCCGCCAGTGCTGCGGGAACCGGGCACGGTGGGAGTCCAGCGCGCGGGCGGCGAGCGCCCAGAACTGGGTCTCGTCCAGCACGCCCGTGGTGTGCAGCAGCACCGCGAGGTGGCGCAGCACGCCGTCCAGGACGTCCGTGTGGATGGACAGCTCCCGCTCCTCGGGCTCGGTCACCGCGCGGATCCGCTCGATGCCCTCCGGCAGGGGGCGCTCGCTGAGCACCGCGACCTCCTCGCCCAGGTCCTTCCAGAACGCCCCCACGGGCAGTCCGTCCCGCAGCCGCAGGATGACGTTCTCGCTGTGGGGCATCAGGGCGATGTCCTGGGACAGCAGCAGGTGCGCCACCGGCACCAGGTACACGTCCAGCAGGGCGGCCACCCACTCGGCGGGGGAGACACCGGAGCGTTCGATCCACGCCCCGGCCAGGGGGCGGCCCTCCCGGTCCGTGTGCAGCACCCCGGCGAGGCTCGCGGCGTGCTCGTCCGGTGCCAGCAGGGCCACGGGGGACTCCCGCCACAGGGCCGCGAGCTGCTTGGTGTGGTCCGAGCGGAGCCCGCTGCGGTGGTGCGCGTCCCCGGTGTAGCCCACCGCGGCGTGCTCCCGCAGCACGCGGATGCCGCTGCCGCTCAGCAGCTCGTCCGCGGACACGATCTCGTGCAGCCAGTCGCTGATCGCGGGCATCGTGGCCATGTACGCGGGGGAGAGCCCGCGCAGGAAGCCCATGCTGTGCACCCCGATGGCGGTCTTGGCGTAGTCCCGCCGCGGGTCGGTGACGTCCAGGAACGTGCGCAGGGACTGCTGCGCCCGCCACGCGTGCTCGCCCTGACCCACCAGCACGAGGTCCCGGCGCAGCACGTCCGGGAGCATCCCCGGCAGGATGCGGTGCTCCCACTGCCACGGGTGCACCGGGACCACCGTGTACTCGTCCGGGTTCTCGCCGACCGCGCGCACGGCGGCACGGAAGCGTTCGAGCTCCGTCTGCGTGAGGTGGCGCTCCAGGTGCTCGGCGTCCGTGAGGTGCCCGCCCAGGGACACCGCGCACAGGCTCCGGCGCGCCGCGAGCCACGTGAGCGGCGTCGGCTCCGCGGCCTCCGGCGCCCAGGCGTGCTGCTCGGCGGCGCCCATGCCCACACGCCCGGAACTCGCGACGAACCCGGGGTGGCCACGGTCCAGGAAGCGCTCCACGTCCGCGAGGTCCGCGTGCGCGAGCTCCGCCGCGGTGGGGGCGGGAGCGGCGCGGCGCTGGGCCATGGAGAACATGGTCGCCGAGAGGTCCTCCAGGTACAGGGGCAGCATCTCGTCACTGAGCCCCAGCACGTCCCGCAGGTCCAGCACGGCCTGCTGGGCGTCCGGCTCGCGGTCCGCGGACCCGGGGACGATGCGCCGCACCGACGCCGGGTCCACCTCCCAGTGCTCCAGCGGGTGGCGCGTGGCCTCGAAGTACCAGCACGGTGCTCCCGTGCCGTCCGCCACGGTCCAGCCCGCGCCCGAGCGCTCGGGGCGCAGCATGCGCTCGTGGCTGAACTCGGAGAACATCTTGGCCAGCACGTCCCGTTCCAGGGCCCGCGCGGTCTGGCGGTCCAGCGCGGGTGCGGGGGTGGGCCGCACAGCGGACGACGACGCACGGTCACCGCCCGCGGGTTCGTTGCTCGCAGGGCGCTGACGCGGCGCCTCGGCCCCGGAGGGGTCCATGACGGCGCCGCGCATGTGGTGGGCGTTCGCGGTCGCGCGTTGTCCGTCCGTCTCGACGGCGTTGTCCTCGCCGGTCGTCCCGCCGGGCTGCGGGGGCTTCGCCGCGCCCGAGGTCGAGGCGGCGGAACCGGATGCGGAGGGCACGTGGGCGGTGCTCGTCCGGGGGCTCACCGGTCGGCCTCCGCACGGGTGCTCGTGGTGCACGGGGACGCCGCGTGCTCGGGCGCCTGCCGCCCGGCGCGGTCGCTCACGGGGGCGGCGGGGTCGGTGCTGCGGTCGGAGGTGGCACCGCGGGCGCGCGCGGCACCGTGGACGGGCGCGGCGTCGTCCTGCGCGGCGGGGCGCTCGACCACGCTCACGCACGCGGTCTTGCCCGGCAGGCGGGCCTCGCCGACCTCCCGGAACCCGGCCCAGCGGTTGATCGCCCGGATCCGTTCGTTGCGCACGTCCGGCTCCACGAGCACCCGTTGCACGCCGGGGTCCGACCACAGGAACCGCAGGGCCGCGGCCATCACGGCGCGCGTGGTGCCGGGAACGGGGCGGTCGGCGGGGGCCACGAAGAGGTGCAGACCGGCGTCGCCGTCGCGCACGGGCCACACGGCGGCCAGGGGGCTGCGGGCGGGGTCGTAGGTCTCCAGCAGGGCCAGCGGGGTGCCGTGCTCGCTCACGATCCAGGCGTCCTCCCCGGGGGCGGCGGCCATCCGGCGGTACTCCGCGAGCACCTGCTCGGGGGTGGCGTCCACCAGCTCCCAGGCGTGGGCGCGGGGCGCACTGAGCCACCCGTGGAGCAGGGCGAGATCGCGCTCGGGATCCACGGGGCGCAGCGAGAACGTGCGGTCCTGGGAACGGACCTCCACCGCACCGTCCCCCCAACGCTCGGCCGCGAGGCGGGGAACGGTGTCGCCCTGGGGGATCCGGCCGAAGCTCTGGAACGTGGTGTGCTCCTCGGTGGCGTACGGGGCCCGGCCGGTGACGTGGGCCAGCACGTGCGCGTTGCGCAGCGGTCCCATGCCCAGGTCCGGGGCCGTCAGCGCGTGGGTGTGCTCGCCGTGGTTGAGCACGTGCACGGTGCCGTCCGGGCTCGCGCGGTGGTGCCGGTCCGGGCTCAGCCGGCCCGCGGCGTCGGTCGAGAGCTGGTCGGTGACCGGTGCGAGCCAGTCCAGGTCCGCGGGGCGGTAGCCGGTGGCGGCCACCACGGCGTCCGTGACGGTCTCGCGCACGCGGTGGTTCTCGGTGCTGCGCCAGCGCAGGACGGTGCGCCCGCCCTCGTGCCAGGCGTCCGTGAGCTCGGTCGCGGCCACGAGCCGCACGGGGGCCGCGTCCGCGTGGCGGCGCACGTAGAGGGCCTCGTGGATCGCGTCGATCGTGTCGTCCGAGATGCCGCGGTGCAGCTGGGGCTGGGAGGCGTTGAGCCGTTCCCGGTCCGCCTCGGGCAGGGCCCGGAAGTGGTCCAGGTAGTCGGGGGAGGTCAGCTCCAGGCTGAGCTTCGAGTACTCCATGGGGTAGAAGCGCGGGGAGCGCGTGATCCAGTCCACGGCGGGCGCGTCCGGCGCGCTGACGAGGTCCAGGAACACCTCCGCGGCGGACTGTCCGGAGCCCACCACCGTGACGTGGCGTCGGCGCAGGAGATCCTCCCGGTGCCCCAGGTAGTCCCCGGCGTGGACGGTGTCCCCGGCGACCGCCTCCAGCTGCGGCGGCACGGTGGGCACGGTTCCGGCGCCCACCACGAGGTGACGGGTCCACCACGTGCGCGTCTCGCCGCGTGCCGCCGCGGTGACGCACCACGGGCCCTCGCCCGCGGGCCGGGTGACCTCCGTGACCCGGTGGCCCCAGTGGATCCCGCGTGCCCGCTCGGCGGCCCAGCGGCAGTACGCGTTGTAGTCCCGGCGCAGGGGGTAGAAGGACTCCCGCACGTAGAAGGGGTACAGCTCGTCCGTCTCCTTGAGCCACTGCAGGAAGGAGAACCTGGAAGTGGGATCGGCCATGGTCACGAGGTCCGCGAGGAACGGGACCTGCAGCGTGGCGTCCTCGAACAGCAGCCCGGGGTGCCAGTCGAAGCCGTCCGCGGCGTCCAGGAACGCGGCGCGCACGTCCCGCAGGGGGTCCGTGAGGCACGCGAGTCCGAGCCCGAACGGTCCCACCCCCACGCACAGCAGGTCCAGCGGCAGCTCGGGGGTGCCCCGGTCCGCGGGGCACGCGGTGGGCGACGGGGTCTCGTGGGGTGTCATGCGCAGGCCTTTCCGGTGTTCTGGTGCTCGGTCAGGGGCAGAGCGGTCTCGTGGACCAGCTCCAGGACGCCCTGCACGTCCTGCAGGGTGGTCTCGGGGTTCAGCAGCGTGAGCTTGAGGCACGGGCGCCCGGCCACCTCGGTCTCGGCGATCGTGGCGCGGCCCGTGTCCCAGACCGCGCGGCGGATCGCGCGCACCCACGGGTCGGGATCCCCGGGTGCGGGGCCGTCGGCGGGCGGCAGCCAGCGGAACAGCACCGTGCTCAGGATCGGCTCGCACACGAGCTCGAAGCGGGGGTCCGCGCGCAGTACGTCCGCGACCCGCGCCGCGAGGTCGATCACGGTGTCGAGCATCCCGCCGATCGCGTCCGGGCCCACGGTGCGCAGCGTGACCCACAACTTGAGGGCGTCGAAGCGGCGCGTGGTCTGCAGCGAGCGGTCCACCTGGTTGGGCTCGGGGGTGTCCGCGGGGTTGAGGTAGGCCGCGTGGTGGGCGCAGTGGCGCAGGGTGCGTCCGTTGCGCACCACCACGGCCGAGCAGCTCACGGGCTGGAACCACGTCTTGTGGTAGTCCACGGTCACCGAGTCCGCGTGCTCGATCCCGGCCAGCCGGTCGCGGTGCGTGGGGGAGACGAGCAGCCCGCCCCCGTACGCGGCGTCCACGTGCAGCCAGATCCCGTGCTCGCCGCACAGCCGCGCGAGCTCGGGCAGCGGATCGACCATCCCCCGGTCCGTGGTGCCCGCCGTGGCCACCACCGCCATGGGCGTGAGCGACTGCTCCCGCAGGTCCACGACCGTCCGGCGCGCCGCGGCCACGGACAGCGCGCCAGTCTCGTCCACCGGCACGGGGATCACGCAGTCGTCGTCGAGACCCAGGATCCGCGCCGCCGTGACCACCGAGAAGTGGCTCTCGGCGCTGGCCAGGATGCGCAACGACGCCGCCCGCACCGGTCGCGGCGCTGCCCCCGGCTGCTGCCCGCTCGCCTCGAGGGCCTCGTCCCTGGCCAGCATCAGGGCCTGCAGGTTGGAGGTGGTCCCGCCCGGGGTGAACATGCCGTCCGCGGTGGCGGGGAAGCCGATGCGCCCCGCTGTCCAGGACAGCAGCGAGCGCTCGATCGCGGTGGCCGCCTTGGACTGGTCCCACGTGTCCATGGACACGTTCACCGTGGCCGCCAGCGCCTCCGCGGCCACCGCCGGGACGGCCACGGGGCAGTTCAGGTGCGCGAGCGTGCGCGGGTGGTGGAACCACACGGCGTGGCGCAGCCACGTGCGGTCCAGCTCCTCCACGGTGGCGTCGAAGTCCCCGAGCGGGGTGTCCAGGTCGATGCGCTCCACGGCCCCCGCCACGTCACGGTGCTCGGCGGGCTCGTGGGGCTGCTGGGCGCCTGCGATCCGTGCGGCGCCGGCGGCCGTGGCCGCGGTGACGTCCCGCATCAGATCCGCAACGGTGTCCTGGTGCAGCAGGGGTGAACTCATGGAACAGTGCTTCTTTCCGTCGGGTGCACTCGTGGGACGTAATAAGATACAAATTCGTCACCTATTCGACAGCAGGTTAGGCTAACCTAAGCATCAGGCTTTGGACAGTCGCGCCCGGGTCGCGAACCCGCTCCGCGCGGCGCCCCGGGAACCGGTTGGCCCCGAGAGGCGCGGCAGCGCGCGGGGGACCGGCCCGGCGTCGTCGTCCTGACTGAGACCGAGATCACGGCGCCCGCGGGCGCCCACCGAGCGAGGAGAACCATGCCCCACTGGGAACGACTGGCCGTGCGCGCCCTGGGTGCCTCGGAGACCAGGCTCACGGTGGTGTCCCGGCGGGACGTGAGCCCCACCTATGCGCGCATCACGGTGCGGGACGAGGGGTTCCTGGCCCGGCACACCCCGTTCCCCACGCTGTGGCTGCGGCTGTGGTTCACACACGAGGGCAGGGACCACCAGCGCGCGTTCACGGTGATCGACCCGCGCCCCGAGGAGGGCCTGTTCGACCTGGAGTTCGCCCTGCACGCGGGTGCGGCGTCCGACTGGGCGCGCACGTGCGCACCCGGGGACACCATCCGTGCCTCGCTGCTGGGCAGCACCCCGCCGTGGCAGCCCAAGAAGAACCCCCGCCGCGGGACTCCCGAGGCGCCATCCGCGGCACTCGACGCGGACTTTCCGGGGCGCACCGTGATCGTGGGGGACCCCGCGAGCCTGCCGGCCGTGAACTCGATGCTGACCCGGCTCTCCTCCCGGGACGTGGAGGTGTGGTTCGAGTACCGCAACCCCGAGGACGAGTCCCTCCCGCTGGCCGCCGCCGAGCACCACCGGGTACGCCGCGTCCGGCGCCGCGGGGAGGGCGAGGAGCTCGCGGACGCCGTCCTGAGCCACTGGGACACGGAGCACCCCGCGGCCGGTGACAGGTTCTGGATCGCCGTGGAGGCGCAGCAGAACCGGACGCTGAGCACCACCCTGCGGACCCGCTACGGCGTGCCGCGCACGAACATCGACGCCACGGCGTACTGGAGGAGCACATGAGCACCCTGACCGCACCCGAGACCGCCCCGGTGCGGACCAGCAACGGCTTCTGGTGGCTGCTCTGGGCGCTGTACACCACCCAGTTCATCGGGGCCTCGTTCCTCTCCACCGGGCTGGTGGGCATCCTGCGGGACGGCGGCACGGACCTCGGCACGCTCGGGCTGCTGCAGCTGCTGGCGCTCGTGTGGCCGCTGAAGTTCCTGTGGGCGCCCCTGCTGGACCGCTGGTCCCCGGGGCGCTCCCGCGGCCACTTCCGCTCGTGGCTGCTGGTGCTCCAGCCGCTGATGGTGGTGTCCCTGCTGGCCATGGCCGTGGTCGGGGACCCCCAGGACGGCCTGGGGGCGGTCGTGGCACTGGCCGCCGCGTTCGTGGTCTTCTCCGCCACCCAGGACATTGCCGCGGACGCCCTGTCCGTGCGCGGACTCACGAGCGAGCAGCACGACCTCGGCGCGGGCATCCAGGTGGGCGCGAGCTACATCGGCACCGTGATCGGCGGCGGCCTGGCCCTGCTGATCTACGACGCGTGGGGGTGGCGTGCGGCCGTCGTGGTGCTGGCCCTGTGCACCGCGCTCGCCATGGTCCCCGTGCTGCGGCACAGCGAGACCGAGCGCGTGGTCCCGGACCCCGAGGTGGGGAGGCTCTCGGCCATGTTCGGTGTGCTGAGCGTCCCCGGGGCCCGTGTGTGGGGGCTCGTGGCCGTGCCGCTCGTGGCGCTGGGTTCGGCGGCGGTGTGGTCGCTCGTGACCCCCGCGCTCGTGGACGCCGGGTGGTCCCTCGGCTTCATCGGCACGGTGACGTCCGTGGTTGCCGCGGCCCCCGCGCTCGGCGCGGCACTGCTGGGCGGGCGGTTGTGCCGCCGGTACGGACGCGGGACTGCCCTGCTGATCGGGGCGGCGGTCCAGCTGCTCGGCGGCGCGTGCTTCGTCCCGGTCGTGTGGAGCGCTCTCGCCGTGCCGCACGGCGCGCAGGTGGGCTTCGGTGTGGTGGGGGCGTGCGGTGTGCTCGCGGGCTACACCGTGATGAACACGGGCATCTACGCCGTGAACCTGGACATCTCCCGCCCGGGCCACGCGGGCGCCGACTTCACGCTGCTGAGCTCCATCTCCATGCTGGGCGGAACCATCGGCGCCTCGGCGGGGCTGGTGCTCGCCAGCATCACCGGCTACGGCGTCTCGCTCGTGCTCGGACTCGCGCTCGTGGTGCTCGGGGTGCTGCTCTGCCGCTCCCACCCGCTGCTCGCGCGCCACTGAGCGACGCACGACGCAGGGCCGGAGGCACGTGCCTCCGGCCCTGCGTCGTCCCCGGGGGCCTCACATGCGCCCGGGGTGGTGCTCACTGGAACTCGGGGAGGCGCATCATGCCCTCCTGCGCGGTGGTGGCGATCATCCTGCCGTCCCGGGTGAACATCTTCCCGATCGACAGCCCGCGGGCCGAGGAGGCACTCGGGGAGGTCTGCGTGTACAGGATCCACTCGTCGGCGCGTGCGAAGCGGTGCCACCACATGGCGTGGTCCAGGGAGGCCACGTTCATGCCGCGCTCGCCCCACGAGCGGCCGTGGCGGCGCAGGATGGGTTCCATCATCGTGTAGTCGGACACGTACGCCAGGGCCGCACGGTGGATGGCGGGGTCGTCCGGCAGGGGGGCCAGGGCCTTGACCCACACCGCGTTGTAGGAGTCCGTGGGGCCCTGCCACGGCAGGAAGAGCGGCTCGGTGATGTAGCGCATGTCGAAGGGCCGCTCGAACGCCTGGGCCCGGGCCTCGGGGATGTCCAGGGCGCCGAACGTCTCGCGCAGGGACGGCAGGGACTCCGGGTCCGGAACGTTCTGCGGCATCTCGTCCTGGTGCTCCAGCCCCTCCGCGGGCACCTGGAAGGAGGCGATCATCGACAGGATGGTCTTGCCCTCCTGGTACGCGTGGATCCGGCGCGCGGAGAAGGACCGGCCGTCCCGCACCCGCTCCACGCCGAACGTGATGGGCAGCTCGATGTCCCCGCCGCGCAGGAAGTACGCGTGCAGGGAGTGGATGGCCCGCTCGGGGTCCACGGTGCGCATCGCGGCCATCGCCGCCTGGGCCAGGACCTGTCCACCGTAGACGCGGGCGCGCGGCGTGGTGATGGTGCGTCCCACGAAGATGTCCTCGGTGGTGCGGGCGCCGCCGCCGTCCGCGAGGTCGAGCATGGTGATGAGGGAGCCCACGGGGTCTTGGGTCGGGTCCAGAGTCATGGACCCACTCTAAACCGGGGCGTGAGTGTGGTGTGATGGGAGCATGACTTCCCTCAACGTGCCCGTGCAGATGCGCTTCTTCGACCAGGACCAGTACGGCCACATCAACAACGTGACCATGCTGCGCTACTTCGAGGACGCCCGCGTGCGGCTCACCGCGTCGCCCATCACGAAGGACCCGGACCACGGGATCCCGGAGGACACCACGTTCCGCGAGTCCGTGGGAGAGCTGCGCACCGTGGTGGCGCACCAGAGCGTGGACTACAAGGAGCAGCTGTTCTTCCGCATGGACCCGGTCTACGTGCGCACGTGGATCTCGCGGGTGGGCGGTTCGTCGTTCACCATCTCCTACAGCCTGCAGGAGGAGGACGGCTCCCACGTGTACGCGCAGGGCGAATCCGTGATCGTGGTCATGGACCCCGAGTCCGGCAGGAGCGTCAAGCTCTCGGAGGACCACCGGGCCCTGCTGGCCACCCTGGAGGACGACGTCAAGTACCCGCACGCCCGATGAGCTCCCCCCGGGACGCCCATCCCGAGGGCTTCGCGCTGCTGGACCGCCGGGACGCGGCGGACCTGGCCACCTACCTCAGCCGCGCGCGCTCGGTGGACCCCCAGGCCGCGGTGCGGCTGCAGGGCGCGGGCCGCGTGCTCGCGGTGTGGGTCTCGGTGGTCCACCCCGCGGGTCTGCTGGACAGCGCCCCCGTGGTCCTGGGACTGCGCACGGTGGGTCTCGCCGAACCCGCCGCGCTGGACGTGACCGTGGCGGCGTCCGCCATCACGGACCGGCTCGCGCGCACGGCGGGGGAGGGCGCCCCTGACGACGACGCCGTGTGGCTGAGTGCCCCGCCCCAGCAGGTCTCCGCCTCCTGGGCCGGCATTGTCGCGCCCCGCGGCGGCTGGTCCGGGGTGGGCGCGGTGGACGCCGAGCGGGTCCGGGACGTGGCGCGCCGGGGCGTGCAGGCGGTCTCGGACGCCGTCCCGGTGGACTCGGGCGCCGCCGTGGTGCAGAAGGTGCGCTCCCGCGTGTGGGGCGCAGCCTCCGGGTGGGGACCGCCGGAGAGCCCCGCCATCCCGGACGGTGCCGCGTTCGCCCTGGACGTCCTGGGCTTCCTTCCGCCCACGGTGCAGCAGGTCCAGGTGGCCGCCGAGCAGAGCGGGCAATGGGTGCGGCTGAGCACCGCCGCCGGCCACGTGCTGGTCAAGCCGCAGCGCTGAGCCCACCGCGGCGCCCGCCAGGATCAGCCCGGGCGGTTCACCATGGCGTGGGCCGCGCGGTCGAAGTAGTCCCACATGATGCCGTCGTGCAGCGGGGACAGCTCCACCGCGTCCATGGCGGCGCGCATGTGCCGCAGCCACGTCTCGCGCGCCCACGAGTCCACGGGGAACGGGGCGTGGCGCATCCGCAGCCGAGGGTGCCCGCGCTGCTCCGAGAACGTGGTGGGCCCGCCCCAGTACTGCTCCAGGAACATCCGCAGCCGTTCCTCGGCCGGACCGAGGTCCTGCTCCGGGTACAGGGCCTTGAACTCCGGGTCCTCGGCCACGCGCGCGTAGAACTCCCGGGTGAGCTTCACGAACGTCTCGTGCCCGCCCACCTGCGCGTAGAACGAGTCCGACGACGACGCCTCGGCCGCCTCCCGCGCGTCCCCCACCTGCTGGGGCGGCTGGGTCACGGGCGCGCCGGCCGAGCGGGAGCCCACGGCACCGAGGGTGAACGTGCGCCGTCCGCTCGGGGCCGCGGCCTCGGAAGAGAGCCGCTCGGGCGAGGCGGTCTCGCCCGGGCCCGTAGTGGGGCCGGGAGAGCCCGCGGAGCCGGGGGTGGCGGCGTCGTTCACCGGCCGGTCTCCGCGCCGTCCGTGGCGAGCGCGGCGGCGTCCACCTGCTGGGCGCGGACCGCGCGTCGGGCGCCGTCCTGGCGCTCCAGCACGATGCGGCGCAGACCGCTCAGCTCGGGGTCGAGGCCGTCCAGGAAGCGCTGCGCGGCGTCCACCGTGTCCTGCGCGGCGTGGCGCGGGAACAGCCCCACCGCGATCTGCTGGGCGAGCTCGTGCGTGCGCCCGCGCCACACCCCGGTGACCTCCTCGAAGTAGCGGGAGGCGTACGGGGCCACCAGGGCGTCGTCGTGCACGCGCAAGAACCCGGCGATCGCGGCCTGCTGCTGGGAGTTGGGCAGTGCGCCCTGCTCCACCACGAGCCGCCACGTCTGGGCCTTCGCCTCGGGCGTGGGGACCGCGGCCCGCGCGGTGGCGGCGGCAATGGCCCCGGTCTCGGTGTTGTCCTCGCGCAGGGCGGCGTCCACGTCCTCGGCACCGGCGCGGCCCGCGGCCACCAGGGCGGTGAGCACCGCCCACCGGGTGTCCGTGTCCAGCTCCACGCCGTCGGGAACGCCCTCGCCGCGGAAGAAGCCCGCCACGCGGTCGAGCTGCGCCTCGGTGCAGGCCCGGCGCAGGAAGGCGCGGAAGAACTGCCACTGCTGGTCGGAGCCCGCCTCGGCGGATGCCGTGAGGTCCCAGAGCGTGTTCGCGGCGGCCGCGCGCACCTCGTCCGCGTGCTCCGGGGCGAGGTAGCGGTCCAGTGCCGCGTCCAGCTGGCGCAGCTGGACCTGGATGGCGGTGGAGTCCGTCTCGTGGCCCACGTTGGAGAGCACCAGGCGCACGTAGTCGCTCGCCGGGCTCACGCCGTCGTGCACCGCGTCCCACGCCGCGGCCCACACGAGCGAGCGGGGCAGGGACTCCTCGAAGTCCCCGATGTGGGTCATCGCGGTGGCCAGCGAGCACTCGTCCAGGCGGATCTTGACGTAGGCGAGGTCGTCGTCGTTGAGCAGCACGAGGTCCGGGCGCTCCCGGCCCACGAGCTGCGGGACCTCGGTGCGCTCGCCGTCCACGTCCAGCTCCACGCGGAACGTGCGCGTGAGGCGCCCGGTGTCCTCGTGGTGGTCGTAGAAGCCCACGGCCACGCGGTGCGGACGCAGGGTGGGGTGGCCCTCCTGGCCGATCTGCTCGATGGCGAAGGACGTGATGACGCCGTCGTCGTCCGTCTCCACGCGCGGGACCAGCGTGTTCACCCCCGCGGTCTCGAGCCAGCGCTCGGACCAGTCCCCGAGGTCGCGCCCGCTCGCGGCCTCCAGCTCCACCATGAGGTCCGAGAGCTCGGTGTTGGACCACGCGTGCTTGTCGAAGTACCGGCTGAGTCCGGCCATGAACTCCTTCTGGCCCACCCACGCGACGAGCTGCTTGAGCACCGAGGCGCCCTTGGCGTAGGTGATGCCGTCGAAGTTCACGAGCACGGCCTCGAGGTCCGGGATCTCGGCCTTGATGGGGTGCGTGGTGGGCAGCTGGTCCTGCGCGTAGCCCCAGGACTTCTCACCGGCCACGAACGTGGTCCAGGCATTGGTGTACCGGGTGTTCTGCGCGCACGCCAGCGTGGACATGTACTCCGCGAAGGACTCGTTGAGCCACAGGTCGTTCCACCACCGCATGGTCACGAGGTCCCCGAACCACATGTGCGCGAGCTCGTGCAGCACGGTGATGGCGCGGCGCTCGACGAGCGCCTGGGCGGGCTTGGAGCGGAAGATGTAGGACTCCACGAACGTCACGGCGCCCGCGTTCTCCATGGCACCGGCGTTGAACTGCGGGACGAAGAGCTGGTCGTACTTCTCGAACGGGTAGGGCGTGGCGAACTGGGACTCGTAGAACTCGAAGCCCTGCTTCGTGATCTCGAACATCTCCTGCGCGTCCATGTGCTCGAACAGGGAGCGGCGTGCGAAGAGGCCCAGCTCGATGGTCCGCCCGTCCGCGGAGACCAGGCTGTCGTGCGTGCTCTGGTACGGCCCGGCCACCAGGGCGGTGACGTAGCAGGACATCACCGGGGTGGGGGAGAAGTCCCAGCGCGCCACGCCCTCGGAGACCGTCACGGGCTCGGGGGTCGGCTGGTTGGACACCACGGCCCACTCGGCGGGCGCCGTCACGGTGAAGCGGAACGTGGCCTTCAGGTCCGGCTGCTCGAACACCGGGAACATCCGCCGGGTGTCCGCCACCTCGAACTGGGAGTAGAGGTACACCTCCCCGTCCACGGGGTCCACGAAACGGTGGAGACCCTCACCCGTGTTCATGTAGTGCATGCGGGACTCCACCACGAGCTCGTTGCGCTCGGCGAGGTCGGGGAGCTGGATGCGCTCGCCGTCGCTGACCTCGGCGGGGTCCAGGGCCGTGCCGTTGAGGGTCACGGAGTCCACGGACGCGGTGATCGCGTCGATGAACGTGCTCGTCCCCGGCCCGGCGGTGAACACCACCTCGGTGCGGACGGGGAACGTCTCGGGGTCGCCCGTGAGGTCCAGCGCCACGTGGTAGGACTCCACCGAGATGTTCCGCGCGCGCTCGGCGGCCTCCGCTCGGGTCAGATTGGTTCCGGGCACGACGGCGTTCCTCTCCTCGACGACAATTCGATGCGCACGCGGCGCATCTGGCCATTATGGCAGTCGCCACACCCTGTGCACGGTTCGCGGCGGAGACCGTGGCGCACGCCGCCCCGCAGCCCCGCCGGGCCGCGGCGGACCGCCCCGGGGACGTCCGCGCGCTCCGGCGGGTCCGGTCGGCACCACCCGCGCCGCACGCACCGCCCTTACCCGTCCCGCGGGCCCGTGGGACCCGCCCCGCCGGCGCCGGGCCCGGCGCTACAGTGGGGACACATGCCGTCCGCGCGTCCCGGGTCCCCGGCGCCGCGCACCCCACCGAGGAGTTGCTGAAGAACCCATGCGCGTGCACATCGCCACCGACCACGCGGGCCTCGACCTGTCCCACCACCTCATGGCCCGGCTCACCGAGCACGGCTACGAGATGATCGACCACGGTCCCGTGGAGTACGACGCCGCGGACGACTACCCCGCTTTCTGCATCAGCGCCGCCCAGGGCGTGCGCGAGGACCGCGAGAACGGCCTGGACTCCCTCGGCATCGTGCTGGGGGGCTCCGGCAACGGGGAGCAGATGGCCGCGAACAAGGTGGCCGGCATCCGGGCGGCACTGGTGTGGAACACGGACACCGCCAAGCTCGCCCGCGAGCACAACGACGCCCAGGTGATGGCCCTCGGCGGGCGCCAGCACGAGTTCGAGGAGGCGCTCGAGCTCGCCCTCGCCTTCCTCGCGGAGCCGTTCTCCGGGGACGAGCGCCACGTGCGCCGCATCGGGCAGCTCGCCGAGTTCGAGCGCACCGGTGACATCGCGGGCAAGCTCTCCGCCGTCACGCCCCGCCCGTTCACCGCGAGCTGAGCGGAGGTCCGCGCCCGTGCCCGAGGGTCACTCCGTCCACAGACTCGCGCGTCAGATCGGCGACCTCTTCGAGGGTCAGCGGCTGCGCGTGAGCAGCCCGCAGGGGCGCTTCGCCGCCGGTGCCGCAGCCCTGGACGGCCGGGTGCTCGTGCGCTCCCGGGCGCACGGCAAGCACCTCTACCTGGACCTCGCGGCACCCGGTGACCCGCAGGACGTCCTGGTGCTGCGCTCGCACCTGGGCATCTACGGGGCCTGGAGCTTCGCGGGGGACGAGAGCTTCGCCGCGGCGTCGTCGATCGGCGCCCCGCGCCGGGTGGGGGAGCGGGAGACCGGCTCCGCGGCCACGGCGGTGGAGTACGACGACGCCGGTCGGGTCGTTCCCGACGCCCCCGTGGGTGCCGTGCGGGTCCGCCTCGCGGGCGAGCACGGCTGGGCGGACCTGCGCGGTCCCGCACTGTGCACTGCGGAGACACCGGAGGAGGCGCGGGCCGCGGAGGCGAAGCTCGGCCCGGACCCCCTGGACCCGGACGCGGACCCCGAGCCGTTCGTCCGAGTCGCGGGAAGGTCCCGGCGGCCCGTCGGCGTGCTGCTCATGGAGCAGCACGTGGTCGCGGGGATCGGCAACATCTTCCGCGCCGAGTCCCTGTTCCGCCGCGGGGTGGACCCCATGACCCCGGGCACCTCGCTCACGGGGGAGGACCTGCTGGGGCTGTGGGAGGAGAACGTGGCGCTCATGGCGGCCGGCGTGCGACTGGGGCGGATCGTCACCACGGACCCCGAGGACCGCCCGGGTGTCCCGGACACGGAGGCCTGGCCCGAGCACGCCAACTACGTCTACCACCGCCACGGGCAGCCGTGCCTGCGGTGCGGTGCCACGATCCTCACGAAGGACCTCAACGGGCGCGGCCTGTACTGGTGCCCCGCGTGCCAGGGGTGAGGCACGGCGGGCGGTGACCGGGCGGCGTCGTGCCCCGGGGCCGGCGCGGTCCCAGGAGCAGGCTCGCTCCCACCCCTTCCGGCTGGACGGCCGGGGAAACGCAAGAACCCCGCCGCACTGCTGCGACGGGGTTCTCGGTGTTCTGCGAGGGGGCGACGGGAATCGAACCCGCGTAGCCAGTTTGGAAGACTGGGGCTCTACCATTGAGCTACGCCCCCGGGGACGTGGAAAGCGTACACGAGGCACCAGGGCCGTGCCACTCGCCCGGTGCCCTCGTGGGCCCCGGACCGCACGGTTTCCGAGCCCGGGGCCGCAACACGATAGACTGTCGTGATGTCGGCGCGCCCGCGGGTGCTCCGACGGCCCGGTTCCGCCCACGTGCGGAACCTCGCCGCGTGCCCCGTGCACGCGAGTGCGGGGTGTAGCGCAGTGGCTAGCGCGCCTGCTTTGGGAGCAGGAGATCGCAGGTTCGAGTCCTGTCACCCCGACGTCTGAACGGTGCGCCGCCCCGCGCCGCGCCGTTCGAGGACCCACCGGACCGACCCCGGTCCGTTGCCGTAAGCACCCATCGACCCCAGGAGTACAGCGGAAGTGAAGAGCGCCGTCGAGAAACTCAACCCCACCGAGGCGAAGATCACCGTTGACATCGCGTACGCGGATCTGAAGCCCTTCGTGCAGAGCACGTACCAGGAGCTGGCCAACCAGATCCAGATCCCGGGCTTCCGCAAGGGCAAGGTCCCCTCCAAGCTCATCGACCAGCGCGTGGGCTTCGACTTCGTGGTGGAGAACGCCCTGAACGAGGGCCTCAACGCCTTCTACCAGCAGGCGCTCTCGGAGAACGAGCTGACCCCGCTGTCCCAGCCCCAGGTGGAGGTGCTCTCCAAGCCGGAGGAGAACAATCGCGAGGCGGACACCAAGGTGGAGATCTCCGTGGCCATCCGCCCCGAGATCGAGCTGCCGGACTACAAGGGTCTCGAGGTCCAGGTGGAGGCCCGCGAGGCCAGCGCCGAGGACGAGCAGAAGGCCCTGGACGAGCTGCGCGCTCGCTTCGGCACGCTCAAGGCCGTGGACCGTCCCGCTGCCGAGGGTGACCACGTGACCCTGGACCTGCAGGCGCTGGTGGACGGCGACGAGGTCGACGCCGCCAACGACCTCTCCTACGAGGTGGGCTCCGGCACCATGCTCGAGGGCATCGACGAGGCCGTGACCGGTCTCTCCGCCGGCGAGGACGCCACCTTCGAGACCACGCTGGCCGGTGGCGAGCACTCCGGCGCCGAGGCGACCGTGAAGGTCAAGGTCACCGCGGTCAAGGAGCGCGAGCTGCCCGAGGCCGACGACGAGTTCGCCCAGCTGGCCTCCGAGTTCGACACCATTGCCGAGCTCAAGGAGGACCTGAAGAAGCAGGCCGCCGAGTCCGCCGTGGTGGAGCAGGGCATCGAGGCCCGCGACAAGGTGCTCGACAAGCTCGTGGAGCTCATCGAGGTTCCCGTGCCGGAGAAGGTCATCGAGGACCAGATCTCCCAGCACTTCGACTCCGAGCAGGCCCAGGCCTCCGCGGAGCCGGGCCACGACACCGAGGAGCACCGCGCCGAGGTCCGCAAGAACGCCGAGACCGCGTTCCGCAACGAGATCATCCTGGACGCCGTGGCCGAGGCCGAAGAGGTCGGCGTGGAGCAGTCCGAGCTGATCGACTACATCATCTCCATGTCCCAGCAGTACGGCATGGACCCGAACCAGTTCGCGCAGATGCTCGACGGCTCGGGCCAGGCCGGGATGATGGTGGGCGAGGTGCGCCGCCGCAAGGCCCTGGCCAAGGTCCTGGAGACCGCCAAGGTCACGGACTCCAACGGCAAGACCGTGGACCTGTCCTCCTTCGTGGGCGCGGCCGACGACGCCGAGGGCACCGAGGCTCCCGAGAGCGAGTGACCCACCCCTCCGCCCCGGCGGAGCACGCGTGAGACGACGCCGCGGCCGCCCCTTCCCGGGGTGCGGCCGCGGCGTTTCGTCGTCCCCGGCCCACCATGCGCCACCAGCGAACAGCACGGGCTGACGGGGGTGCGCGGACGGGGCGAGCACTACGCTTCTGAGTCAGGAAATGTACGTGGGTCCGGGCTCGCGCCGCGAGCCGCTGCGACCCTTCCAGAAGAAAGAGGGCATTCATGACCTCCACTCCCATTCAGCCGTACGGTGCCGCGCCGGCCACTCCGCGCATGGAGGACATGGCACCGGGCGGGCAGGACGACTACGTCTACAACCGCCTCCTCAAGGAGCGCATCATCTGGCTGGGCTCCGAGGTGAAGGACACCAACGCCAACCTCATCTGCTCCCAGATGCTGCTGCTCTCCGCCGAGGACCCCGAGGCGGACATCTTCCTCTACATCAACTCCCCGGGCGGTTCCGTGACCGCGGGCATGGCCATCTACGACACCATGCAGCTGATCCCGAACGACGTGGTGACCGTGGCCACCGGCCTGGCGGCCTCCATGGGGCAGTTCCTGCTCTCCTCCGGAACCCCGGGCAAGCGCTACGCCACCCCGAACGCCCGGATCCTCATGCACCAGCCCTCGGGCGGCATGGGCGGCACGGCCTCGGACATCCGCGTGCAGGCGGAGCTGATCCTCTCCATGAAGCAGCGCCTCGCGGAGCTCACCGCCGAGCAGACCGGCCAGACGCTCGAGACCATCCTGCGCGACAACGACCGCGACAACTGGTTCGACGCCCAGCGCGCCCTGGAGTACGGCTTCTTCGACCACATCGCACAGTCCGCCAGTGGCGTGACCGGCGGCGGCGGGACGATGAAGGACTCGCAGTAGCCACGGCCCGCACCTGCAGGCACCACTCACAGACTTCTCAGGACGGATCAATGAACTTGCCCCACGCCACTGCACCGCAGCTGCCCTCCAGCCGCTACGTGATTCCCGACTTCGAGGAACGCACCCCGTACGGCTACCGGCGGCAGAACCCGTACACCAAGCTGTTCGAGGACCGCATCATCTTCCTGGGCGTCCAGGTGGACGACACCTCCGCGGACGACATCATGGCCCAGCTGCTCGTGCTCGAGTCCCAGGACCCGGACCGGGACATCACCATGTACATCAACTCCCCGGGCGGTTCCTTCACGGCCATGACGGCCATCTACGACACCATGCAGTACATCCGCCCGGAGATCCAGACCGTGTGCCTGGGCCAGGCGGCGTCGGCCGCGTCCGTGCTGCTCGCGGGCGGCACCCCGGGCAAGCGCCTGGCGCTGCCCAACGCGCGCGTGCTGATCCACCAGCCCGCCATGGAGGGCCAGGGCGGCGGCCAGGCCTCGGACATCGAGATCCAGGCCAACGAGATCATGCGCATGCGCACGTGGCTCGAGGAGACCATGGCGCTGCACACGGACAAGCCCGCCGAGCAGATCAACCGCGACATCGAGCGCGACAAGATCCTCACCGCGGCCGAGGCCAAGGACTACGGCATCATCGACCAGGTCCTGGACTCCCGCAAGATCAACAAGCCCGCCACGGTCACCCAGGCCTGAGCGGACACGAGCACTACGCGCGCGGCCACGCCCCACCACCCCGGTGGGCCGTGGCCGCGCGCGTGCCCACGAGGATTCGGCGTGCCGCGAGCCGCTCGCCTAGAGTGGTCCCAGCACCCGCCACGACGAACTGTGAGGCTGACACATGGCGCGCATCGGAGAGAGCGTTGACCTGCTCAAATGCTCCTTCTGTGGCAAGAGCCAGAAGCAGGTGCGCAAGCTGATCGCGGGCCCCCGGGTCTACATCTGCGACGAGTGCATCGAGCTGTGCAACGAGATCATCGAGGAGGAGCTCACCGAGGTCGCGGAGACGGACCAGACGGAGCTTCCCCGCCCGCAGCAGATCTACGACCACCTCCAGGAGTACGTGATCGGCCAGGAGCCCGCCAAGCGGGCGCTGGCGGTGGCGGTCTACAACCACTACAAGCGCATCCGCGCGGGCGTCTCCGGGCACACGCTGTCCCTGGCCGGTGCCGAGGGGGACGAGGAGGCCATCGAGGTCGCCAAGTCCAACATCCTGCTGGTGGGCCCCACCGGCTCCGGCAAGACCTACCTCGCGCAGTCGCTCGCCAAGAAGCTGGACGTGCCGTTCGCGGTGGCGGACGCCACGTCCCTGACGGAAGCGGGGTACGTCGGTGAAGACGTGGAGAACATTCTTCTCAAACTCATCCAGGCCGCTGATTTCGATCTCAAGAAGGCGGAGCAGGGGATTATTTACATCGACGAGATCGACAAGATTTCGCGTAAGTCGGAGAACCCCTCGATCACGCGCGACGTATCGGGCGAAGGGGTCCAGCAGGCGCTCCTGAAGATCCTGGAGGGCACGGTGGCGTCCGTGCCGCCGCAGGGCGGCCGCAAGCACCCGCAGCAGGAGTTCCTGCACCTGGACACCACCAACGTGCTGTTCATCGTGGCGGGAGCGTTCGCGGGTCTCGAGGAGATCGTGCAGCAGCGCACGGGCAAGAAGGGCATCGGCTTCGGAGCGCCCATCAAGGACACCAGCGAGGTGGACATCGCCGGGCAGGTCCAGCCCGAGGATCTGCTCAAGTTCGGCCTCATCCCCGAGTTCATCGGCCGCCTGCCCGTGGTGACCACGCTGTCCAAGCTGTCCGTGGCGGACATGGTGCGGATCCTCACCGAGCCCCGCAACGCCCTGGTCAAGCAGTACCGCAAGCTCTTCCAGCTGGACGGCGTGGAGCTCACGTTCGACCCCCAGGCCCTGGAGGCCATTGCCGAGCTCGCGCTAGAGCGCGGCACGGGTGCCCGCGGTCTGCGCGCGATCCTCGAGGACATCCTCATGCCCGTGATGTTCGACCTGCCGGGCCGGGACGACATCGCCGCGGTGCTCGTCACCGAGGACGCCGTGACGAAGCTCGCTGACCCCGAAATCTTCACGCACGAGATGATCGAGGCCGAGCGGCGTCGTCACAAGTCCGCGTGAGGCCGTAGCGAACGCACGAAAGGACCTCTCATGGCAGAGAAGCAGCACGTCGACTTCTGGTTCGACCCCCTGTGCCCGTGGGCATGGATGACTTCCCGCTGGATGGAGGAGGTCGTGCGCGTCCGTGACGTGGAGGTGGACTGGAAGATCATCTCCCTGGGCATCCTCAACGAGGACAACCCGGACAACCACCACCACGGCCACGAGGAGTCCATGTGGCTCGTGCGCGTGGTGGAGGCCGCCGCGCAGCAGCACGGGGACGAGTACCGCAAGAAGCTCTACGACGCGATGGGCACGCGCCGCCACCCCGGCGGCGTGGAGGACCTGGAGCAGATCATCACCGAGTCCCTCGCGGAGGTCGGCCTGCCCGCAGACCTCGCGGCGGCCAAGGACTCCACGGAGTACGACGCCGCCCTGCGCGCCTCCACGGACGAGGCACGGGCCGTCGCGGGCCGGGACATCGGCACCCCGTGCATTGCCGTGAACGGCGTGGGCTTCTTCGGTCCCGTGTTCACTCCCGCGCCCAAGGGCGAGGAGGCCGGCCAGGTCTGGGACGGTGCGCTCGCACTGGCGTCCTACCCCGGGTTCTACGAGCTCAAGCGCGGCCGCGAGAAGGGCCCGGACTTCAGCTGACCCTCCCGGTGTGGCCGGTACGTCTCACGGCGCCCCGCCCCAGGGCAGCGGAAACCCCGCCCCGGTGCTCCCTCGAAAGCGCCCGGGCGGGGTTTCGTCGTGGGTGGAGCCGCCGCCCTGCCGTCATCTCCCGGCGGGGCAGTCCGCGCCGCCGCAGCCGCTGCCGGGATCACGGGTGAAGGTGTCGGTGAGGGCCACCACGGCGTCGGCGAAGGCCTGCGGCTGCGCGTTCATGACGTTGTGGGCGGCGCCCGGGATGATCCGCTCGGCCGGGTGCCCGAGCCTGTCCCGGGTGTCCTGCAGGGAACCGCCGGAGCGCTCGTCCTCCGCGCCCCAGATGATGGCGCGGGGAACGGCGATCGCGCGGGTCTGCTCCGGTTCCAGGTGCAGGATGCCGCTGCGTCCTGCCGAGCCCAGCAGCGCGTGCTCCATCGAGCCCTGGGTCATCGGGCGCAGCCAGGCGCGGGCCAGGTCGGCCCCGGCCTCGCCGTCGAAGGCGGTGCAGGCCGAGCCGCAGGAGCGCGCCAGCGCCGAACGGTCCAGCCAGGTCCACCGGGTGACGATCCGGTAGACGCTCGTGGTGTGGGGCAGCCGGGCGATCCGTGCGCGCCAGGTGCCATCACCCAGGTGGAGGTCCTGGGCGTCGCCGTCCGCGAAGACCACGCCGCCCACCAGCTCCGGGTGCCACAGGGCGGTGCCGCCCGCCACCGCTGCTCCCAGCGAGTGACCGACGACCACGGGGCGCCGCAGGCCCAGGGAACGGATGGTGTCCGCCACGAGGTCCGCCTGGGAGCGCAGGTTCTCGGTGTCCCCGCCGCGGGTGTAGCCGACACCGGGCAGGTCCAGGGCGTACACCTCGCGGCCCTGCGCGGCGATCAGGGGCGCCGTGGCGCGGAACGCGACCGTGGACTCCGCGAACCCCGGCAGCAGGACCACGGGCGCGGCGGCCGCGGAGGTGCTTCCGGCCGGGGCGGCCCAGTGCTCGTAGTGCACGGCGGCCCCGTCCACCTGGGTGTACGCACCCGCGTCGGGGTCGAGGGTCTCGGGCGGGGTGGTCAGGGCGTTGCCCACCACACTCGCCGCGGTCAGCACCAGCAGGGCCACGAGCACCCCGACCACAGCCCGGCGCAGGAGTCGTGTCCAGCGGCCGGGCCGGCGCGATCCCCGGCCGCGGTTCCCCCTCACCGCTGCGGTGGAGGGGGACCCGCCTGACCGGGACGCGGTGGTGCCCCGCGTCGTCGTGGTCGCGGAGCCGCGCCCGGCCGCCACGGTGGATCAGCCCTGCTCGGTCTGCTCCAGGACCACGTCGCTCACCGCGAGCTCGCCCTCGGCGGCCGAGAGCGTGAGGTCCGCGGCATTGCCCGCCGCCATGAGGTCCTCGAGTCCCGCGCGCAGCTGCTCGAGCTGGGCTGCGGGGGCGCAGACCGTGGCGGAGGTGACGGCGGTGCGCTGCTTGACCTTGGCCTCGGACTTGGACTTGCGCAGCCCGGACAGCGCCTCGCCCACGACGGTGAGGACCTCCGGGTCGCCCTGTTCGGCGAGTGCCGCCCAGCCGTCCGTGACGGGCCAGGTGGCGTGGTGCACCGAGCCGGTGCGCCACCAGGACCACACCTCCTCGGTGGCGAAGGGCAGGAACGGCGCGAACAGCCGCAGCACGGTGTCCAGCGTGGTGGCCAGCGCGGCGTGCACGGATGCCTGGGCCGCCTCGCCGCGAGAGCCGTACGCGCGGTCCTTGACGAGCTCCACGTAGTCGTCCGTGAACGTCCAGAAGAAGGACTCGATCAGCTGCAGAGCGCGGGCGTACTCGTACTCGCGGAACGCGGCGGTGGCGCGCTCCACCACGGTGGCCAGCTGGGCGAGCAGCGCACGGTCCAGGTCGTTGCCGACCACGGACGCGTCCATCCCAGACCCCAGCACCGAGGCCTCGGTGACGCCCTGGGCCAGCACGAACTTGGAGGCGTTGAGCAGCTTGATGGCCAGGCGGCGCCCGATCTTCATCTGCCCCTCGTCGTACGCGGTGTCCGCGCCCAGGCGCGCGGAGGCGGCCCAGTAGCGCACGGCGTCCGCCCCGTACTTCTCCAGCACCTCCGTGGGGACCACCACGTTGCCCTTGGACTTGGACATCTTCTTGCGGTCCGGGTCCAGGATCCACCCGGACAGCGCCGTGTTCGTCCACGGCACGGTGCCCGCCAGGGTCTCGGCGCGGACCACCGTGGAGAACAGCCACGTGCGGATGATGTCGTGGCCCTGCGGGCGCAGGTCCATGGGGAACGTCTTGGCGTGCAGGTCCTCGTCCACGCCCCAGCCCGTGGCGATCTGCGGAGTCAGGGAGGACGTGGCCCACGTGTCCAGCACGTCCGGGTCCGCCATGAACCCGCCCGGCTGGTCCCGCTGCTCCTCGGTGTAGCCCGGGGCGGTGTCCGCGGCGGGGTCCACCGGCAGCTGCTCGGGGGAGGGCAGCACGGGGTGCTCGTAGTCCGGCTCGCCGGAGGCGTCCAGCGGGTACCAGACCGGGAAGGGCACACCGAAGAAGCGCTGGCGCGAGATCAGCCAGTCCCCGTTGAGGCCCTCGATCCAGTTCTCGTAGCGCGAGCGCATGAACGAGGGGTGCCAGGACATCTCCCGGCCGCGCTGGATCAGCACGTCACGGCGCTCGGCGTCCCGGCCGCCGTTGCGGATGTACCACTGGCGGGAGGTGACCACCTCGAGGGGCTTGTCGCCCTTCTCGTAGAAGTTCACGGGGTGCATGATCTTCTTCGGCTCGCCGTCCAGGTCCCCGGACTCGCGCAGCATCTCGACCACGGCCTGCTGCGCGGAGAACACCGTCTTGCCGGCCACCTCCGCGTAGCGCTCGGCGGGGGCGCCGTCCGCGATCCACTCGGGCTGCTCGGCCTGGAAGCGGCCGTCACGTCCGATCAGGGCCCGGGTGGGCAGGTCCAGCTCACGCCACCAGGTGACGTCCGTGAGGTCGCCGAACGTGCAGATCATGGCGATGCCCGAGCCCTTGTCCGGCTTGGCCAGCGGGTGGGCGCGCACCTCCACCTCCACGTCGAACAGGGGCGAGCGCACCGTGGTGCCGAACAGGTGCTGGTAGCGCTCGTCGTCCGGGTGGGCCACCAGGGCCACGCACGCGGGCAGCAGCTCGGGGCGGGTGGTCTCGATGAAGACCTTCTCGCCGTCCGGGCGGTGGAACGAGACGCGGTGGTAGGCGCCCTCGCGCTCGCGGTCCTCCAGCTCGGCCTGGGCCACGGCGGTGCGGAAGGTCACGTCCCACATGGTGGGGGCCTCGGCCATGTAGGCGTTGCCGGCCTCGTAGTCCTTCAGGAACGCGAGCTGCGAGACCTTGCGGGAGTGGGCGTCGATGGTGCGGTAGGTGCGGTTCCAGTCCACGGACAGGCCCAGGGTGGAGAACAGGTGCTCGAAGACCTTCTCGTCCTCCACGGCGAGCTCTTCGCACAGCTCGATGAAGTTCTGGCGGGAGACCACGTCCCAGTCCCGCTGGTTCTTGGCGGGCTTCTCCGGCGGCCGGTAGCCCTCGACGTACGGCCTGCCCGGCTCGCAGCGCACGCCGTAGTAGTTCTGCACGCGGCGCTCGGTGGGTAGGCCGTTGTCGTCCCAGCCCAGCGGGTAGAACACGTTCTTGCCGCTCATGCGCTGGTAGCGCGCGATCACGTCCGTCTGCGTGTAGGAGAACATGTGTCCCACGTGCAGGGAGCCGGACGCCGTGGGCGGGGGAGTGTCGATCGAGTACACGGACTCCCGGTCCGTGTCCTCGCGGAACGCGTAGGTCCCGTTCTCGCGCCACAGGGTGGCGTACTTCTCCTCCAGGCCCTCCAGGGCGGGCTTCTCGGGAACGGTCACCGCGGCGGGGGTCGCTGCGTGGTCAGGGGTCTCGGGCGTGTCTGTACCCGTCGTCTCATGTGCCATGCCGCCAGTCTCTCACGAGCGTTTCCGCCCGCTCCAACCGCCGTACGACGACGCCGCCCGCTCGCCTGCGCGCCTCCGGGAGCGACCCGCGCGGGGTGGCCGGGGGCGTGGAGGCCGCGATGGGCTGGGTCCGCGGAACCAGCCCGGGCGGCGTCGTGCTCCGTAGACTCGCTGCCATGACTCAGAACACAGCATCGAGGTATCCCGCGCCGCACGCCCTGGGCGCGGGGAAGGTGGCGGTGGTCTCCGGGGCCTCCACGGGAATCGGGGAGGCCACGGTGCGGCGGCTGCGCGCGAGCGGGTGGACCGTGTACGCCGTGGCCCGCCGGGCCGAGCGGCTCGCGGCGCTCGCCGAGCAGACGGGCGCGGTGCCCGTGCCCACGGACGTGACCGTGCAGGAGCAGGTGGACGCGCTGCGGGACCGGGTGCTCGCGGAGCAGGGGACCGTGGACGCGGTGCTCAACATCTCCGGCGGGGCGCGCGGCACGGACTCCGTGCTGGACGCGGACGTGACCGGCTGGCAGTGGATGTACGAGGTGAACGTGCTGGGCACCCTGCGCGTGACCCGCGCGTTCCTCCCGGCCCTGCGCGCGAACGGGGAGGGCACCGTGCTGAACCTCACGTCCCTGGCCGCGTGGCGCGCGTACGAGGGCGGCGCGGGGTACAACGCCGCCAAGCACGCCGAGCGCGCGATGACCGAGGCGCTGCGGCTGGAGGAGGCCGAGCACAACGTGCGGGTGGTCGAGATCGCTCCGGGTCTCGTGCACACCCCGGAGTTCTCGCTCAACCGGCTGGGCGGGGACGAGGACCGGGCCGAGCAGGTCTACGCGGGGGTCGAGAAGCCGCTCACGGGCGAGGACGTGGCCGAGGTGTGCGCGTTCGCGGTGGAGCTGCCGCACCACGTGGACATCGACACGCTCACCCTCAAGCCCGTGGCCCAGGCCGCCGCGCACAAGGTGATTCGCACCACGTCCTGAGCGTGCGGACTGCGCGCCCCGGCGGAGAGCGGGGCCGGGGACCGGAAGCCCGCTTGCGACCGGCCGTTCGGGTGAATTAGGTTAGGCAAGCCTTATCAAATTCCCCGCCCGAGGAGAGCCCATGTCCCGCGACTCGTCCCAGCCCCGCCCGCGTCAGCTCGACCGCCGCACCCTGCTCGGCTCCGGCCTCGCCCTCGCGTCCCTCGTGGGGCTCACGGCCTGCTCCACCGGTTCCCGGGACGGCGGCGGCTCCGGCAGCACCGCGGGTGCCACGGCCTCCTCGGCCCCCACCGACACCTTCCCCGTGACGGTGAAGCACGCCCTGGGCTCCACCACCGTGGAGAAGGCCCCCGAGCGCGTGGTGTGCGTGGGTGCCAGCAACACCCAGGACTTCGTGGCCGCACTCGGCGTGGTCCCCGTGGGCATGACCAAGGTCGCGTGGGGCGGCAACGACAAGGGCTCCACGGACTGGTTCGACGCCAAGGTCTCCGAGCTGGGCGGGCAGAGCCCCCAGACCATGGACGAGTCGGACGGGATCAACTTCACGGACCTCGCCCAGCTCAGCCCGGACCTGATCATCGCGGTGAACTCCGGGGTGACCAAGGAGGAGTACGGGCGGCTCACCAAGATCGCCCCCGTGGTGGCCTACCCCACGGGCCCGTGGGTCAACTCGTGGCAGGACATGCAGCGGCTCACCGCCCAGGCCCTGGGGCGCGCACAGGCCGGAGAGGACCTCGTGTCCCAGACCGAGAAGCTCATCCGCGAGCGCTCCGAGGACCTGGGCGGCGCCCAGGGCAAGACCTTCATCTACGGGGACGTCACCCAGTCCCTGGGCTTCTACGGCCCTTCGGACGGGCGCCCCCGCTTCCTCACCGAGCTGGGTCTGAGCCTGGCCCCGGTGGTGAAGGAGAACATCTCGGAGAAGGAGTTCTGGCGCGAGTGGCCCAAGGAGCGCGCGGACGAGCTGCACAGCGACCTGTTCGTGGCCGCCGCGGAGGACGACGCCCAGGCCGAGACGTTCCGCACCGACTCCGTGCTCAAGACCATTCCCGCGATCGCGGCCGGCCACGGGCTGTTCCTCACGAGCAAGCAGGACGTGCTCTCGGGCTACTCGTCCTCCCCGCTGTCCCTGCCGCACGCCCTGGACACCCACGTCCCGGCGATCAAGAACGCGCTGGGGGCCTAGCCTCCGTGGCCCCGAGCAGCACCCTCGCGCGCGCCGACGCCCCGAGCCCCGTCCGCACGGACCACTTCGCCCGTGCGGGGCGCCCGGGGCGTCGGGCCGTGCCGTGGCTCGTGCTCGGCGTGCTGCTCGTGCTCTCGGTGCTCCTCTCGGTCTCGTGCGGCTCCCGCCCGATCGACCTCGGGAGCACGTGGCGGGTGGTGCCGAGCGTGTTCGGGGGTGACCCGGGCTCCGTTCCGGGCGTTCCCGCGCTCGACGGCGCCGTGGTGGAGTCCCGCGTGTGGCGCACCGCCGCCGGGCTGCTCACCGGGACCGCGCTCGCGGTTGCGGGGGCCCTGCTGCAGGGGGCCACGCGCAATCCGCTGGGGGACCCCGGGATCCTGGGGCTGACCGCGGGTGCCGCGTTCGCGGTGGTGCTCGGTGGGGCCGCATTCGGGCTCTCAGGGGTCACGCACCAGCTGTGGCTCGCGGCCCTCGGCTCCGCCGTGGCCATGGTCGCGATCTACGCCCTGGCCGCCGCGGCGCGCGGCGGGGCCCGGCCCGTGACCCTCGCGCTCACGGGTGCGGCCGTCTCCGCCGGGCTCACGGCGCTCACGAGCGCGATCCTGCTGAGCCACCAGGCCACCTTCGACACGTTCCGCCGCTGGCAGGTGGGGGAGCTGACCCGCCCGGACGGCACCTTCCTCGTCGCGGCAACCCCCGTGATTCTCGTCGGCCTCGTGCTGGGATGCTCGCTGGCCCGCTCCCTGGACACCCTCGTGCTCGGCGACGCGCTGGGCCGCGGCCTCGGCACCCACCCCGCCCTGACGCGCTCGCTCGCCGGGGTGGCCGTGGTGCTGCTCGCCGGGACCTCCACCGCACTCGTGGGCCCGCTCGTGTTCTGCGGCCTGCTGGTGCCACACGCGGTGCGCGTGCTCGTGGGCGTCTCCTACCGCAGGGTGCTCCCGGCATGTCTGTTTGCGGGCCCGTTCATCGTGCTGGTCTCGGACGTCGTTGCCCGGGTGCTCGTGCCGGACCGCGAGATCCAGGTGGGGATCGCCCTCGTCGTCATCGGCGCGCCCGCACTCGTGGCTGTGCTGCGCGGGAAGACGGTGAGCGCATGAGCGCCCCCACTGTCCCGGCCCCTCTCACTCCGGCGGCACCGTCCACCGGGACGCTCGCCGCTGTGCAGGCGGGCCGCACCCGGTCACGACGCCGCACGCGCCGCCTCACGCTCGGACTGCTCGCTGTGCTGCTCGTGGCCGCCTTCGCCCGGGTGGCACTGGGCAAGTACGTGGTGGCTGTGCCGGACCTGCTCGCGGTCCTGGCCCACGACTACACCGGACCCGCCGACTACATCGTGTGGCAGATCACCCTGCCGCGCACCGTGCTGGGGATCCTCACCGGCATGGCGTTCGGCCTCGCGGGCCACCTGTTCCAGCGCGTGCTGCGCAACCCCCTGGCGTCACCGGACATCATGGGCGTCTCCTCCGGGGCGGGGCTCGGCGCCGTGGTGGCCATCACCGTCTTCGGCCTCTCCGGGCCGGCCGTGACGCTGAGCTCCCTCGTGGGCGGGATCGGCCTCATGGCCGCGGTGGTGCTCGCGGCGGGCGGCACGCACGCCAACATCGGCAAGCTCGTGCTCACCGGAGTGGCCGGCGGCGCGCTCACCGGTGGCGCCATCAACGCCGTGCTCACGCGCGCGGACATCTACGCCGCGCAGGACGCCATGCAGTGGCTCACCGGCTCCCTGAACGCCGCCTCCTGGGAGGACATCGCCCGCGTGGCGGTGTGCCTGCTCGTGCTGCTGCCCGTGTGCGCGTGGCTCGCCCCGTCCGTGGACGCCCTCGGCACCGGGGACGCGCTCGCGGCCGGTCTGGGCGTGAGGGTGCAGGGCGTGCGGATCACCGCCCTCGCGCTCGCCGTGGTGCTCGTGGCCGTGGCGGCCTCCACCGTGGGCCCCGTGGCGTTCGTCTCGTTCATGGCCGCGCCCATTGCCCGGGGGCTGGGCGGGGGAGCGGGCCACGCCCACCACGCCGCCCTCGTGGGCGCGGTGCTCATGGTGGTCTCGGACTACGTGGCGGCCGAGGCCATTCCGGACCTCGCCCTGCCCGTGGGCGTGGTCACCGCCGCGGCGGGAGCGCCCGTGCTGCTGTGGCTGCTCATCGGACGCGGAAAGGCGGAGGCATGACCACCGACGACAAGGACCGGGACACCGTGACCGAGAACTCCCCACGCACCACCGCGACCCCGCACGCACCGGACGGTCCCGCGCGGGCCGGGTGGGCGGCGTCGTCGCCCGAGATGTCCGTGCGGCACCTGGAGGTGGGCTACGGCGGGGCCCCCGTGCTGCGGGACGTGAGCGTCACGTTCCCGGCGGGGCGGGTCACCGCGCTCGTGGGCGCGAACGGCTGCGGGAAGTCCACGCTGCTCAAGACCTGCGCGCGGCAGCTCACTCCAGCCTCCGGTGAGGTCCTGGTGGGGGGAGAGGACGTGCGCGGCTGGCACCGCACGCGCTTCGCCCGCACCGTGGGCTTCCTGCCGCAGGACCCGGTGGCACCGGAGGGCGTGAGCGTGCGGGAGCTCGTCTCCCGGGGCCGCCACCCCCACCGCGGGGCGTTCGGCCGCTGGCGCGCCCAGGACGACGCCGCCGTGGCCGAGGCGCTCGAGCTCACCGGCCTGCGCGAGCTGGTGGACCGGCAGGTCACCGACCTCTCCGGCGGGCAGCGCCAGCGCGTGTGGATCGCGCTCGCCCTGGCCCAGCAGACGGACGTGCTGCTGCTGGACGAGCCCACCACCTACCTGGACATCGCCCGGCAGGTGGAGATCCTGGACATCCTGGGGCAGCTGCAGCGTGCGCGGGGGATCACCCTGGTGATGGTGCTGCACGAGCTGTCCCTGGCCGCGCGCTGCGCGGACGTGCTCGTGGCCCTCAAGGACGGGGTGGTGGTGGCCCAGGGCACCGCCGCCGAGGTGATGACCGACGCCACGGTGGGCCACGTGTTCGACATGCGCGCCCGCGTGCTGCACGACCGCGTGACCGACGCGCGCGTGGTCATCCCCCTCTCCACGGGCGCTGCGCGCCCCGGCGCATCGGACGGATCCCCGGTGGCGTCGCAGCCCGGACCCGTGCCGGTGCCCTCCGCCCCGTGCGCCGACGCACCCCCGGGGCGGACCCCGGAAGCACCGTCCCCCATCCGAGCCGACGACCACGAGGTGTCCTCATGACCCAGCTGGCGTGCGTGAACGCCACGGTGACAGCGCGCGAGATGCTCAGCGAGCACCTGGTGCGGGTGCGTGTGGCGGGAGAGGCCCTGCGGGAGCTGCCGTGGGGCGCCCAGGGCCCCGGTCCGCGCGCGGACTCCTACATCAAGGTGCTGATCCCGCCCACCCGCGGCGGCTCCGTGGCCGTGGACGTCTCCGACATGGCCCGGTGGCGCCGCGAGTTCATGGCCGCCCCGCCCGAGAGCTCCGGCTGGATGCGCACGTACACCGTGCGCGACGCCGCCACAGTGGACCTCGCGGGGACCACCGTCCCCGAGCTGGCCATCGACGTGGTGCTCCACGAGGACCCCGAGCACGGGATGGGCCCGGGAGCCGCGTGGGGAGACACCGTGCGGGAGGGGGACACCGCCCAGCTGCTCGTGCCCGCTGGGGACGGATCGTGGTGGGCCGCGTGGGACGAGCGCCGTGCGGCCGGCCAGGACGTGGTGGTCGCCGGGGACGAGACCGCGCTTCCCGCGATCTCCGCGATCGTGGACGGCATCGAGCAGGGGGTGCGGGTCAACCACCCCGCGGACACCCCCTACGTTCCCCCGCGCACCGTCACGGTGGCCGTGGAGGTCCCCGCTGAGGGCGACGCCGTGGCGGCCGCCGGTCCGCGCGCGCTGGCCCGTGCGGCGTCGTCCGCGGACGGCACCGAGCTGGACGTGGTCCTGGAGGGCGGCACCGAGCTGCGCTGGACGTGGCTGCCGCGCGGGGCGCGCGACCGCAACCTGGAGCTGGAGCTGTGGCTGTGGGAGCGGCTCTCGGAGCACGCCCGCAGGCACTGGGCCGCGGGGCACACCGAGCTGTCCTGGTGGCAGGACGAGAGCGAGTTCGTGTGGAACACGGCGCGCTCCGAGGGGCGGGGCACCTACTGGTTCCTGGCCGCGGAGTCCTCCGCCGTGAAGTCCATGCGCCGGATGTGCGTGAGCGGCGGGGTGCCCAAGACGGACATCTCCTTCATGGGCTACTGGAAGCAGGGCACCGCCACCGAGTGAGGCACCGCCGCGGGCCCGTGTGACGCCCGTGTGACAGCCCGGGCAGTGTGAGCGGGGACCGTGCGTAGCATGGCGTGTTCCCGTTCCCACCGCTGCGCCAGGAGAGCCCCGCCCATGACCTACCCCCTCGGACTGAACCTGTCCGGCCGGAGAGTGCTCGTGGTGGGTGGCGGGCCCGTGGCGGCCCGGCGGGTGCCCCCGCTGCTCGCGGAGGGCGCGGCCGTGGAGCTGGTGGCCCCGCGGGTGGAGCCGGGACTGGCCGAGCTGGCGGAGTCCGGGGCCCTCGTGTGGCACCGGCGCGGGTTCCTCCCGGAGGACGTCACCGGTGCGTGGCTCGTGCTCGCCCACACCGACTCTGCCGAGGTGCAGGGGCTCGTGCATCGCACGGCGGAGGAGCAGCGGGTCTTCTGCGTCGCGGGCGGCGACGCCGCGGGGTCCAGCGCGTGGGTCCCGGGTGTGGCTCGCGCGCACGGGGTCACCGTGGCGGTCAACGCGGGTGCGGACCCCCGGCGGGCGAAGGCCGTCACCGCGTGGCTGGCCGCGCGGCTGGAGACGGGGGAGATCCCCGTGGCCCCGCAGCGCCCCGGCGTCCCCGGCGCCGAGAGCGTGCAGGCTCCCGGCACGGTGGCCCTCGTGGGCGGTGGGCCGGGCGATCCCGGTCTGCTCACGGTGCGGGGG